>NZ_BAAGVK010000021.1:0-27100 GCF_054780915.1 Hydrogenophaga aquatica | reverse complement strand
TTCGGACACCGTCACGTCGTTCAGCGTCACCACCGTGTCATCGATCGTGTCGTTGACCGTCACCGTCGCCACCGCACCACTGGTGTCGAGGTCTTCATAGTTGCCCCCTTCTGCATCGGTGATTGTCAGCTCGAAGGTTTCGCCATCCTTGTACGGGTCATCGCCTTGTACCGGGAAAGTCACGCTGCCGCTGGTCTCGCCCGACAGGATCGTGATCTGCTGACCGTTGCTCAGTGTCAGCACCAGATTGCCTTGCGGTGCGTTGGTCACCGTCGCCGTGATGGTGACGTTGCCGCCTTCGTTCACCGTCGGGCTGTTCAGGCTCACCGTCGTCGCGTCGTCGTCGTCCACCACGCTGATGCTTGTACCCTGATCGATATTCAGCTCGTCGTACTGCCCACCTGAGGCGCCGGTCACGGCAACGTCCACGAGATCCGTGCCTTGGATGTACTGGTCATCACCACGAATTTCCAGCGGAACGAATCCGAAACTTTCACCCACAGGAATGGTGATCGTCTGGCCATTGCTCAAGGTCAGGACAAGAGCCGACCCGGTCGGAGGCACATCCACCTCAGCCACCAAGCCGACTGGTGTCCCTTCAATGACATCGTCACCGTCGATGTAGACGAATCCACCGTTCTCCCCGCGAACAGGCTGCCCCTCCTCGTCCAACAGGATGTAGCGCAGGGTCACATTGCCCACCACGGGTTCGGCATCCACAGCTGGAGCCGCGGCACTCAACAGTACCTCTTCAGGGCCAGGCAGGGGCTGGAAGCTGTACTCGTAAGCCAGCGGGTCCACGCCTTCGGTCACGCGCAGCAAGCGAACGAAGTCGCTGCCGTCACCACCACTGCCGGCGCCACCACCGGCCGCCGCGGCTTCCAGCTCTTGCGTCAGGTCTCCGCCCTGCTCCAGCACCTGGAGGATCTGGTCCACGGTACCGCCCTGCAGCGCAGCTTCCTGGCTGGCCGGGGTGCTTTCGGTCTGGGCCACGGCCTCATCAACGCGCACCGTCTGCTCAGGAGCCACGGCCATGGTCTGGCCGTCTTCCAGCACCAGCTCCACGCGTGCACCAGCGGCGGTGCGCACGATCTCGCCCTTCTGAATGATGTCCCCCACCTTGAGCGGACGGACCGTGCCATCCAAACCCACCACGACGGCGTTGCCATTTACGGAGGCAACGGTTGCGAACTTGGCCATGTCAGTACTCCTGAGTGAAAAAGTGACTCAAGCGTATCGATGCGTGTGAATTTTGGGTATTGGACTTAGGTACTAAAGTGATCTATGCAACCGACTTTTTTTGGGGTTCCCAAATGTGGAGTCAAGCAGCATTTGATAAAAACAACAAAAAATATCAATTTCACCACCCAAGGCGGGCACGTAAAAAAAGGAGGCCATCTGAGATGGCCTCCCGGAATGGGCGGCAAGGCCCCCCGGCCTGCCTCCCTGGATCGCGCTCTCGGCCGCGATTCAAACTTGCCGCATCAATGGGTATCCAGGTTGCCTGCAGACTTCATCTTGGCGATGAGGTCGTCTGCGCTGGTGGCCCCAAAGGTGTTTTCCAGCTGCACCAGCGACATGTTGTCGAAGACGATCTTCTGGGTCACGTCGCCATCCGCAGTGGTGCTGACATTCAACACGGCCTTGCCCCCCTCCTCGCCGAACGACAGGAAATGGGTCAAGGTGTCCGCGCTTTCGCCCTGCAGAAGGTCGCGCAGGTCCAGCGTGTCGCCCTCGGCCTTGCTGAAGTCGGTGATGTGATCCACCGCCGGGGAATCTGCCGTGCCCTGGTCACCCAGCGACCACTTGAACACGTCGGCGCCAGCGCCTCCGGTCAAGGTGTCGTTGCCCGCACCGCCGATCAGGATGTCGCTGCCATCGCCGCCGGTCAGTACGTCGCTGCCTGCCGTGCCCATCAGCACCGTGACGGAGTCGGCAGCGGAAGCCGTGCCTGAGGAGCCATCCCGCGCCTCCGCCGTGGCCGTGACGGTCAACTCGGTGATTTCCGCGGGCACCGAAAGCGTCAAACCTTTGACGGTCACGACACCGGTATCCGGGTCAATGGCCACCGTATTGGTGAACCCGCCGCTGCCGTCCAGCGCAATCTTCCAAGTGGTGACACCGTCCACCGTGCCCAGGTTCTCGGCGCCAGACAGTGCCGTACCGGCTGGCGTCTTCACAAGCAGCTGGGTGATGCTCTCCGAATGGTCAACGTCCGTTGGTGTGGCGGTGATGTCCACCGTGTAGTTCGTTGTGGCCGACTCGTAGGAAACCGTGTGCAGCAGGTAGTCGCTGGTAGCAACACGGGCACCATCGGCGGGTGTTGAGAACTCGATGGCTGCGATGGTCTTGCCAACCGTGGCGGTGAATGTCACCGGGTCTTCAATTCCGTCGTGGCCACCAGCGATCTGGTGAGACTCGCTGGACCCGTCGGTATAACGCACGGTATAGACCGCCGTTTCGTTGTGGCTGTTCAGCCAGGCCAGTTGGAAGGTGACGCTGGTCGCTGGTGTATCCAGTTCAACGACCAGTTTCTCTCCTTGGCCAATCTCGGAGTCGGCACCGTTGCTGGCAGCACCCGCCACACCGAACCCGGTGGGAAAGCCCGTGTCCTTGATGGAGATTTCACCCAACGCCCCGTCTTTGTACGCCGTGACCGTGAAACCCGCCGGGGTGCCTGTTGCCCCGCCCGAGCCATTCAGCACATTGGACAAGTCCACCCCATACAACGACGTTGTGGTGCTTGGCGTAAGCGTCAGCTCTACGGTGGGCACATCGGTCACCGGATCGACGGTGATGGTGGCCGTGGCTGGTGCGGACAAGGCGCCAGTGTTGTCCTGGGCCTGGTATTCGAAGGTGAACGAGGCTGAGGGCGTGCTGTGGCTCAGGTCGGGCGTGGGGACAAAGGTCACCACCGCCTCGCCAGCGGCGTCAGCGGGCACGGCATCCCCCTCGTTGAGTTCAACGCCATCCAGATAGAGCTTGCCGTTCAGGTTCTCCAGGCTACCGATCACAAAGCCGGTCACAGCGCCATCAATGTCGTGCCCTTGGAGGGTCACGGGAATGCCAGCGCTGTCTTCAACCCCGCTTGCGGTCACAGCCTGGGCCACAGGCGCGTCGTTCGTACCGGTGATGTTGATGGTCAGTGTGGCCTGGCTCTGGTCGCCATCGGCGTCTTGGATAACGTATCCCACCGAGAAGCTCTTGGTTTCGCCTTCGGCCAGCGCCTGAACCTCTGGCCGGTCGTTGTGCAGGTCAAAGCGCCACACGCCGCCGCCATCCAGCGCCAGATTGCCGTACTTGGACAGCTCGTCAAGAACTTCGGGTGTCCAGAGCCATTGAACGTGCTGGATTGGGCCGTCTGCGCCGGGAACGTCGTTGTCCAGCACATTGCCGTTGATGGTGCCCAGCGTCACGTCCTCCGTGAGGTTCACCGAGTCATCCACCGCAAAGGGAACGTCGTTCGTGCCGGTGATCTTGATGACCAGCTCTGCCTCGTTGGACACGTTGCCATTCGGGTCTTTGACCGTGTAGTGGAACACGTCTTGCGCCAAAGCCCCTTCCGCCAAGGCCAGCGTGGCTGCCCCATTGGCCACGTAGCTGTAGCTGCCATCCGACTGCATCGTCAACGTGCCATAGGGCGTCACCACCACGTAGCTGCCATCAGCCTCGGGAGCCACGGCAACGCCGTCCACCAGCAGTGAAGCCACGGACAAATTGATCACAGGGGTGTCGGCATCCCAGTCGCGCCCGCTGGCGGCACCGCGCCCATCGTCGTCGTCGGTGATGACGTTGCCAACGACGGTGTCGTTTTCTGTCACCTCGTAGGCATTGCCCACGGCAACCGGTGCCACTGTGGGCTGCGCCTCGCCAGAAATGGCATTGCCATGGATGGTCAGGGTCGCGCTGGACGGATCACCGTCGGCGTCTTCGATGGTGTAGGTGAACACATCTGTGTAGTCACCGTCCAGGCTAGGCGCCACTTCGTAGGACTGCACCTTGACGAAGAAGTCCGAGTCGTCAATGGTCGAGTGGCCGTCTTTGCTGTACGGCACTGCGTCGAACACGAGTGTGCTGAAGGCGCCAATGCCGGACACTGTGAACGTGGCCTGGTGAACGTTGACCCAGGTGACGCTGGTGGAGTTGGCATAAGGCCCTTCGGCATTCGCACTGACCACGCCACTGGCCACCAGGTTGCCTTCTGAGTCAAAGGCATACCAGCGTGCAGCTTCACCACCCTTTTCGTTCTGATACAGGCGAGACACCGAAACCGTGGCAGAGGTCACCGCTTGCTCACCGAACTGGAATGCGAGCGCTTCGCTCTTGCCGTCGAAGTAGTTGATCTCGTTCGGTGCGGATATGGCGGCATTGCCCGCCACGCCATACCCGTCACGGCCAACATCCGTGACCACGCCACCAGCCAAGGCGTTCGAGTACCGGCCCTGAGCATCCAGGAAGGACACGCCCTGCTGAAAAGGCGTCATGGTGATGTCCTGCAGGCTCCCGGGCTGGGCGTTGTAGGTGTAGGTGTAGTTGCCATCCGCATGGATGGTCAAGGTGCCGTACTGGCCCTGCACGGTGAACGTGCCGTCCGGGCCGGGCTGGCCTTCCACGCTGCCAGCCTTGACTCCCACGACATGGAGCCCGCCATCGGTGCCGGGCTTGTCCACCCCAAAAGAGGGGAATTTCGGCCCAAAAGGAGGCCGCCCGCCTTCAAAACCAGGGCGGTCATCACCCGCGACAGGGTGTGACGGCCCAGGCGGGGGCCCATCACCGTTGCCAGCGAAAGTGGGAAGCGTGCCCGCCCCGGTGATGACGTTGCCCGTTGCAACACCTTGCTCAACCACGTCCACGTCGTTGACCGCCCGGGGCTGACCGTCAAGGATGGTCAGTTCGCCATTGATGAAGTCAAGCGCCTCAAACTGCTCACCACCGGTGTAAGACAGGACAGCGATGGGTTCTGTGACTGCGGCATCCGTTTCGCTGCCCGGCTCGCCGTGTTCGGTTACCAGGACGGTAAACGGGGTGGAGGTGACTGGTGTTCCTGCGACGTAGTCTGTGTCAAAGGTGATGGTCGCGCCGTTGGACAAGGTCAACACCAGGGGGCCGTCGATCGGGGCACTGGACAGCGTCGCGGTGACGGTGGCGTTTTCTGTGCCTTCCAGGTACTCCACACTGCCAAGCGTAACGGTCGTCGTGTCGAAGCTGTCGCCGATCGTGACCGGGCTGCTTTCGTTGACCACGTCCAGCGCTTCGAAGTTGCCGCCGTTGCCCACGGCAACGATCTCGGCGCTCAGCTCGAAGGCTTCTTCGGCGTACACGTCGCTGTCGGGGTAGCCTTTCAGCGCCACCGCGTCGGGCGGAATCTCCACACCCCAGGCCACGGTCACCGAGCCGCTGGTCGCGCCCGCCTCCACGGTGAGCATGACCACCTGGCCATTGCTCAGCGTGAGCTGGAACTGCTGGTCCGCCTGCGGGGCGTTGTCCAGTTCGATGGTGTAGGTCACCGAGCCCGCGTCTTCGTCGCCGCTGCCTTCCGAAGTCAGCACCGCGTGCGTCGTGTCGATGGTGTCGTCGATCACGGTGACGACATTCTGGTCATTCACCACCAGCGTGCTGTAACCACCACCCGTGACCGAACCCACGGTGACCTGCACCGTTTCGCCGTCCTGGTACGGGTCATCGCCCTGAGGCGGCACGGTGACCGAGCCCGTGGTCTGCCCTGCAGCAATGGTGATGACCGCGCCGTTGGATAGGGTGATGGTCATGTCGGACCGTGCAGGGGCACCCAGCGTGACGGTGTACTTGATACCTTCGGCTTCCGTCACCAGGGGGTCGGCGGTGAGCGTCATCGAGGTTGACAGGGGGCCGTTGCTGTTGCCCGGTTCCAGCACGTCCGGCACGCTCTGGGTTGAGGTGCTGAACTCGAAGGAAAGCGGGTCGACCCCTTCTGCAACGCGCAACAGGCGGACGAAGGCATTGCCTTCCCCGCCGTCACCGGCACCGCCGCCGGCTGCAGCAGCCTCAAGCTCCTCGGTCAGATCGCCGCCGCGCTCAAGCGCCTGGATGACGGTGTCGATGGTGCCTGTGGCAACCGCGCCATCTGCAGCGGACGGCGTGGCATCGCCCCGCGCCAGGTTGTCGTCCGCACGCACGGTCTGCTCTTCCGCGACGACCAGCTTCTGGCCGTCTAGCATGGTCAGCTCGGCACGGGCGCCTGCAGCCGTGCGCACGACTTCACCCTTCTGGATGGCGTCACCCACCTTGAGCTCACGGACCGAACCGTAGGCCCCCACAACGAATGCCTTGCCGGTCAGCGAGGTGACCTTTGCGATCTGCGCCATGCGGTACTTCTCCCGATAGAAATAGACAGGGCCACAGGTTATTCAGACCTGTGGCCCACGCCTATTGGACGGAAGTACCGTTAGTGTGAGTTATGCATCCTTGCGGAGATTTCCGTTGTCCAACAGCTTCTGAATGATCTGGATGTCGCTGTCACCCCCGGCGTAAGCCTGCAGGTCCAGCAGGCTGACGTTGTCCAGCGTGATGGACTGCAAGGCATCGGGCACGCCGTCTCCGTTCAAGTCCTCGCCCGTGGCCACATGCATAACCGCGTGCCCGGCGTCGTTCTGGCCGAAGCTGAGGTAGTTGTCCAGGTTGGCCGCCGAGAAGTCCTCGGTGTCCAGCATGTCACCCAGGTCGATGCTGTCTCCGCCATCGTCAACGTGCGCCAGTGTGAAGCCGTCATCGGTCTCGGCCGGTTCGGGAATGTCATTCACCATGGCCGCGCTGGACAGGCTGTAGCTGGCAGACGTGCCTTCGTCGACACCGTCCGCCTCACCCAGCACCGTCTGGAACGAGAAGCTGCTGGTTGTGCTGTCGTTGTCCGCGTCGATGGCGGTGGCCGTGAAGTCCATGGCGATGGGCTGGTCGAACTCCAGCACGGTTTCGGTGCTGAAGCCGAAGGCGAGCTTGACGTCCGAACCATAGGTGCCGCGATCGTCACTGCTGAAACCCGCCGTGACCTGGATGCTCTCGATGCCGTCCCACCCCTGGGGAGTCGCCACCACGTACGACTCCAGCGGGCCGCCGCTGTAGCTGGTCTGCGTCAGGGGAACCAGTTGACCGTCCATCAGCTGGAAGTCGCCGAACCGGCTGTCCAGCACCAGTTGCATCGTCTCGCCGTTGGTGCCTGTCACATCAAGGTGCAGCACATCGGTCTGGTTGGCCTGGCCAAAGCCTACACTGCCTTCGGCCTTGAAGTTGAGCGTGATGCTGCTGGCAGGCTTTTCCGGGTTGTACAGGAGGCTTTCGGTGCTGAGCGCGCCAGACTGCTTGTCGACATAACTCGACAGGTTGTTGTTGTCGAGACCGATGCCCGTGCCCGACGGGTTCACGGCTGTACCAACCGTCGTGGCACTGTAAGTCACCGTGGTCCCGGCGCCATCGGCCATGCCCAGCAACGCCAGGGCCTGGTTCTGCGGCGCGGCGGCTACCGTGGCCGTCAACGGCTGCCCGGTATCGGCATCGGTGTAGTGGATGATGAACGTGCTGACCGGGCCGCCCGCCTCGGTGGCACCGACGTACTCGGAGGGCGTGATCTCGACCACCACGGGCTTGGCGTCGAGCACGATGTTGTAGCTGCCGTCGCTGTTGAGCGTCAGGGTGAAGCCGATGGTGCTCGGCGGCGACCCATAGGTGAAGGTACCAGTACCGGTGGCCGTGGAGGCATCGAAGTCGAACGAGCCGGTGGCAGGCATCCCGTTGACGGTGACGCCGTCCAGCGTCATGTGGCTGACCACGGGCTCCGTCAGGTCTGCCCCGAGGTACGCCGCCCATTCGCCTGTGAACACGGTACCGGACGCCATGCCCCCGGCGTCTCCGATGTCCAGCGTCGGCGTGGTGTCCAGGACGGACAGGCTGACCCAGCCCTGGGTTGTGCTGCCATCAGTGTCTGCGGCGTTGACCACGACGTTGCCGATGGCAATGGTGTCGTCGGTATGCAGCAGGTTGCCGCTGACCGCCGCGGTCACGGTGACACCGTTACCGCTGGCATCGGACAAGCTCAGCGTGATGGTGCCGCCGTTCGACGCGGTGCCGACGAGTTTCCCGTCGACCAGGCTCCAGGTCAGAAGCTGGCCCGGCGCCAGCCCGCCCACAGTGGGCTCGCTACCCTCCTGCGGCAACGCGAAGGTGTAGGCCGAGGTGTCCATGGCATCGGCCCCGGGGGTGAACGTCAGCACCACACTGCTGGTGGCCACGTCTACCACCTCGGTCACCGGAGGAAGCTCCGCCGTGCCCGGTTGGGGGGCGGTGTCGGTGATGGTGAAGGTGACCGTGCTCTGCACCGACACGCCTCCCGCCCCCACCAGATTGAACGTGAACACCTCCACGTTAGGCTGGCTGTCGTGGTCGACAACGGGGGCCACGTAGGTGAACTGGCCGTTGGCCACCACCACAACGGTTCCCAAAGACCCGATGTAGGTGCCGTCCTGCGGCGTGAGGACGATGGAAGGATCGGCACCGCCAGGGACCCCCAGGGTCATGGAAGACGCCTCGGGCAGTTGCGCGGCCACGGCCGTACCGGCAGGCGGCGGCCCGCTTGGCGGCTCCTGCGTCTCGGGCGCAACGGCACGCCCTTCGATGGTGTCGACGGGCTGCCCCGGCTCGAAACCATAGGTATAGGAAAGCGGGGTGACGCCTTCGCTGATGCGCAGCAGCCGGACAAAGCTGCTGCCATCGCCTTCGCCGCCACCGGCAAGGCCTGCGGCTGCGGCCTCCAGCTCGTCCAGGTCGCCCCCCCGGTCCAGCACTTGTATCACCGCCTGCAAGGCGTCGGTGAGGTTCGGGTCAGCAGGGGTGGGGGCCTCTGCGCCCATCTGGAGCGCCTGGTCACCACCCAGCGTCAGGGTCTGCCCGTCGTCCAGGGACAACTCGACAACCGCGCCCGGCGCCGGGCGGATGGTGTCACCCAGCTCCACGCGTTCGCCCACGGCCAGCAGCCTTGGCGCCCCCGCAGCGTTGATGACGAGAACTTGCCCCGACAGGGACAAAACGGTTGCAGACTGAGCCATCGCACGCCTCCTGATAAGAAAAACCCTATACGTGCAGTATGGGTGTGCATCAGATCGGCGTGTTTGACGTGAGTCAAATCAACCCGGCATCCCCTTCATCCAGCAACTTGAGGCGGTTGCTGAGCGTTGCTCGCGTCTGGCGCCGCTCCAGAAGCTTGGCCTGCGCTGCCGGCGGGAAATCGGTGAACTGGATGACACCCCTTGTGATGAGGATGTCGATCAGGTCTTCTGTCACGCGCGCCAATCCGGCATCGCTCTCTGCCAGCGCCTTGTGCTCGGCCTCGAAACCCGGTCCACCCTGTTCGCCAGACTTGCTCATATCGCCCCCGTCAACCCTGCTGTGTGTTGCTGTGAGAGAGGTGCAGCACCAACTGCACCCGGTCGCGCACGCCAAGCTTCTCAAACACGGAGCCGAGGTGTGCCTTGACGGTTCGCTCCGAGATGTGCAGCAGATCGGCCACTTCCTTGTTCGACTTGCCTGCGGCAACAGCACGCGCCACCTGCGCCTCCCGGTCAGACAGGAGCGACAGATCGGCTTCGGGGACCTGCGCGTTCGGACTGCGCTCGATGGCCTCCCGGGTAGCCGTCATCAGGCGCTGCACCAGTTCCGGCCCCACCCACAGCCCGCCATGGGAAACCACCTCGGCCACCTCCCGCATCAACTCGGGAATGGCCATGAGGTGGCAGTAACCGCGTGCCCCGGCGTTCAAGGCCCGCAAGCCCTCGGCGTCATAAGGCACAGCACTCGCGACGACCACCCTGCACAAAGGCTCCAACTGCAGCAGGGCAGCCACCTTTTCCTTCCAGTCCGCATGGGCCACGGGCACCCAGACGACGTCTCCGGGACGCACCGTTGCCTGCAAGGTGCTCCAGTTGCTCCATTGCCCGTCAGGGAAAGCGAGCAGCCAGCGCTCTGGCGGCACGATGGGCGGGTGGGCTGATGCGCTGGCGAGGAAGTGCTGCTTGCTCATGGTGTGACAGTGGTTGGTTCAACGCTCGGACATGGCATTGGCCTTGGCACGCAAGACTGGCTTGAGCAGATAAGCCAGAACGGTCTTCTTTCCGGTCAGGATGTCGACCTGGGCGACCATGCCAGGAATGATCGGCAGCCCCTCTCCAAGGCTGGCCTCGTGGGTGCGCAACCGCACAATGTAGAAGGCGTTGCCCTTTTCGTCCACCACCGAATCAGCGCCGATGTTCTCCACATCGGCCTTCAGGCCGCCGTAGATGGCAAAGTCATAGGCGGTGAACTTGACCATCGCCTGCAGCCCGGGGCGCAGGAAGGCAATGTCCTTGGGCGTGATCTGCGCTTCCAGGATGAGCGCGTCATCCAGGGGCACCACCTCGACCACCTCGCGCCCGGGCTGGACCACACCGCCGACGGTGTTGACGAGCAGACGCTTGACCGTGCCACGCACCGGGGACTTGATGTCCGCCTTGGCCACCTTGTCCTCCAGAGCGCGCCCGCCCTCGGACAGCGCGGACAGCCTGCTCATGGTTTCGGACAGTTCGGCGCTCATCTGGTTGCGGGCAGACAGCTGCACTTCGTCGATGCGGCGCTGCGCTTCGGCAATCGCTGCCTGGACGCGGGAAATCTGCGCCGTGGCCTGGTCGCGGTCGCCACGCAGGCGGGCGACCTGCTGGTCAAGCCGCAGCACCTCTACCTCGGAAACGGCGCCCGTCGCCACCATCGGGCGGGTGGCAGACAGCTCCCGCTGCACCAGTTCCAGGCCGCGCTCGGCCGATTCCTTGCGGGCGCGGGCCTCGTTGAGTTCTTGCTGCCGCTGACTCAGCTGGCTCTGGGTGATGGAAATCTGCGCACTGATTTCGGCGCGGCGAGACTCGTACAGACTGCGCTCCTGGGCCACGATGTCGGGCGCGTCCTTGAGCAAATCCGCCGCCGGGCTGAAGGGCCTGCCCTGGGTGAGCGCCTGCAGCCTCTCTGCCTTGGCCCGCAGCGCCAGCTGACTGGCACGGCTCTCGCCGAGCGTGGACGCGAAGCGCGTCGGGTCCACCCGCAGCAGCAGCTGCCCGGCGTCAACCACCTGCCCCTCGCGGACCATGATCTCCTCGACCACGCCACCATCGACACTCTGGATGATCTGGACCTGGCTGGTGGGAACGACCTTGGCTTCGCCCCGTGTCACCTCATCCACCTCGGCGAACGCTGCCCAGATGACCAACAGCACCAGCACCACCGCCGCGATGCGCAACAGTCCGCGGGCACGCAGCGGCTCCTGCTGCAGTTGGGCCCAGTCGGCGTCAGCTGCCCAGTCCAGCGTCTCGCGGTCATCGGCATGCCCCAGCTTCTTGACGATGCGGCCGAACAGTCTTTCGCCGACCTTCGTGGCACCGCGCGTGGCCCGGCCAATCCGTTCGAAATCTTTTTCGTTGAGTTCCGACATCACGCAGCCTTTCCGATGCGTCCCTGGCGCAGTGCCTGCACCACCTGGTCCTTGGGACCATCTGCAACGATGCGCCCGGCGTCCATGACGATGATGCGGTCCACCAGGTCCAGCAAGGAGGTTCTGTGACTGATGAGGATCACGGTCTTGCCCGGCATGTATTCACGCAAGCGCTTCTTGATTTCTTCCTCGCTGGAGTGGTCCATGGAGGCGGTGGGCTCGTCGAGCAGGAGTATGGACGGGTCATGGATGACAGCCCGAGCGATCGCCACCCCTTGACGCTGGCCACCAGACAGGGACTCACCCCTTTCGCCCACGACCATGTCGAAGCCCTGCGGATGCGCATTCACGAGGTCCAGGATGCCCGCGATGCTGGCGGCCCGCAGGACATCGGCGTCATCAGCCTGGGGGGCCCCCAGGGTGATGTTTTCCCGCAGCGTGCCGTAGAAGAGCATCACGTCTTGCTGGACATAACCGATGTGCCGGCGCAATTCGGCCGGGTCCAGCTGCCGCTGGTCGATGCCGTCGACCAGCACCGCACCGCCAGTTGGCCGGTACAGACCCAGGATGAGCTTTTCCAGCGTGGTCTTGCCTGAGCCGATGCGCCCGAGGATGGCGACCTTTTCACCCGGCCGTATCTTGAAGCTGACGTTGCGCAAGGAGGCGTTGGTCTGCCCGGGATAGGAGAAGCTGACCTCACGGAATTCGATGGCGCCCTGTATGCTGCCTCGCGAGATGAAGTTCGCATCCTCCGGCCGTTCGACCTCGCGCTTCATCATCTCGTTGAGCGATGTCAGCGCGGTGGACGCGGTGTGGTACTGCACCAGCAGCCCGGCCACCTGCCCCACCGGCGCCATGGCGCGGGAAGCCAGCATCGTGCAGGCGATGAGTCCACCCATCGACAGCGCCCGTTCCCCGATGAGGTACACACCGAGGATGACGATGCACATGTTGATCGTCTGCTGCATGAACGCCGACGAGTTGGTGGCACTGGTGGAAAGCAGCCTCAACTGGGCGCCCACGCGCGCCAGCAGCGCAGCGCTCTTTTCCCATTTGCGCTGGATGGGGGCTTCTGCGCCCAGCGCCTTGACCGTCTCGAAACCCACCAGGCCTTCCACCAGGGTGGCATTGCGCTGCGCGCCTGCCCGGTAGGTGGTCTCGGCCAGTTCATGCATCCGCCCCTGCACGGCCAGAGCGTAAAGCAGCAGCAGAATGGCGCCAATCGCCAGCGGGAACAGCATGGGCCAGGCAATCCAGCCGATCACCACGAAGAAGATCAGGGCGAACGGCAGGTCGATGAAGGCCACAACGGTCGCCGAGCCAATGAAGTCGCGCACTGACTCGAAGGCACGCAGGTTGGCTGCGAACGACCCTGCGGACACCGGCCTTTGCTCCATGCGGGTGCCCAGCACGCGCTCCATGATGTAGGCCGACAGCTTCACGTCGGCCCGGCTGCTGGCCAGGTCGACGAACTTGCCCCGGAGGGTGCGAAGGACGAGGTCACCGATCAGGATCAGGAGCAAGCCCAGCGCCAGCACCCAGAGTGTGTCGAACGCCTGGTTGGGCACCACGCGGTCATACACGTTCATGACGAAAAGCGGCATGGCCACGGCAAACAGGTTCGTCAGGAACGCCGCCAGCAGCACGTCCCTGTAGAGCTTGCCGTTCTCTGCGATCACGCCCCAGAACCAGTGCCCGCGCCGCGTTTCGTTGACCACGGGGCTGCGCGCGTCGAAGCGCAGCCGGGGCCTGGCGTAAATGGCATGCCCGGCGTACTTGGCCTCCATCTCGGCAAGGCCAACCTGCACGGGCGCCTCCCCCAGCTCGGGGTACACGACCGTCAGGGTCTGCCCGTCAGCTGTGCGGTCGAGCAGCACACAGGCACGCTCGTTCTGAAGCAGGAGTATGGCGGGGAGCAGTTCACGCTTGAGGTTGACGATGGACTCACGGACCACCTTGCTGCTGAGGCCTGCACGGTGAGCGGCACGCTCGAACAGCGAAGGCGTGAGGCGTCCGTTTTCCAACGGCAAGCCCGCCAAAGCCCCGTCACGGGTGATGGCCTCGCCGTGACTGCGCGCCAATATCAGCAGGCAATCCAGCAATTCGTCATGTTGCTGCGGCGCAGCAACTCTCTGAGCCTCCGTCGGCTCCGTGGTTGTGGGCATGAAACTCTCCGCCATCGGCCGCCGGGCGCCTACCCACCGGTCTGGCACGTTGCATCACCCCACGCGGCTCACGAATTTGAAAATTAGTGTAACAGGAGCCGGGGCCGGAAAGAGCCCGGAGTATCAATCCGCCATGAGCGAAGCTGGATCATCACTTTGCACAACTTCCTGTGCCCAGGCCCGCAGCTTGCGGGTGTCGGCGCGCAGGATCTGCTGCTTGACCGCCAGCACCTGAGAGGGGTGCATGGAAAAGGAGCGCAGGCCCAGGCCCAGCAGCAGCCGGGTCATCGTCACGTCGCCCGCCATCTCGCCGCACACACTCACGCCCTTGCCCTGCGCACGGCACTCCGCAATGGTGTTTGCCACCAGCTGCAGCACGGCCGGGTGCAGGGGGTCGTACAAATGGGCGACGGTCTCGTCCACACGGTCGATGGCCAGCGTGTACTGGATCAGGTCGTTGGTGCCGATGGACAGGAAATCAAAGTGCTTCAGGAACATGCGCACGGCAAGGGCAGCCGCTGGCACCTCGATCATCGCCCCCAGCCTGACCCTGCCGTAAACGGCAGCACGGGCATCCAGCTGTTCCTTCGCCCGCCCCAGCAAGGCCTTGACCTGCAATATCTCGCTGGAATGCGCCAGCATGGGGATCAGCAGGTTGATCTTGCCGTGCGCCGCAGCGCGCAACACGGCGCGCAGCTGCGTGAGGAACATGGCCGGCTCCGACAGGCTCCAGCGGATGGCACGCAAGCCCAGCGCCGGGTTGAGGTGGTCGTCGCGGCTGGAGCGGTCCAGCGGCTTGTCGGCACCGACATCCACCGTGCGTATGGTCACCGGCAGACCGTGCATGCCCTCCACAGCGCGGCGGTAGGCCTCGTACTGCTCCTCCTCGTCGGGCAGCTTGCCGTCGCGCCCCATGAACAGGAACTCCGTGCGGAACAGCCCAACCCCCACGGCCCCAACCGACAAGGCAGGCGTGCTGTCCTCGGGCTGCTCGATGTTGGCCAGCAACTCCACCCGCTCGCCATCGAGCGTGACGGCCGGGGTGTTCTTGATGCGGGAAAGGCGTTCGCGCTCAACCTCGCCCTGGCGCTGCTTGAAGCCGTACTCGGCCAGCAAGATAGGCGACGGGTTGACAATGACCACACCGGTGTCACCATCGATGATCACCCAGTCGTCCTGTTGAACGAGGTGGCTGGCGGTGCGCGCACCCACCACGGCAGGTATGTCCATGCTGCGCGCGACGATGGCGGTGTGCGACGTCTTGCCGCCGACATCGGTGACGAAGCCCGCGAAAACGCTCTGCTTGAACTGGAGCATGTCGGCTGGCGACAGATCGTGGGCGACCAGCACCAGCGGATCGTCGCGCGTCTCACTGGCATGGCCATCATCGGCCACGGCAGGCTTGCCCACAGGCGACGCCACGCCACGCATGTGCCGCAGCATACGCTCGACCACCTGCTCCAGATCGGCCTTGCGCTCGCGCAGGTAGGGGTCCTCCATCTCGTCAAACTGCTTGGCCAGCTGTTCCAGCTGCGACGTCAGGGCCCACTCTGCGTTGTAGCGCCGCTCCTGCACCCAGTGCTTGACCCCATCCTGCAACTGCGTGTCCTGCAGCAGCATCAGGTGAACATCCAGCAGCGCGGTGAGTTCGTGGTGCGCACCTTTTTCGGCACTCTCCAGCAGGGTCTGCTGCACGCGCGTGATTTCGGCCACCACCGCATCGCGGGCATCACGCAGGCGGCGCAGCTCGCCATGCACCTGCTCATCCCCGATGAAGTAGTGCGCCACGTCCATGCGGCTGGACGCCACCAGCACCGCACGCCCGATGGCGATGCCCCTGGAAACCGCCTGACCATGGACTGAGAATGTCACTCGCCTTCTCCAAACTTGTCGTTGATCAACGCCAGCAGCGCCTCCATCGCCTGCTGCTCGTCCGAGCCGTCGGTCTCGATGTCCACTTCCGAGCCCTGGCCTGCGGCCAGCATCATGACGCCCATGATGCTCTTGGCATTGATGCGACGGCCGTTGCGGGCCATCCACACATCGCTGGAAAAACTGCCCGCCAGCTTGGTCAACTTGGCCGATGCGCGGGCATGCAAGCCCAGCTTATTGCTGATGGTCGCGGTGGTTCTGATCATGGGTACTTCTGCGTTGCTGATTCTGGGGTGCCGTCACCGACACCGGTATGACCCCCTGTGTGCCGCCCAGCATGGCACGCGAAACCAGTGCTTCCAGCGACTCGTGCCGGTACGAAACGGCGCGCAGCAGCATTGGCAGGTTCACGCCCGTCACCAGGCGGGAGTGGATGCCGTCTATCAGCTTGCTGGCAACGTTGCAGGGGGTGGCACCAAAAATGTCTGCCAGCACCAGGGTGTGCGGCGTGCCCAGCTGGGCCAGCTGCCTGCGGGCCTGCTCCAGCGTTTCCTCGGGAGGCTGCTGGGCGGGCACGTCAAGCGCCGCCACGCTGGCCGCAGCGTCGGGGAAAACGTGCAGCACACACTGGCGCAGTGCCGAAGCCAGCGGCGCGTGGGCGATGACAAGTATGCCGTTCATGAGGGGCGATTATGGGCCTTCACAGACAGGAAGTAGCCATAAGAGGCCAGGCAGGCCAGCAGGAAAAACGCCATCGCTCCACGGAACGCCGCAGGCTCGTCAAAGCCATATGCCTTGAACCCGTCCACCAGCAGACCGATGGTCCATTGCGTGGTGAACACCCCGGCGAATATCACCAGGTTGTAGGCCGACAGCGCCCGTCCAGCCATGTGGGCCGGGAAAGCCATGGCCACCGCAGGCTGGCACAGTGAGACGAAGGTTGATGTCACGCAGAAGGCCGCCCAATGCATCCAGCCCGTGTCAGCCCCCGCCAGCACGTTCCAGCCCAGGACGGCGAAACTGAGCGGCAGCCCCCATGCGATCAGGCTTTCGACACGCACGCCGCGGCTGGACAGCGCAGGCGTGATCACACCCCAGAGCCAGAAGGTGCAGAGCATGGCCACGTTGACACCGAAAAGGCCAGAAGCTGCCGCGTCCGGGGAATAGCCGCTCACCTTCACCAGCCACGGCCCCGCCCACAGGGTTTGAATGGCAACCATGCCGCCGTAGTTGAAGAACCCGACCAGGCTCATCTTGCGAAAGTAGGGGTGCCGCCATATGCGCCCATAGCCCTCGTCGCCTTCTGCCACCGCCCCTTTGGGGGCCGCGTCCAGCGGCCACGCAGGCGAGCGCCATGCGATCAACAGCATGGAAAGGACCAAGGCCCCGGCCAGCAACCAGAAAAGGCCGCGCCACCCCACCCAGGGCATGAGCCACTGGACAGGCAGGGTGGATGCCACCATGCCCAGCGATCCCGTCATGAGCATCCAGGCGTTGGCACGCAGTTGCAAGGACGGCGGCAGCCACCGCCTGTAGCCGGTCAGCGGTGCCATCAGGCAGGCGCTGACGCCAGCCCCGGTAAGTACGCGCGCGGCAAGCAGGCCGTAAAAGCTGGACGCCCAGGCAAAGGCGACACACCCCAGAACGGCAACGCTCAGGAACACGAGGATGACGCGCTTGGGGCCATGCCGGTCGAGCAGCTTGCCCAGCGGCAGTTGCAGGGCCGCGAAGCCCAGGAAGTAGCCCCCGGCAAGCAAGCCCAGATCGCTGGCCTGCAGGCTCAGCTCCTGGCTCAATACCGGGGCAAGGGTGGCAGTGACAGCCCGCACCAGCGCAGACAGAAAGTACGCCGTGGCGAACGCCAGGAACACCAGTACCGCCTGACTGAGGACCAGTTCCTGGCTTGGCGGACGGCCTGGTGCCATGGTGGAGAAAGAAGGCATGCAGCTGACCCAATAGGTTCACTCGAACCCGAGTGCATCGAAGAAAGTTCCTGGCACGGCGGCAGGCACAGCCCGGCCATATATGGCCGCCTGAAGCATCCACCCGTGCCGGACGGCCCAGCGGATTTGCGCGGTCAACGGCTCTCCCTGGTGATTCAAACCCGGGCCGCTCCAACACTCGGCAGTGGAGGCGCCCGCCACTTGACACGGCGTGGCGGCCCACCCTTGTGGCGCGCCACCTTCCGCTGGAACAGCCTGCCTGAGGCTGCTCCAGCTCGCCTGACGCCATTGCCGCAACGCCTGTGAAGCGGCATCTTCAGCAAGCGCGTCTGGCAGCCTGACCACGGCGAGAACAAAGGTGTTGCCACCGGCATCACAGCTCATCATCTGCAGGTGGGAGGGTGGCACACCCGGCCCAAACAAAGGCACGTCGCGCTCCGCGCGTTCAGGCTTGCAGGGCATCAAGGCCCTCAACGGCGCACCCTCGTGGCGGACGTCCCGCCAGTTGTAGGCGGGGCTGCAAGCAATGGTCAGCGCGCCTGCCGCGCTCAGCAGCAGGCAGGCGCCAAGTCTCCTGGTTATTCTGGTCGGCATTCGTCTAAAGCGCTGCACCCTGACGCCAGCGCGCGCACAATACGGATTTGGGATCTCTGGATATTAGCCGCATTCGCGAACGCCATTTGCCGGAGACCCTGGCGCTATCGCCAGACCCGAACCCAAGACCGAGATGAGCAACAGCAACCCCGATGGCCTGCCGGAAATTCTGCCTGTCCCCGCATCCCTGATGGCTGCCAGCCAGGCCGCCCGGCGCAAAGGCGAGCCGCTGATCGTCATGGTCACGCTCAAAGGCTGTGCGTACTGCGATATCGTGCGCAACAACTATCTCGGGCCGATGCACCAGCGGGGAGACATCTACGCGGTGCAGCTCAACATGCTTGACCGCAAGACGGCGCTGCAGGACATGCAGGGGCAGACGACCACCCCTTACGAACAGGCCCGAGCCTGGAAGGCGCGCATTGCCCCCACTGTCCTCTTCCTGGACCAGCAGGGCCGTGAAGTGGCAGAAAGGCTGGAAGGCATGAACCTCGCGGACTTCTACGGCGCCTACCTCCAGGAGCGCATCGACACCGCCCGCAAGGCCGTGCGCGCCCGCGCAGGCTGACAAACCCGACTGAACTTTTTCGCCTCGGCTGCCTCTGCCTCTCAAGCCCCCATGCTTTCCTCATCATTTGCCATGTTCACTGCTGCACGACCAACCCGCCGCCGTTACCTGCACACCATCGCCGCGGTGCTGGCCAGTGCGTTCCTGCTCAGCGGCTGCGGCCAACAGAACGACGCCCCTCAGTCGCACTTTGTTCTGCTCGACGGCAGCAGCATGACCACCAGCGACCTGAAGGGCAAGGTGACGCTGGTCAATTTCTGGGCCACCACTTGCGTTTCCTGCGTGAAGGAGATGCCCAGCCTGGTCGAAACCTACAACAAATACCACGGGCAGGGCTTTGAAACCGTGGCTGTGGCCATGAGCTACGACCCGCCCAACTGGGTCAGCAATTTCGCCAACAGCCGGCAGCTGCCCTTCAAGGTGGCACTGGACAACACGGGCGAGATCGCGCGCGACTGGGGCGACGTCAAGCTCACGCCCACCACTTACATCGTGGACAAGCGTGGCCAGGTGGTGAAGCGCTATGTTGGCGAACCCGACTTCGCCGCCCTGCACCAGCTGATTGAAAAACTGCTGGCACAGGGCTGAGCGGCTTACTGGCGATACGCGTCGTGGCAGGCCTTGCAGCTTGCGGCGGCATCGCCGAACGATTTCTTGACCGCGTCCAGGCTGCCCGTGCGTGCGGCGGCGTCCAGCGCGGCCACGGACGTCATCATTCGGGTGGAAGCCGCCTTGAACTTGTCAGGCTCCATCCAAATCTCCTGACGGGCCTTGCTGCCACGCACATCTTCCATCTCGGGGCCGAACGTGGCCCACGGCAGCTTGCTCAAGGTCACGACCACGGCAGCGTTTTCCTGAACGGCCTTGGCGTCGAACGGCACCCGGCCATTTGCCATGGCGCCGATTCGTGCGAAATGCTGCCCCATGACAAACAGCGAACTCTGGCGGTACTTCAAGGCATCTTCAGGCTTCTGGAATTGGGCATGAGCCAGTCCCGTCGTGGATACCAGACCAGCTAACAGCAATGCATGGCGAATCTTCATGGTGACCTTTCCTCGTGTTGAACAGGGGGAGACGTCGCACCGCGGTGGGTGTGCACCCGGCAAAGTGTATGCTTTTATCATTGTTACCCCGCCAGCGGGGAAACCTGAGCATTCACATGCGGTCTGATCCTGACACACAGAAAGGGTTCACATGTATCGAGTTCGAGTTTGGGACCTGCCCACCCGCCTCTTCCACTGGTGCCTGGTCCTCTCCATCCTGGGGCTGGTCATCACCGGCAATCTGGGCGGCAACTGGATGAACTGGCACCTGAGGCTGGGGTACACCGTCTTCACTCTGCTGCTGTTTCGCGTGACCTGGGGTTTTGTGGGCGGTTACTGGTCCCGGTTTTCCCGGTTCATCTATGGGCCGACGACTGTGCTTCGCTATGTCAAAGGGCAAGGCGACCCGGCGCACGGCGTTGGCCACTCCCCTCTGGGCGCCCTATCGGTTTTCGCCATGCTGGCCGTTCTCGCCGCCCAGGTCGGCACGGGCCTGTTCAGCGACGACGACATCGCCTTTTTCGGGCCGCTCGTGAGCCTCGTGTCAGGCGACACGGTCTCGGCGGCCACCTGGTACCACACGAAGGTCGGCAAGCTGCTGGTGGTCGCGCTGGTGGCGCTCCACGTGTTGGCGCTGCTGTACTACAAACTGGTCAGGCGGCAGGCACTCGTGGCGGCGATGGTCCACGGCGACAAGGAACTTGCACAGGCCCATGCCGCATCGGCTGACGGCTGGCGCCAACGTGCCCTGGCCGCCCTGGTTCTGCTCGGTTGCGCAGGGTTCGTTCGATGGGTGATCGGCCTTGGCGGCGTTTGATGCCGTATAGTGCAAGCATGGTGGAAAGCCCTGAAAACCAGGCCATGGCCGACGACGACGTTCCGCAACCCCGCATCACCATCAGCACCGCTACCGATGCCGACAGCGTGGCTGTTGTGCGTGAGCTGTTCTTGGAGTACCAGGACGACATAGGGATCGACCTGTGCTTCCAGGGCTTTGATCAGGAGCTGGCCGGGCTTCCTGGAGACTACAGCCACCCGATGGGCGGCTTGCTGGTGGCACACGTCGACGGTGTTCCCGCCGGGTGTTGCGCCTTCCGGCCCTTGCTCGACAGTGATTACCCGAACGCCTGTGAAATGAAGCGCCTGTTCGTGCGGCGCGCCTTCCGCGGCTTCGGGCTGGGGCGCCTTCTTGTCGATCAGATTCTGATGCAGGCGCGCCAAGCAGGGTACGACAGCATGCTGCTCGACACCTTGAGCGACATGGAGGCGGCACGGGCCCTGTACCAGGAGGTTGGCTTCGAGGAAATCGCCCCGTACTACCACAACCCCCTGCCGGGCGCGCATTACCTCAAGGTCGCCCTGTAACGGGGCCGGGTGCCGCCCCGTCGCCGCTCAGACGGTGGCAGCCTGTGCCAGCAGCGTGGCTGCGTCGCTCACTTCGAATTTGCCCGGCGCCTCAACATTCAGCGTCTTCACCACGCCATCTTTCACCAGCATGGAGTAACGGTTGCTGCGCAACCCCATGCCGCGCGCGGTCAGGTCCAGGGTCAAGCCGGTGGCCTTGGCGAAGTCGGCGCTGCCATCACCCAGCATGCGGACCTTGCCGTCGGTCTTCTGGTCACGGGCCCAAGCCCCCATCACAAATGCGTCGTTGACGCTGACACACCAGATCTCGTCCACACCCGCCGCCCTGAAGGCAGCGAACTGCTCCACGTAACCCGGCACATGCTTGGCCGAGCAAGTGGGTGTGAAGGCGCCCGGCAAGGCAAACAACGCAATGGTCTTGCCAGCGGCAGCTTTCGCCACATCGACGGGGTTCGGGCCGATGCTGCACCCGTTGCCTTCCACCTCGCTGTACTCCATCAACGTCACGGCGGGCAGTTTGTCACCGACTTTGATCATCTCATTGCTCCAGTTTGTGGCCCTGCGGACCGGATGAGCCCGGCACGCGAGGCGCGCACGGACGAAAAAAAACGACCGAATTTTCGGTCGTTTTTCTCGCTCCTGCCGGTCGACGGCAGAACAGGCTTACACCAGTGCGGCCTTTTGGACCAGACGGGTGGCAACCCAGTTCTTCGTCTTCGACAGAGGACGGCTCTCGGTGATCTCGATGATGTCACCCAGCTTGTACTCACCGTTCTCGTCGTGAGCGTGGTACTTGCTCGACTTGATCACGATCTTGTCGTAGAGCTCGTGCTTCACACGACGCTCGACCAGCACCGTGACGGTCTTGGCGCGCTTGTCGCTGACGACTTTACCAATCAGGGTGCGCTTGAGGGATTTTTGAGCTTCACTCATGGTTCACTCCTTATTGGCCGGCGGCTTGCTTTTGTGCCAGGATGGTCTTGGCACGGGCAATGGCGCGACGGGTTTGACGCAGCGTGGCGGTGTTGTTCAACTGTTGCGTGGCTTTTTGCATGCGCAGGTTGAAGTGAGCCTTTTGCAGGGCTTTCACCTCGGCTTGCAGGCCGGCAACGTCTTTTTGGCGCAGTTCAGCAGCTTTCATCTCATGTTCTCCTGATTACTGGCCCAACAGACGGGTCACGAAGGTCGTGCGCAGCGGCAGCTTGGCGGCAGCGAGCTGGAAGGCTTCACGAGCGAGTTGCTCGGGAACACCCACGATCTCGTACAGCACCTTGCCGGGCTGGATTTCGGCGACGTAGTACTCGATACCACCCTTACCGTTACCCATACGGACTTCGGCAGGTTTCTTGGAAATCGGCTTGTCCGGGAACACCCGGATCCAGATACGGCCACCGCGCTTCACGTGGCGGGAAATCGCGCGACGTGCAGCTTCGATTTGACGAGCCGTCAGACGACCACGGTCCGTGGACTTCAGGCCGAAATCGCCAAAGGCCACGGTGTTGCCGGTGGTGGCAACACCCGTGTTGCGGCCTTTTTGCTCTTTACGGTATTTACGGCGAGCAGGTTGCAACATGTTCAGTTCTCCTTAGGCCTGCGGCTTGTCGCTGCCATCGGCCGGGGCGGCATTGGTGGTGGCACCACGGCGGGGACCGCCACGACCCGGACGGTCGTTGCGGGCGCCATCACGGCGCGGACCGCGGGGGCGGCGCTCTTCCTCGGGACGCGGGGTGCTGTCCAGGGAAGGAGCATCGGCACGACCCAGGTTGTCACCCTTGTAGACCCACACCTTGACGCCGATGACGCCGTAGGTGGTGTTGGCCACGGAAGTGCCGTAGTCGATGTCGGCGCGCAGGGTGTGCAGGGGCACACGGCCTTCACGGTACCACTCGGTACGGGCAATTTCGATGCCGTTCAGACGCCCGGAGGACATGATCTTGATGCCCTGTGCGCCCAGACGCATTGCGTTCTGCATCGCGCGCTTCATGGCGCGGCGGAACATGATGCGCTTTTCCAGCTGCTGGGTGATCGAGTCGGCGATCAGCTTGGCATCGACTTCAGGCTTGCGCACTTCCTCGATGTTGACGGCCACCGGCACGCCCAGTTGAGCAGCCAGGTCCTTCTTCAGCTTCTCGATGTCCTCGCCCTTCTTGCCGATCACCACGCCCGGACGAGCCGAGTAAATGGTGATGCGGGCGTTCTTGGCGGGGCGCTCGATGATGACGCGAGCAACAGCCGCGTTCTTCAGCTTGGCCTTCAGGTACTCGCGCACCTTGATGTCTTCGGCCAGCATGCCGGCGAAGTCACGGTTGCTGGCGTACCAGCGGCTGGCCCAGTTGCGGCTCACCGCCAGGCGGAAGCCGGTAGGATGGATTTTCTGTCCCATAGTCTTCCTTTTGGCCTCAGTTGCCCACGGTCACATAGATGTGACAGGTGGGTTTGCTGATACGGTTGCCGCGGCCCTTGGCGCGAGCGGTGAAACGCTTGAGCGTGGTGCCCTGCTCGACGTAGATGGTCTTGACCTTCAGTTCGTCGATGTCGGCGCCGTCGTTGTGTTCAGCGTTGGCGATGGCGGACTCCAGAGCCTTCTTGACGATGCCCGCAGCTTTTTTCTGCGTGAACGTCAGGATGTTCAGAGCCTGGTCCACCTTCTTGCCGCGAATCAGGTCCGCCACCAGACGGCCTTTGTCGACCGACAGGCGAACGCCGCGAACAATTGCGCGTGTTTCCATGGTGTGTCCTTACTTCTTGGCTTTCTTGTCGCCGGGGTGGCCCTTGAACGTGCGCGTCAGCGAGAACTCGCCAAGCTTGTGGCCGACCATCTGGTCGGTCACGTACACGGGCACGTGCTGCTTGCCGTTGTGCACGGCGATGGTCAAGCCGATGAACTCGGGCAGGATCATGGAGCGGCGAGACCAGGTCTTGACCGGCTTCTTGTCCTTGGTAGCCACAGCCTTTTCGACCTTGGCCATCAGGTGATGGTCAACGAAGGGACCTTTTTTGAGAGAACGAGTCATTTCGTCAACCCCTTACTTCTTGCGACGCGACACGATCATGTTCTGCGTGCGGCGGTTGTTGCGGGTACGGTAACCCTTGGTCAGGTTGCCCCACGGATCCACCGGCGGCATACCCGTGCCGGTACGACCCTCACCACCACCGTGCGGGTGATCGATCGGGTTCATCGCCACACCGCGGACGGTCGGGCGGATACCCATGTGACGCTTCACACCGGCCTTGCCCAGCTGGCGCAGGCTGTGTTCCTGGTTGGACACTTCACCGATGGTGGCGCGGCAGTCCACGTGGACCTTGCGCACTTCGCCGGAGCGCATGCGAACCTGGGCGTAGATGCCTTCGCGGGCCAGCAGCACGGCGGAAGCACCAGCGGAACGTGCAATTTGCGCGCCCTTGCCGATCTGCAGCTCGATGCAGTGGATGGTCGAACCCACCGGGATGTTGCGGATGGGCAGGGTGTTGCCCACGCGGATCGGCGACTCGGCGCCGCTCAGCAGCGTTGCACCGACTTCAACGCCACGCGGGGCGATGATGTAGCGGCGCTCGCCGTCGGCGTAGCACAGCAGCGCGATGTGCGCGGTGCGGTTCGGGTCGTATTCCAGGCGCTCGACCTTGGCGGGGATACCGTCCTTGTCGCGGCGGAAATCGATCACGCGGTAGTGGTGCTTGGCACCGCCGCCCTTGTGGCGGACGGTGATGTGACCGTTGTTGTTGCGGCCGGCCTTCTGGAACTTGGATTCCAGCAGGGGCGCGTAGCCCGAACCCTTGTGCAGGGTTTCACGGGTGACTTTCACCATGCCACGACGGCCAGGTGAAGTCGGCTTCATCTTGATGACTGCCATGATTAGACTGCCTCCCCGCCGAAGCTCAGTTCCTGACCGGGCATCAGCGTCACGTAGGCCTTGCGGACGTGATCGCGACGGCCCACGGTCTTACCGAAGCGCTTGGTCTTGCCCTTCTGGTTCAACACGTTGACGGCCTGGACCTTGACGTTGAACAGCAATTCGACAGCGGCCTTGATCTCGGGCTTGCTGGCGTCTTGCAACACTTTGAACAGCACGGCGTTGGACTTCTCGGCTGCCATGGTGGCCTTTTCGGACACGATGGGAGCAACCAACACCTGCATCAGGCGACCTTCGTCAAACTGGACGTTGCTCATGCGAACATCTCCTTGAGTTTGTCGATGGCACCCTTGGTGACGATCACTTTCTTGTAGTGAACCAGCGACAGCGGATCGGCGTAGCGCGGCTCCAGCACCAGCACGTGGGGCAGGTTGCGCGAGGCCAGGTACAGGTTCTCGTCGATCTCGTCGGCGATGACCAGCACGGACTTCAGGTTCATGGCCTTGAACTTGTCGGCCAGGAGCTTGGTCTTGGGTGCATCCACCTTGATGGAGTCCACCACGGCCAGGCGGCCTTCACGCACCAGCTGGGAGAAGATGGAGGCCATGCCGGCGCGGTACATCTTCTTGTTCAGCTTCTGGCTGAAGTTCTCTTCCGGGCTGTTCGGGAACACGCGGCCACCCCCACGCCACAGCGGGGAGGAAGTCATACCAGCACGTGCGTTGCCGGTGCCCTTCTGGCGGAACGGCTTCTTGGTGCTGTGCTTGACCTGCTCACGGTCCTTCTGGGCACGGGTGCCCTGGCGTGCGTTGGCCTGGTAAGCCACCACCAACTGGTGGATCAGCGCTTCGTTGTAGTCACGACCAAACACGGTCTCGGGCACTTCCACGGTGGAAGCGGCCTGCCCCTGGTCGTTCAGGAGTTCAACTTGCATCAGTTAGCTCCTTTGCTGGCGGCCTTGATGGCGGGACGCACGGTGACGAAGCCACCCTTGGAACCCGGCACAGCGCCTTTGATCAACAGCAGTTGACGAGCTTCGTCAACACGCACCACGTCCAGGTTCTGGGTGGTCACGGTCTCGTCGCCCATGTGGCCGGTCATCTTCTTGCCCGGGAACACGCGGCCCGGATCCTGCGCCATGGAGATGGAGCCAGGAACGTTGTGCGAACGGCTGTTACCGTGGGACGCACGCTGGGACGCGAAGTTGTGGCGCTTGATGGTGCCCGCGAAGCCCTTACCGATGGAGGTGCCTTGCACATCCACCTTCTGGCCAGCCTGGAACAGCTCGGCCACGGGCAGCACAGCACCAGCGGCGTACTTGCCAGCCAGTTCAGCGCTCACGCGGAATTCTTGAAGGATTTCACCGGCTTCGACACCGGCTTTGGCCAGGTGACCGGCTTCGGCCTTGGTCACGCGGGAAGCGCGACGCTTGCCAAACGCCACTTGCAGGGCGTCGTAGCCATCGTTGGCCTGGGTTTTGACTTGTGCCACACGGTTGTTGGACACGTCCACCACCGTCACGGGCACTGCGTCCCCGTCTTCGGTGAAGAGGCGCATCATGCCCACCTTGCGGCCCAACAACCCGAGAGAGTTGCTCAGACTCATTGTTTTCTCCGTTCCCGACTTCAATTGGCCGGGGCTGATTGGTTCCAAGCCCGGACTGCCTGCGCAGGCCGGACCATGGCGAAAAACAGCACCGAAGTGCTGCAAAGTCCGCGATTCTACTCCGCGAACAAAAACTGCGCAAGTCCGCGGCGCTTGATGCGCCACGGACCTGTCGCATCACCGCATCACTGCAGCTTGATTTCGACGTCCACGCCAGCCGGCAGGTCCAGCTTCATCAGGGCGTCAACCGTCTTGTCGGTGGGGTCGACGATGTCCATCAGGCGCTGGTGGGTGCGGATCTCGAACTGGTCGCGGCTGGTCTTGTTGACGTGCGGCGAACGCAGGATGTCGAAACGCTTCATGCGGGTCGGCAGGGGCACGGGGCCCTTGACGATTGCACCGGTGCGCTTGGCGGTGTCAACGATCTCGGCAGCGGAAGCGTCGATCAGTTTGTAATCGAACGCCTTCAGGCGGATGCGGATCTTCTGCTTGTTCATGATGCGCGTCCTTATCAGTCGATGATCTTGGCAACCACGCCGGCGCCGACGGTACGGCCGCCTTCGCGGATAGCGAAGCGCAGACCTTCTTCCATGGCGATCGGAGCGATCAGCTTGA
>NZ_BAAGVK010000020.1:0-71270 GCF_054780915.1 Hydrogenophaga aquatica | reverse complement strand
TCGCGATGTCCACGCCCGACCCGTCGGCCTTCACGCGTACCTTCACGTTGTAGTCCACCACGCGTTTGACGGGGACCAGAATCTTCATGCCTTGCTCCTGTTGTGGATGGTTTCGGATGACGAACAATTGACGTTTACGTAAACGTCAACATTGTAGAGCTTAAAAAAACGAACGACCGTTCTTTTTTTCGGATTATAGGCAGGGCGGGGGTGCTTGCCAAGAGACCAGAAACACTTTGCCCGCCATTTCGTTATATTTTATAACTTATTGCCGGCCAATCGTCACTTCCGGACGGGAGGCGCCTGCCGCCCCGCTGACGTGCAGAACGCGTTGCGGGAAAGGTATCTCGACACCGTTCTCCCGGAACGATTTCAGTATCTGCTGGTTGATTTCCGAACGCAGGCCCAACTGGCCATTTTCCGGGTCGGTGATCCAGTAACCCAGGGTGAACTCCAGGCCGTCGGCACCGAACGCCGACAGCGCGGCCGCTGGTGCGGGGTCGCGAAGCACCCGGGGTTGCGCCAGCGCCGCTTCCTGCAGCAGACGGCTGACGAGCGCCACATCACTGGCGTACGAAACACTGACCACCGTGGACTGCCAGACCCGGGGATCGGCCAGGGACAGGTTTTCCACCCGGCTGGTGATGAGGATTTCGTTGGGAACGATGGCTTCGCGCCCGGTGAGCGAGCGGATCACCGTGAAACGCGCATTGATGTCGGTGATGCGTCCCTCGAAGGTGTCAATGCGGACGATGTCGCCGATGCGCATGCTCCGCTCGGTCAGGATGACGAAACCGCTGACGTAGTTGGCGGCCAGCTTCTGCAAGCCAAAACCGATACCCACGCCGATGGCGCCGCCGAGCACCGAAAGCGCGGTCAGGTCGATGCCGACCGACGTCAGGGCGACCATCAGGCCGAAGAACATCAGCATGGCGCGCGCCGCGTTGCTGACGGCCTTGCGCAGCGAAAGTTCGCTGCCGGTGACGCGGCGCAGCAGGCGCGATTCGATGGCCGACGAAATCCAGAGCGTGACAATAAGCACTGCACCTGCCGTCAGCGCGCCTTCGATCATGGTGCGCAGCGACAGCGTGGAGCCGCCGAACTTCCAGCTGATCTGCTCCATCTCGCGGAGCACGACCGGCAACAGTCCGGTCACCCACATCACCATGGCCAGCCAAGCCACCCAGGAAATGGTGCGTTCGATGGGCCGCAGCCAGGCCGCGTCACGAAAGGCGACCTGCAGCACCTTGACGCCGACCCGGATCACGACCAACGACACGAGAACCGGAATGGCCACCTGAAAAACCGCCAGCGCCTGCATCTTGTCGAGCACGGCGCGGGCCACGTAGGCCAGGGCCAGCAGCAGCGAGGGAAACAGCACGCCGTCGATCAGGCTGCGCCCGAACCAGATAGACACCTCCCGGTCGGGGTTGAGACCCCGCCTGAGCGCCGCCACCACACCCCAAGCGAGGGCGACGCAGGCGGCCAGGGTGGCCAGCTCAATGAGGGCGGAGGGTTGGGTAAAGCCTTGGATCCAGGCGGACCAGTCTTCGATGGGTTTGGGATTGCTGCCTGACACTGTCGATAAAGGAAGGTTCACTGGCGCCAGGAAGGCGCACGCTTGTCGATGAATGCCTGCACGCCCTCCTGGGCGACGGCATGTGCCATGTTACAGGCCATCGTATGCCCTGCAAGCTGGTAGGCTGCTTCAATGCCGGTTTCACGGTGCTGGTAGAACACGGCCTTGCCCAGGGCAATCGCCTCGCGCGGCTTGGCCAGTATGGCGCCCAGGAGCTTGTCCAACTCGGTATCCAGCGCGTCGGCCGCCACAACGCGGTTGACCAGCCCTCGCCGCTGAGCCTCGTCCGCCGAGATGAATTCGCCGGTCAGCAGCATTTCCATGGCCACCTTGGCAGGCACGTTGCGCACCAGCGGCACGCTGGGCGTCGCGCAGAACAGGCCGACATCGATGCCATTCACGCCAAAGCGTGCCTCGTCTGACGCCACGGCCAGATCGCATTGCGCCACCAGCTGGCAGCCCGCTGCGGTGGCCAGCCCCTGGACGCGCGCGATCACCGGCACCGGCAGGTGCTGTATCTGCAGCATCATCCTCGAGCATTTGGCGAACAGCTGGCGGTAGTAAGCCTCGCTGGGGTTCGCCTTCATCTCCTTGAGGTTGTGGCCAGCGCAGAAAGCCTTGCCTGCCGCCGCGATCACGACCACCCGGGCACCATCGTCGGCCTCGACGGCCTTGAGTTCACGGGAGAGGGCTTCGAGCATGGCCTCGCTCAGCGCGTTGAAGGCCTTGGGCGTGTTCAGCGTCAGGGTGTGCACGCCGCGCGCATCACGGTCATGCAGGAGGATGGGTTCTTCAGTGCTCATGGGTCGTCCTGCGGGGGTGTCAGACATCGGCCAGCACGCGCAGGTGGGCTTCCACGCTGCGCGCCAGCGCGCTCAAGTTGTAACCGCCTTCCAGGCAACTGACGATGCGCCCCTTGGCGTGGCGGCGCGCCACTTCCTTGATGCGCAAGGTCATCCAGGCATAGTCCTGCTCCACCAGTCCCAGCTGCCCCATGTCGTCTTCGCGGTGCGCGTCGAAACCGGCGCTGATGAAGACCATTTCCGGCTTGTGTGCGTCCAGCCTGGGCATCCAGTAAAGCTCCACCAGTTCACGAATGTCCATGCCCTTGGTGTACGCGGGCACCGGCAGGTTGACCAGGTTGGACGCTGTGGAAACGGCACCACCCTCGGGGTAGAACGGGTGCTGGTAGAAGCTGCACATCAGGATGCGCTCGTCGCCAGCCACGATGTCCTCGGTGCCGTTGCCGTGGTGGACGTCGAAATCGATGATCGCCACGCGCCGCAGGCCATGCCGCTCGACCGCGTATTTGGCGGCAATGGCCACGTTGTTGAAGAAACAGAACCCCATGGCCTTGTCACGGCAGGCGTGGTGGCCTGGCGGGCGCACCGCGCAGAAGGCGTTCTCCAGTTCACCGGCCAGCACCGCGTCGGTGGCATTCAATGCTGCGCCTGCGGAAAGCAGGGCGGCTTCCCAGGTGTGCTCGTTCAGCGAGGTATCGGGGTCCACCTGCGAATGCGTCGGCCCGCCGGCACGTATTTCTTCCTTGAGCTCGTCGCTCAAGCCACGCAACGAGGCAATGTGCATGCGGCCATGGGCCAGTTCCAGCTCCGACACAGAAGCCGGGGTGGCGTCCCGGCGCTCCAGCGCATCCCCCAGGCCGGTGATCAGCAGCCTGTCCTCGATGGCGCCCAGGCGCTCGGGACATTCCGGGTGACCGGCCCCCATTTCGTGTCTCCAACAGGCTCTGTGGGTGTAATAACCAGTGGGCTTCATGATTAGCGTTTTCCGGTATCGTCACGGCATGGATGCGCCGCAACAAAAAATCTCCACCTTGCTTGATCAGCTTACCACGGTCATTGTCGGCAAAGACGCCCAGGTGCGCGATTGCGTGACCTGCCTGCTGGCAGGCGGCCACCTCCTGATTGAGGATGTTCCCGGGGTGGGCAAGACCACCCTGGCACACGCGCTGGCACGCACCTTCGGCCTGCGCTTTGCGCGCGTCCAGTTCACCTCCGACCTCATGCCCAGCGACCTGATGGGTGTGTCGATCTTCGAGCGGGCGCAGGAAGCCTTCTCGTTCCGCCCCGGCCCGCTGTTCACGCAGCTGTTGCTGGCAGACGAGATCAACCGCGCCAGCCCCAAGACCCAGAGCGCCCTGCTGGAGGCCATGGAGGAACAACAGGTCTCGGTGGAAGGCGAAACCCGTCCCCTGCCTCAGCCGTTCTTCGTGATCGCAACGCAGAATCCGCACGACCAGTTGGGCACGCACGCGCTGCCCGAGTCCCAGCTGGACCGGTTTCTCATGCGCATCCAGCTGGGCTACCCCAGCCGGGACGCCGAACGCGACCTGCTGCTCGGCAAGGACCGGCGCGCCCTGCTCGACCAGCTGCCATCCCTGCTAAATGCGGACGAGCTGCGGGACTTGCAGCAGGCGGTACTCCAGGTGGCCGCGGCTCCTGCCGTGCTGGACTACCTGCAGGACCTGGTGGACGCCACGCGCGACGGCCGCTGGTTTGTGCAGGGCCTGAGCCCCCGCGCCGCGATTGCCATCCTGCGTGCCGCGCGGGCACGTGCGCTGGTCGAAGGGCGCCGCTACGTCGCGCCCGACGACATTGCCTCGATACTGCCGCAGGCGGCGTCGCACAGACTGGTGCCCGTCAGCCACAGCGGCCGGGGCGCGGCCGAACAGGTGCGCGCGCTGATCGCAGCCACTCCATTGCCCTGACCCGCCCCCCCCCGATGAACGGGCCCGCCCACGCTCCCCCACCCCGGCAGGGCTGGCGCAGCCGCTGGCAGAACTGGTGGCTCAGCCGCCTGCCGCGCGCAGACTCGCTGGAACTGACGCAGCACAACATCTACATCCTCCCGACCCGGGCGGGCTGGATGCTGGCGCTGACGCTGCTGCTGCTTCTGGTTGGCAGCATCAACTACCAGCTCAACCTGGGTTACCTGCTGACGTTCCTGCTGGCGGGCTGCGCGGCCGCGGGCATGCACGTTTCCCACCGCAACGTTCGCGGCCTGCGCATGCACGTGCTGGCGGGTGACAGCGTCTTTGCCGGGCAGGCCGCCACCGCCGAGATCGTGCTGCACAACCCGTCCAGGCGCCACCGCTACGGCCTGAGCCTGCGCTGGCGGGCAGACCCCGAAACCGAGGTGTTCGCCGATGTGCCCGCCCAGGCAGACGAAAAGGTCGAGCTGCGCTGCCCGACGCACCGCAGGGGCCGGATGCCCTTGCCTGACATCGAGATCGAGTGCCGCTTCCCCATGGGCGCATTCAGGGTCTGGAGCTGGTGGCGGCCCCGCAGCGACATACTGGTGTTTCCCGCACCAGAGGCACACGCCCCTCCGCTTCCCCTGGGAGCAGACGCGCAAAGCGGCGCACCGCTGGGCATGGTGAACAGCCCCAGGGGGGACGAAGCCAATGGGCTGCGCCCCTACCGCCGGGGCGACCCGCTGCGCTGGGTGGTGTGGAAGAAGGTGGCCAGGCATGCGGGGCCGCCCGGCTCGGGCTGGATCAGTCGCGACTTCGAGGCCCCCGCCACGGCCGAGCTCTGGCTCAACCATGCCGAATGCGGCATCCAGGATCTGGAAGGCCAGTTGGCGCGCCTGTGCGCCTGGGTGAATCAGGCCGAAGCCCTGGGCCTGAACTACGGCTTGACCCTGCCCGGTGAGGTGATTCCGCCCGACCGCGGACCGGCTCACCTGCGGCGATGCCTGGAGGCAATGGCATGCTGCTGAAGCTGACGCCGGCACGCGCCGCTGCCCTGCCCCGGGAAGCCCGGGACACGCTTTTCCTGCTGGCGGTCATCGGGTGGATCGTGGCGATGCAGGCCGCTTATGTGCCCGCCTGGTGCAGCCTGCTGGCGGCTGGCGTGCTCTTGTGGCGTGGCGTGCTTGCCGCGCACAGCCGTGCGCTGCCCGGGTGGCCCTGGCGCCTTGGCCTGCTTGTCGTTGCACTGGGCGCGACCTGGGCGCAACACCGCACATTGCTGGGGCAGGACGCTGGCGTCACGTTGATCGTGGTCCTGCTGGCACTCAAGACCCTGGAACTGCAGGCCCGGCGCGACGCGTTCGTGATCTTCTTCCTGGGCTTTTTCACCCTGCTGACCCACTTCTTCCACTCCCAGTCGCTGCTCACGGCGGCAGGCATCCTGCTGGCGCTGCTGGGGCTGCTGACCGCATTGGTCAACGCACACATGCCCGTGGGGCGGCCACCGCTGTGGCAGGCAGCGAAGCTCGCTGGAGGCATGGCGCTGCTGGGCGCGCCGGTCATGGTCGTGCTGTTCGTGCTGTTCCCCAGGTTCGCGCCCCTTTGGGGCATGCCCGCCGACAACATGGGCGGGCGCAGCGGCCTGTCGGGGCAGATGGTGGTGGGGCAGGTCGCCAAGCTGGCACTGGACAGCAGCGTCGCCTTCCGCGTCGAGTTCGATGGCGCCACCCCCATGCCCACAGACCTCTATTTCCGCGGGCCGGTGTTCAGCCGGTTCGACGGGAGGGAGTGGCGGCCACTGCCTTTCCAGCGTCAGCAAAGCACCGCCGGGGTTCAGGTACAGGGCGAAGCGGTGCGTTACCGCGTCACCATGGAGCCCAGCAACCGCCCGTGGCTGCTGGTGCTGGAGATGACAACGGCACCGCCCGAGCTTGCCAGCGGCCGCACGCCCACGGTCACGGCAGACATGCAGTGGATGGCCCCGTCCCCGGTCACAGAAGTCACCCGCTACCGGGCGGCCAGCCACCTCAGTTACCGGCTGGGTCCGCTGGAACACCCCCCCGCCCTCCGAGACGACGTCGATCTTCCAGCGGGCTACAACCCGCAGACGCTGCAGTTGGCACAGGACCTCCGGCGCCGTGTCGGTGACGACCCCGAAAGACTGATACAGGCGGCGCTGGAGCAGCTGCGCACCGGCGGCTACCGGTACACGCTGGAACCGGGGCTGTACGGCACCCACACCGCCGACGACTTCTGGTTCAACCGCAAGGCGGGCTTCTGCGAGCACATTGCCTCCGCGTTCGTCGTGCTGATGCGTTCGCTTGACATCCCTGCGCGCGTGGTCACTGGCTACCAGGGTGGAGAGCGCAACCCGGTGGATGGCATCTGGACCGTGCGCCAAAGCGACGCGCATGCCTGGGCGGAAGTCTGGCTGGCGGGGCAAGGCTGGCACCGGATCGACCCCACCGCCTATGTCATGCCCGACCGGACGGAAGCCCTGCGCAGGCTGCAACCTGACCCTGGCCTGCTTGCCGGAACCATCGTGCGGCTGAACCCGACGCTGCTGGCGCATTTGCGCTCGCTCTGGGACGCGGGCAACAACCGCTGGAACCAATGGGTCCTCAACTACACCCAGAGCGATCAGCTCGATCTCCTCAAGCGGCTGGGCATGCGGTCACCCAGCTGGGCGGACCTGGCCTATGTGCTGCTAGGCGTGCTCGTGCTGGTGAGCCTGGCTGGCGCCGCCTGGGCCTGGCGTGAGCGACGGGTAACCGACCCTTGGACCAGGCTGCTGCAAGAGGCCAGGCGCAAAATCGAAGCATCGGGCTGCGCCCTCCCGCCAAACGCCACGCCGCGCCAACTGGCCGGGGTGCTGCCCCCCGGGTTCGCGGGCGTCCAGCCGCTGCACGACTGGTTGCTGGAACTGGAAGCCCAGCGTTACGATCCCCACAGTACGGCAACCCTCAAATCGCTGAAGAAACGCATGGCCAGCCTGACCTGGCCCGAGCGAACCCCCTGACCCTGCAACATGCCTATCCGACATCCGTCCGCCGCCGTGCCCCTGCTCCGTCTCCCATCCCTGCCCCGGTTGTTGAAGCCCGGCGCCATCGCCATCACACTCGCACTGGCCGTTGCTGGCGCCAGCGCGCGCGACGCCAAACCCGTTCGCACAGGAACCAACGCGGCAGGCACCAAGGTGCGGCCGGCAGCACCCGCGCCCCTGACGGTGTACGGCCAGAGCGATGCCGCCATGCGCTACGCCGCCGACCTGGACACGCGAGAGGGCTGGACAGACGGCTGGGCCACCCGCTGGCTGGCAAACGCGCAATACGACGCCCGGGTGGTGCGCCTGATGCTCCCCGCACCGGCCGGCACACCCAAGAACTGGGCGGTCTACCGCGACCGTTTCATCGAGCCCCGGCGGCTGCAGGCTGGCGTGCGCTTCTGGGACGAGCATGCCGACACCCTGCAGCGTGCCCAGGACAGGTTCGGCGTTCCCGCGTGGCTGCTGGTCGGCATCATCGGGGTGGAAACCCTGTACGGGCAGCACACGGGCACCCACCGGGTGCTGGACACACTCGCCACACTGGCGTTCGATTTCCCGTCTGAACACCCCAGGGCAGCCCAGCGCAAGCTGTTCTTCCAGAGCGAGTTGGCGGCGCTGCTGCGGCTGTCGAAAGACGCTGGCTTGCCGCCCGACCAATGGCGGGGCAGCTACGCCGGCGCCATGGGCTTGCCACAGTTCATGCCCAGCAACTGGAGCAAGCTGGGTGTCGACTTCGACGGTGACGGCCGCGTGGACCTCCTGGGAAGCCCCGCAGACGCGATCGGCTCGGTGGCCAACTACCTGCAGGCCCACGGCTGGCGCACCGGCATGGCCACGCACTACGCAGTCGAGGTCAACAGCGATGCGGCGAATCTGGCCACCCTGCTGGGACCCGACATCCTCCCCACCTTCTCCCCCGAAAAGATGGAAGCGCTTGGGGTACGCCTCGGGCCGGGCGCAGCCGAACACCTGGGCCCCCTGGCGCTGGTGGAACTTCAGAATGGTGAGCAACGTCCCAGCTACGTGGCCGGGACCGAAAACTTCTACGCCATCACACGCTACAACTGGAGCAGCTACTACGCCATGGCCGTGATCGAACTGGGCCAGTCCGTGGAGCGTCTGCGGCCCAGGAAATGAGGCGTAGGTGTTTACCCCAGGCCTTTTGGTGCTGTCTTGATTTCATCGGATAACATCTTCGTTCAACATTCAAAAGGAGACTGACCCATGCGAATCCTCAGGAAGATCGGCCTGGTGCTTACCCTCGGCGCAGCGGTGGCTGCTGGCACGGCGGTGGCACAGCAACAGCAGTTCATCAACGTGCTCACCGGCGGCCAGAGCGGCGTCTACTACCCCGTGGGTGTCGCCCTCTCCCAGATCTTTGCCAAGGACATCCCCAACGCGCGCGCCACCGCACAGGTCACCCGCGCCTCCGCCGAAAACCTCAACCTGCTGCAGGCTGGCCGCGGTGAACTCGCCTTGACACTGGCAGACTCTCTCTCCGACGCCTGGAAGGGCGAGGCCGAGGCGGGCTTCCCCAAGAAGCTCGACAAGCTGCGTGGCGTCTCCGCCACCTACAACAACTACATCCAGATCGTCGCCAGCGCCGACTCCGGCATCAAGACACTAGCCGACCTCAAGGGCAAGCGCGTCTCGGTGGGCGCAGCCAAGTCCGGCACCGAACTCAACGCCCGTGCGATCTTCAAGGCAGCCGGCCTGAGTTACAGCGACCTGGCCAAGGTCGAGTACCTGCCGTTCGGCGAATCTGTCGAACTGATGAAGAACCGCCAGCTCGACGCCACGCTGCAGTCCGCAGGCCTGGGCGTCGCGTCCATCCGCGACCTGGCCACCGCTGTCAAGATCGTCGTGGTGCCCGTGCCCGCCGATGTCGTGGCCAAGGTCGGTGACGACGCCTACCAGCCGACCACCATCCCGGCCAACACCTACAGCGGCCAGACCGCTGACGTGCCCACTGTCGCCATCCCCAACTTCCTGGTCACGCACAGCGGGGTTTCCGATGACGTCGTCTACCGCATGACCAAGGCCATGTACGACAACATCGACACCCTGTACGCCGCCCACAACGCGGTGCGTGTGATGAAGCGCGAAAATGCCATCAAGGGCATGCCCGTGCCGCTGCACCCCGGTGCCGAGCGTTACTACAAGGAAGTCGGCTTGATCAAGTAAGCACCGCCCTGACGCCGCCCGGGCCATGCCCCGGCTGGCGTCATGCCGTGCCGGCCCCGGCCATACCCGGGGCTTTTTCGTTTCTGTGCCGCCCCCATGACTACCAGCCGCCAAAAGCAGATCACCGAGGGCCATGCCGCACCGGCGCACCTCCGGTCACGGGCTTACGTGCTGCTCGTCTTGGCGGCGTGTCTTGCCATTGCCTGGCTGACCTACGGCACCTTCCAGCGCGCGGCGCTGCTCGACACCCAGGAGCGCGGCGCCTCCGCCCTGGAGCGCCATGCGCAGGACCTTCTGGCCTCTGTCGAACGCTTTGAACACCTGCCCTACCTGCTCGGCGCGGAACAGGTGCTGGCGACCGCCCTGCAAGCCCCAAAAGACCCCCGGCTGCTGGACGCCGCCAACAGCTACCTGGCGTTTGCACAGCAGCGAACGGACGTCTTCGCCATCTACCTGATGGACACCACCGGGCAGACGCTGGCCGCCAGCAACTGGAACACGCCCTTGAGTTTTGTCGGCAAGAATTACCGCTTCCGCCCCTATTTCCAGGACGCCCTCGCCGGAAGCACCGGGCGGTTCTATGGCATAGGCGTGACCACGGGCGAACCGGGTTTCTTCATTGCCGCGCCGGTGCGGGCAGGCCAGGACGTGATCGGCGTGGTCGCCGTCAAGATCGACCTGAACGCCTACGAGGACAAGTGGCGTGCCGAGGGCCTGAAGCTGGCCGTGACCGACAACACCGGTGTGCTGTTCATGAGCGCCGAACCCAGCTGGCGCTACCGCAGCCTTTACCCCCTTGACGACGGCCAGCTGGCGCGGCTGCGCGACATCCGCCAATACGGTGACAACGCCTTGCTGCCGCTGGTGGAGCACAACGGCCCGGCGCCTTCCCGCCACCTAGAAGCGTTGCGTGTGGCCGGTGTGCCCACCCTGATGCAAGGCCGCAACCTTGACTTCCTCGGGTGGAAGCTGCTGCTGTTTTCCGACCCCGGCCCCGCGCGCACTCGCGGCGTGCTGGCCGCTGGGATTTCGGTGCTGGCCCTGGCCCTGATAGTGATGGTGGCCGCACTGGGATGGACCCAGCGGCGGCGGAGGCTGGAGCAGGAAGCCTCCCGCCAAGAGAAGGTGCGCATGGTCGCCGAGCTGGAAAACCGCATTGCCACACGTACCGCCGAACTCACCGCCGCAAACGATGCTGCCGTGCAGACGGGCAAGCTGGCCTTGCTGGGGCAGATGGCTGCCGGCATCAGCCACGAGCTGTCTCAGCCGTTGACCGCGCTGCGGACCATGGCAGACAACGCCGTGACCTTTCTGGACCGTCAGGACGCCCCCAATGCACAACGCAACCTGCGCCTGATCGGTGAACTGTGCAGCCGCATGGGCAGCATCGTGGGTGAGCTCAAGTCCTTCGCGCGAAAGGAGCCCGTCAGGCTGCAGGCTGTTTCGCTGCAGCAGGTCATGCGCAGCACGCTGATGCTGCTGGAGCCCCTGCGCCAGGCAACAGAATGCGACATCCGCAGCGATGGCAACGACGCCATGGTGTTGTGCGACCCGATCAGACTGGAACAGGTGCTTGCCAACCTGCTGCGCAACGGCATGGAGGCGATGGAGCCGCAGGACACCCGGTTGCTCGAGGTGCATGTCTCGCGCGGCGAAGACATGGTCACGGTGTCGGTGCGCGATCACGGCCCAGGGCTCAGCGACGATGTGCTGCACCACCTGTTTGAACCCTTTTTCACGACCAAGCCAACCGGAAAGGGGCTGGGGCTGGGGCTTGCGCTGTCGCTGGCCATCGTCCGCGAGATGGGCGGGAGCATCCAGGCCAGGAACGGCTCCCCCGGTGCGGTATTCGACATCACCCTGCAACTGGCCACGCCATGAACAACCCGCCATACCGTGTCCTGCTGATCGAAGACGACCCCACGGTCATGCTTGGCGCCGAGCAAGCGCTGCAACTCGCTGGCATTGCCGTGGCCCAGGCCACTTCCGCCGCCGAAGCCATGCAGATGTTCGCCAGGGAGTGCCCGGGTGCCGTGCTGAGCGACGTGCGGCTGCCGGGCGAAGACGGCTTCGAAGTCCTGCGGCGCGTGCGTGCGCTCGACCCGGAAGTGCCCGTGATACTCATGACCGGACACGGCGACATACGCATGGCCGTGGACGCGATGCACCAAGGTGCCTACGACTTCCTGGAGAAACCGTTTTCGTCCGAGCGGCTGGCAGACGTGGTGAAACGCGCGCTGGAAAAGCGCCGCCTGGTGCTGGACAACCGGCGCCTGCAGGCGCTGATTGCCTCGCAACACGACCGCGGACTGCTTGGGCAGACCCCCGCCATGCTGGAAGTGCAGCGACGCATTGCCGCGCTGGCCTCCGCGCAGGTCGACATCCTGGTCCACGGAGAAACCGGCACCGGCAAGGAGGTGGTGGCGCGTGCCATCCACGATGCCTCCGGCCGTCAGGGCCCGTTCGTGGCGATCAATTGCGGCGCGCTGCCAGAAGCCATCTTCGAAAGCGAAATGTTCGGGCACGAGGCAGGCGCGTTCACAGGGGCAACGCGGCGACGCGTGGGCAAACTCGAATACGCCCGTGGCGGCACGGTGTTCCTGGACGAGATCGAAAGCCTGCCCATGGCCCAGCAGGTCAAGCTGCTGCGGGTATTGCAGGAGCGCGTGATCGAACGTCTGGGCGGCAACGAAAGCGTGCGCGTCGACTGCAGGTTCATCGCGGCCGCCAAGGCCGATCTGAAGGCGCTGTCGGACGAAGGCCTCTTCCGCTCCGACCTCTATTACCGTCTGCACGTCGCCTGCATCGAACTGCCCCCGCTGCGTGACCGCAAGGATGACATTCCCCTGCTGATGGCCCACTGCCTGCGGATGTCGGCCGAGCGCTACCACACCACGCCCCCGGCGTTGAGCCCCCGGCAACTCGCGCGCTGGATGGCCCATGACTGGCCGGGCAACGTGCGGGAGCTGAAGAACGTGGCAGACCGCCTCTGCCTGGGACTGGAGGCCGACGAGGGCAGCAACGCCGACACGCGGGGGGCGACCTCCCTGTCCGAGCAGATGGACACCTTTGAGCGGCAGCTGCTGGTCCAGGCCCTGTCCGCCTGCCAGGGACACGTCATCAACACCGCCGCGCATCTCCAGCTGCCGCGCAAGACGCTCTACGACAAGCTGGCGCGCCATGGCCTGGACCCGGCCGATTTCCGTCAGGGTACCGGCCAGGCACTGTCCGAAAAACCGCACACACCATGACCGCCATTCCGGCAAATCGCACAGCCGAAAAAGGCACCCCCTTCAAAAACATACACTTGCAAGCGACCGGTCATGGCAAGACATTTGCAAAGAGGGAGCGCCCCGGCCCAATGCCGGGGGACTTTCACTTTCCAAAGGAGACACCCATGAAAAGCATTCGAAAGCTGACCGCGGTCTGCGCCCTGACCCTGGCCGGTGCTGGCACCCTCTTCACTGGCAATGCGCTGGCCCAGCAGCAATTCGTCAACGTGCTCACCGGCGGCCAGAGCGGCGTCTACTACCCCGTGGGTGTCGCCCTCTCCCAGATCTTTGCCAAGGACATCCCCAACGCGCGCGCCACCGCACAGGTCACCCGCGCCTCCGCCGAAAACCTCAACCTGCTGCAGGCTGGCCGCGGTGAACTCGCCTTGACACTGGCAGACTCCCTCTCCGACGCCTGGAAGGGCGAGGCCGAGGCGGGCTTTCCCAAGAAGCTCGACAAGCTGCGTGGCGTCTCCGCCACCTACAACAACTACATCCAGATCGTCGCCAGCGCCGACTCCGGCATCAAGACCCTGGCCGACCTCAAGGGCAAGCGCATCTCGGTGGGCGCGGCCAAGTCGGGCACCGAACTCAACGCACGCGCCATCCTCACCGCCGCCGGCATGACCTACAAGGACATGGCGGCCGTGGAATACCTCGGCTTCGGTGACTCGGTGGAACTGATGAAGAACCGCCAGCTCGACGCCACGCTGCAGTCCGCAGGCCTGGGCGTCGCGTCCATCCGCGACCTGGCCACCGCTGTCAAGATTGTCGTGGTGCCCGTGCCCGCCGATGTCGTGGCCAAGATCGGTGACGACGCCTACCAGACCGCCACCATTCCCGCGAACACCTACAGTGGCCAGAGCGCCGACGTGCCCACCGTCGCCATCCCCAACTTCCTGGTCACGCACAGCGGGGTTTCCGATGACGTCGTCTACCGCATGACCAAGGCCATGTACGACAACATCGACAGCCTGTATGCCTCCCACAACGCGGTGCGTGTGATGAAGCGCGAAAATGCCGTCAAGGGCATGCCCGTGCCCTTGCACCCTGGCGCTCAGCGCTACTACAAGGAAGTCGGCCTGATCAAGTGACCAGAGTGACCCGGCCCATGGCCGGGTCCCCTGAAAAAGAACGATATACCGGAGATATTCATGAGCCAGTCCCACGACAGCCACGCCACCCCTCTGCGGGGCGCGGTTTTCTGGATCGCGATTGCTTTTTCTGCCTACCAGATCTGGATGGCGGCGTTCCACCCACTGTCCAGCCAGGTGATCCGTGCGGTCCACGTCGGATTCGTGCTGCTGATGATCTTTGTGCTCTTCCCGCCCTTCGGCACGCGGCAGGGAGCGCTGCTCACCTTCGGCAAGTTCCTCGGGTGGGTGCTGGGCCTGGCCGGTTTTGCCACGGGCCTGTACCAGTGGGTGTTCGAAGCGGAACTGACACTGCGCGCCGGTGAGTTGCTGGGCGCGGACTGGGTTGTGGGCATCGTCGCTGTGGCGCTGGTATTCGAGGCCGCGCGGCGGATGATGGGCTGGGGCCTTCCCACCATCTGCGCGGTCTTCCTGCTGTATGCGCTGTTCGGGCAGCACCTGCCGGGCTCGCTGGCCCACCGCGGCTACGGCCTCGACCAGATCGTGGCGCAACTCGGCTTCGGCACCGAGGGCATCTACGGCACGCCGACCTACGTATCGTCCACCTACATTTTCCTGTTCATCCTGTTTGGCGCATTCCTGGAGCAGGCGGGCATGATCCGCCTGTTCAACGACTTTGCCATGGGGACGGTCGGCCACACACGTGGCGGTCCCGCCAAGGTATCGGTCATCTCATCCGGGCTGATGGGCACCATCAACGGCTCCGGCGTGGCCAACGTGGTCACCACCGGGCAGTTCACCATCCCGCTGATGAAACGCTTCGGCTACAGCCCGGGCTTTGCCGGTGGCGTCGAAGCCACGTCCAGCATGGGCGGGCAGATCATGCCGCCGGTGATGGGCGCCGTCGCCTTCATCATGGCCGAGACGATCAACGTTCCGTACATCGAGATCGTGAAGGCGGCGCTGATCCCGGCCATCCTGTATTTCGTCACAGCCTTCTGGATGGTCCATCTGGAAGCCGGGCGCCGCGGACTGGTGGGTCTGCCGAAAGAAGAGTGCCCCAACCCCTGGACGGCAGTGCGTGAGCGCTGGTACCTGCTGCTGCCGCTGGCTGGCCTGGTCTTCCTGCTGTTCTCGGGCTACACGCCGCTGTTCTCGGGCAGCGTCGGCCTGGCTCTTACGGTCATCCTGATCTTCGGCGCCGCGGTCATGACCGGCGTCAAGGGCCTGGCGCTGCGCGGCCTGTTCTGGGTCCTGCTCGGTCTGGCCTGCGCGGGCTTCCTCAAGTTCGGCGTCATGACCTTCTTCGTCATCTCGGCCGTGCTCATCGCACTGACTTTCATCCGCCGGGTGGGCGGGGACACGCGCTCGCTGGCCGTGCGCGCCCTGGTCGACGGCGCACGGCATGCCCTGCCGGTGGCTGTCGCCTGCGCCCTGGTGGGTGTGATCATCGGCGTCATCAACCTCACGGGTGTTGCCGCCGAGATGGGCGGTCACATCATCGCCGTCGGCCGTGAAAGCCTGCTGCTGGCCCTGTTCCTGACCATGCTGACTTGCCTGATCCTGGGCATGGGCATTCCCACCATTCCCAACTACATCATCACCAGCTCGCTGGCCGCGCCGGTGCTGCTCGAACTGGGTGTGCCGCTGATCGTGTCACACATGTTCGTCTTCTACTTCGGGATCATGGCCGACCTGACCCCACCCGTCGCGCTGGCTGCATTTGCCGCAGCACCGATCGCCCGCGAAAAAGGCCTGAAGATCAGCCTGCACGCCATCCGCGTGGCCATTGCGGGCTTCATCGTGCCGTACATGGCGGTCTACAGCCCCGCGCTGATGCTGCAGTCGGGCGACTGGATCGACGTGTCTTGGATTGTTTTCAAGGCGCTGGTGGCCATCGCCATGTGGGGCGCGGGTGCTATTGGCTACCTGTTCGCCCCGCTGAACTGGACCGAACGGCTCGTTGCCATTGGCGCAGCCAGCTTCCTCGTGGCCGCGCTGCCGGTGACCGACGAGATCGGGCTGGGCTGTGTTTCGGTGTTCGTGGCGTGGCATGTGTGGAATGCAAGGCGCAAGGGCACGCTGGGCCAGGCTGCCGCGCTGCGCTGACCGGATGAGGCGGGGGTTGCCATGAGCCTGCTGGGCGTCTGTCTGGCACTGGCAGCCACACTGGAGCGCCCGGTGTTCCTGCCCGTGCAGAGCTTCACCCTGGCCTGGGTCCACTCGATCGAACGTTCCCGCTGGGAGGAGGACTACGCGATCGAGACCGGCCAGGACGGCCAGGACGGCCAGCCGGTGCTAAGGGCATTGCAGGCACGCATCAAGGGGTCTGCCGCAGGCATGGAGCCGCCAGACGACGCGCGCTGGGTTGACGGCTGGTACGCATACACCCCCAGGCAGCAGCACCCGGCATGGCTGCCGCTGTCACGCTCGCCATACACCGCAGACTACGAGTGGTGCGCGGGGGGCGCATGCACCCCCCTCTCCAGCGTGCTGCCCTCAGACGGGGGTATCACCCTCGTCTGGCCTTGCCGCCAGGGCGCCACCGAGGCCCCGCCGGGGGCCGGGCTCACGCGGCCACGGGCATCAGGAAGTTCTGGCTGATCCGTCCGCCCAGTTCGTTCACGCGGTCCAGGAACTGCGTGAGGAAGGCGTGCAGGCCGGTGGCCAGGATTTCGTCGATGCGCGCGTATTCCAGTTCGGAACGCAGCTTGCCCGCATGGCGCTCGGTCTCGGCAGACGTGTCGTTGCTCACCGCCGCCAGGTTCACCACCACCTCGTTCATGCAGGCCAGCAGGCTGCGCGGCATGTCGGCGCGAAGGATCATCAGCTCCGCAACGCGCTCGGGCGTGATCACCGTACGGTACACCTTGCGGTACACCTCGAAGGCGCTCACGCTGCGCAGAATCGCGCTCCAGTGGTAGAAGTCCAGCTCCTGGTCCGCCTCGCTGGCTGTGCCGTAGAAGTCTGACTCCACCGCGTGGAACTTCACGTCGATGAGCCGCGCCGTGTTGTCTGCACGCTCCAGGAAGGTGCCCATGCGGTAGAAGTGAAAGGCCTCGTCGCGCAGCATGGTGCCAATGGCCACCCCACGCGACAGGTGCGAGCGGAACTTCACCCACTCAAAGAATTCCGACGGGTCCTTTTCGAACGATCGGCTCTTGAGCAGGCGCTGCAACTCCAACCACGTCTGGTTCTGGGTTTCCCACAGCTCGGTGGTCAGCACACCGCGCACGGCTCGGGCGTTCTCGCGGGCAGCGCGCAGGCACGACACGATGCTCGACGGGTTGGACTCGTCGCGCACCATGAAGTGCAACACATCCTTGGGCGCGATTTCACCGTACTGGTACTGGTAGGCGGGCATCAGTTCGCTGATGCGCAGCAACCCCTCCCAACCCACCTGGGCCACGGCGGCCGACTGCGGCAGCAGGGAAGTCTGGTAGTTCACATCCAGGATGCGGGCGGTGTTTTCGGCGCGCTCGGTGTAGCGCGACATCCAGAACAGGTGATCAGCGGTTCTCGACAGCATATTCGTGTACCCTCAGGCTTCCAGAATCCAGGTGTCTTTCGTACCGCCGCCCTGTGACGAGTTGACGACGAGTGAGCCTTCTTTTAATGCCACGCGCGTCAGGCCGCCCGGCACCATCTGCACTTCCTTGCCGCTGAGCACGAAGGGCCGCAGGTCGATGTGGCGCGGCGCCACGCCAGACTCCACATAGGTGGGGCAGGTGGACAGGCTCAGCGTGGGCTGGGCAATGTACCCATCGGGCTTGGCCAGCAGTGCCTGGCGGAAGGACTCGATCTCGGCCTGGGTGGCGGCGGGCCCCACCAGCATGCCGTAGCCGCCAGCGCCGTGCACTTCCTTCACCACCAGGTCCTTCAGGTTGGCCAGGATGTACTTCAGATCGTCCGGGTTGCGGCCCATGTAGGTGGGCACGTTTTTCAGGATGGGTTTTTCGCCCAGGTAGAACTCGATCATCTGCGGCACGTAGGGGTAGATGGATTTGTCGTCCGCCACCCCGGTGCCAATGGCGTTGCACAGCGTGACGTTGCCCTTGCGGTACACGTCCAGCAGCCCGGCACAGCCCAGCGTGGAATCGGGCCGGAACGCCAAAGGGTCGAGGAAGTCATCGTCCACACGTCGGTAGATCACGTCCACCCGCTTCGGCCCGCGCGTGGTGCGCATGTAGACGAAGCCGTCGCGCACGAACAGGTCCTGCCCCTCCACCAGCTCCACGCCCATCTGCTGCGCCAGGAAGGCATGTTCAAAGTAGGCGCTGTTGTACATGCCGGGGGTGAGCACCACCACGGTGGGCTCGGCGGTGTGCGCCGGGCTCACTGCGCGCAGCGTCTCCAGCAGCAGGTCGGGGTAGTGGGCCACGGGTGCCACGCGGTTCTGGCTGAACAGTTCCGGGAAGAGCCGCATCATCATCTTGCGGTCTTCCAGCATGTAGCTCACGCCGCTGGGCACGCGCAGGTTGTCTTCCAGCACGTAGTACTCAGCCTCGCCCTGCCCACCGGGCACCGGGGCACGCACGATGTCGATGCCCGCAATGTGTGAATAGACACCGCCGGGCACGTCGACCCCCACCATCTCGCGACGGAACTGCGCGTTGTTCTCGATCTGCTCGCGCGGCACGATGCCCGCCTTGAGGATCTCCTGCCCATGGTAGATGTCGTGGATGAAGCGGTTCAGGGCGTTGACACGCTGGGTCAGGCCCTTTTCCATGCTGCGCCATTCATGGGCGGGGATCACGCGCGGGATCAGATCGAAGGGAATCAGGCGCTCGGTGCCTGCGCCGTCCTCGTCCTTGTCGCCATACACGGCGAAGGTGATGCCGACACGGCGGAAGATCATCTCGGCTTCTTCCCGGCGTGCAGCCATCAGCTCGTCGGGTTGCTGGGCGAGCCAGCGAGCGTAGGAAAGGTAGTGTTCTCGCACCTGCTGCGGGGCAGCGTACATCTCGTCGAAGGTCGGTCGGCTCATACGGGGCTCGCTGTTTTTGGGGCTCGACACCATCTTAGCAATTAGCGGGCCAGGGCGGCACCCAGGGCGGGCGTCACAGAAGCGTCACAAGACCGACATACGCTCAGACCTCATTCGCCAACACCGCTCATGCCCCAGACCGCCCAGATCCTTCCCATGCCCCACGGTGCCGACGCACCCAGCGTGCGCGCCCTGCTGGGGCGCGACCTGCTGCTGCCCCACTTCCAGCCCATCGTGGAAACGGCGGGTGGCAAGGTCTTCGGTCATGAGGCGCTCATCCGCACACCCGCCCACTGCCCGTGGAACAGCCCCGATGCGCTCTTCAGCGCCGCACGGCACGAAGGCCACACCATAGAGCTGGAACTCGAATGCCTGCGCCTGGCCCTGCAGCACTGGGGGCGCAGTGCCGGGCGTGGTTGGCTTTTCGTCAACCTCAGCGCCGAGGCCCTGATACAGGCGCTCATGAAGGACGGCCTGGAGCGAGTGTTCCGCCAGGCGCGTTCGGCGGGGCTGCCCCTTTCCTGCGTGGTGGTGGAGCTGACCGAGCACGAGCGCGTGCAGGACGTGCAAGCCATACAGGAAGCACTCTCTCTGCTGCGCCGCAGTGGCGGGTCGCTCGCGCTCGACGACTTCGGCGACGGCCGCTCCAGCCTGCGGCTGTGGTCGGAGCTGCGCCCGGAATTCGTCAAGATCGACAAGTACTTCATCAAGAACGTGCACCAGAGCAGCCACAAGCTGCAGACGCTGCGGGCCATCCAGCAACTGTCAGACAGTTTCGGCTCGCGCCTGATTGCGGAGGGAGTGGAAGATGCCGACGAACTGATGGTGCTGCGCGACCTGGGGCTGCACTACGTGCAGGGCTATTTCCTGGGCCGCCCGCAGCCGAATGCCGCCGACGCCGTTTCCCAAGAGGTGCACGAGGTTCTGCGCAGCCGCGAAATCGCCGTGCTGCCCGAGGCCCGCCATGCCTGCAACCGCGGCCTGACGGCACAGGCGCTGCTGATCGACGCACCAGCCCTGAAGGCACAGGCTTCGCACGACGAGGCTGCTGCCCTGTTCAACCAACGGCCGGATCTGCACGCCGTGGCACTCGTGGATGGGGAAACGCCCATCGGCCTCATTTCGCGCAAGACAGTGCAGGACCTCTACCTCCGGCTCTACTTCCGCGACCTCTACGGCCGCCGCCCCTGCACGCTGCACGCCAACCTCAACCCGCTGCTGGTCGACGTACACACCCCCATTGAACAGCTCACCCGGGTGCTCACCTCCACCGACCAGCGCTACCTCACCGAGGGCTACGTGATCACCGAGGGGGGCCGCTACCTCGGCCTGGGCACGGGGGAGCAGTTGGTGCGTACCGTCACAGAGGCCCGCATAGAGGCCGCGCGCCACGCCAACCCCCTCACCTTCCTGCCGGGCAATGTGCCCATTACCCTGCACATCGAACGTCTGCTGGAGAACGGCCAGGACTTCGTGGCCTGCTACGCCGACCTCAACCACTTCAAGGCCTACAACGACCATTACGGCTACTGGCGCGGCGACGAGATGATCCGCCTGCAGGCCGAATGCCTGGCCGCGGCCTGCGACCCGCGCCGCGACTTCCTGGGCCACGTGGGCGGGGATGACTTCGTTTTGCTGATGCAGAGCATGGACTGGGTGGAGCGCATCGAATCGGCGGTGGCGCAGTTCAACCGCCGCGCACTCGCGCTGTTCGACGAGACCGCCCGGGCTTCGGGCGGCATCCTGGCCGAGGACCGCCACGGCATCGAGCGTTTCCACCCCTGCACCACCTTGAGCGCGGGCGTTCTGGCCGTGGCTCCGGGCCGCTTCCAGCGCGCCGAGGAAGTGGCCTCTGCCGCCGCCATGGCCAAGCACCACGCAAAGCAGGCTCGCGTCGGCATGTATCTGATGGATGCCAGCGAGTGGACGGGCTACTCGCCAGCGTCGTCCTCGCTGCCGCCGCTGGCGGGCCGGTCGCTCCAATAACGCCGGGCGGCGTCGCGGTGGCACGCAGGCTTTGCTGGCACCCAGCTGCGCCAGGTGGCCGCGCCGCAATCTGCCGTGTTTACCCACTCGATTCCCCGGGCCTCGAAACGGCGCAGCACCTCGGGCGCAGGGTGTCCGTAGCGGTTGCGGTAGCCCGCCTGCACGATGGCCCACCTGGGCTGCACGGTGTTGAGCCACACCGGGCCAGAGGACGTCTTGCTGCCGTGATGCGCCGCCACCAGCCAGGCCGCACGCAAGTCCGGCCGCTGCAATGCCAGGTGTGTCTCCTGCGCCATGGGAATGTCGCCCGTCAGCAGCGTGGCGGTTTCCCCCTCGCCCACCAGCAGCACGCAAGACAAGGCGTTGTCCGACCAACCCAGCGCCTCGTCCCCCGCCTGCGGGTGCAGGAATTCGAAGGGCACGCCGTCCCACACCCAGCGCTCACCCGCCAAGCATGGCACGGCGGGTGCGGGCGTGCGTTCGCCCGTGTCAAAAGAAGCACGAAATTCGGCCCGTGGGTAGGCCTTGGCCAGGCTGGGCAGGCCACCACTGTGGTCGATGTCGTCGTGGCTGATCACCACCATGTCGGGGCGGTCGCCCAGAGCACGCAACCAGGGCAGCAGCACGCGCTGCGCAGTATCGGCTTGCCCGCCCATGGGCGGACCGGTGTCGAACAGCAGTGTGTGCGAGGCTGTGCGCACGATGATGGCGCTGCCCTGCCCCACGTCGGCGGCCAGCGCTTCGTAGCCGCCCTGCGGGGCGCGCGGCGGCTGGTACACCAGCGCAGGCCAGGCCAGCAAAGCACCCCATGCGCGCCAGCCCCACGGCAAACGCAACACCAGCAACACGCCGCCGGCCACGGCCAACAAGGCCAATACTTGGGGCAAGGCAGCGCGCTCCATGGCCGCACCCGGCCAGGCGGCCATGGCCTCCAACACATGCAGCATGGCTTGCACGGCCCAGGCGTCCAGCGTCCACAACCAGGGCAGCAACACCCCCAGCATGGCCAATGGCGTGACGAGCAGTGTCACCCAGGGTATGGCCACCAGATTCGCCAGCAGGCCCACAAGCGACACCTGGCCAAACAGCAGCAGCGTCAGGGGTGCCAACGCCACGGTCACCACAGCCTGCGTGCGCAGCAGCTCCCACAGCCGGGTGCGCCAGCCACCCGCACCCTCCACCACGCTCCAGGCAGACGCAAACAGCACCCCCACCGCCACGAAGCTCAGCCAGAAACCCGGCTGCAGCAGGGCCCAGGGGTCCAGGCACACCACCACGTTCATGGCCAGCAGCCACACCATGGGCCACGGCCAGCCGCGGGCACTCAACCGCAGGGCCATCACGGTGGCCAGCATCAGCACCGTGCGCTGCGCAGGCACACCCCACCCCGCAAACAACGCGTACAGCGTGGCCAGCGCCACGCCGCCCACTCCAGCGGCCAATGGCACGGGTACGCGCCACAGCAGCGCTGGCCGCACCCTGGCCAGCCCGCGCCACAGGCCGCCCACCAGCCAGACCGCCAGGGTGGCGAACATCGTCACGTGGGTGCCCGACACACTCACCAAGTGTGCAATGCCCGTCAGGCGGAAGGTATCCCAGTCTTGCGGCGCAATCGACGCCTGGTCGCCCGCCAGCAAGGCCACCATGACACCTGCGGCGCGCTCATCTTTCACGCGGGCCAGCAAGGCATCGCGCGCCCACTGGCGTGCCTGTTCCACCGGATGTGCCCAGGTCTGCGCCAGCAACTGCGGTGGCGCGGTCTTGCGCCCGGTCTTGACGTAACCGGTGGCCCCTACACCCTGCTCCCACAGCCACAGCTCAGTGTCAAAGCCGTGGGGGTTGGACAGGCCATGCGGGCGCCGCAAACGCACGGTCCAGCGCCAGTGTTGCCCGGGCCGCACCTTCGCTGCCTCCGGCTCACCCTCCACCGCGCGCCACGAAAGCCGCACCAGCTGCGGCACATTCACGTCACGGCCTTGGCTGCGAGCGCTGTGCACCTCGAACTCGAACGCCCAGCCCTGCTCGCCCCGGCGCGGCAGGCTGGCCACGGCACCTGTCAGTTCAATGTCCTGCCCCTGCAACCGGGGCGCAAGCACCTGGTTGGCCTGCCACACAGCGCGGGCACCCGTCAGGCCAAACAGCAAGGCGGCGGCAGCGCATGCCACCAGACATGCCGCGAGCCACGGTGTCCGGTGCCAGCCCAGGACCAGCGCCGCCGCGCCCAGCGCCATGCACACGGCATAAGCCCAAAACGGCCACAAGCTGGCCTGCTGCAGTTGCAGCCAGGCACCCATCACGGTAGCCAGCAGCAGCGCGGTCAGCCGGTGCGCGCCCACCGGCCCTGCTCCGTCTTGTTGCGCCACACTTTCACACCGGGTGGCGCACTCCTTGCTAGGATGGACATCACCACCCGGCAGAACGGTCGCGCAAGCATCGTTTTTCTCCCTGATGTCCCGACCCTGAAAGACCCCACATGGCCATCCATGTCGCTCTGAATCACGTCACCCATTATCGGTACGACCGCCTCGTCAAGCTCGGCCCTCAGGTGGTGCGTTTGCGCCCCGCACCGCACAGCCGCACCAAGGTGCTGTCGTATTCGCAGAAGATCGAACCCGCCCTGCACTTCATCAACTGGCAGCAGGATCCGTTCGCCAATTACCAGGCACGCCTCGTCTTTCCCGAGCCCATGCGCGAGTTCAAGGTCACCGTGGACCTGGTGGTGGAAATGGCGGTTTACAACCCGTTCGACTTCTTCCTCGAACCGTCTGCCGAACAGTACCCCTTCACCTACGCCTCTGGCCTGCAGGCCGAGCTGGCGCCCTACCTCGTCAAGGAAAAACCCACCCCGCTGCTGCAGGCCTACCTGGACCGCGTGGACACGAGCAAACAGCGCACCATCGACTTCCTGGTGGCCATCAACCAGCAGCTGCAAAAGGACATTGCCTACACCATCCGCATGGAGCCGGGCGTGCAGACGCCGGAGGAAACGCTGACCAAGGCCAGCGGCTCCTGCCGCGACACCGGCTGGCTGCTGGTGCAGATGCTGCGCCACCTTGGACTGGCGGCGCGCTTCGTCTCGGGCTACCTCATCCAGCTCACACCTGACGTGAAGGCGGTGGACGGCCCCAGCGGCCCCGAAGCCGACTTCACCGACCTGCATGCCTGGTGCGAAGTCTTCCTGCCCGGCGCAGGGTGGATTGGGCTGGACCCGACCTCCGGGCTGCTGGCGGGTGAAGGGCACATTCCGCTGGCCTGCACGCCGCAGCCCTCCAGCGCCGCGCCCATCGATGGCGCGCTGGACGAATGCGAGGTCTCGTTCGAACACCACATGCAGGTCACCCGCGTGTACGAGTCGCCCCGCGTGACCAAGCCCTACACCGATGAACAATGGGCCGCCATCCAGGCCCTGGGCGAGCAGGTGGACCAGGACCTGGTGAAGGGCGACGTGCGCCTGACCATGGGCGGCGAGCCTACCTTCGTGGCCACGCGCGACCGTGACGCCGCTGAATGGAACACCGACGCCCTGGGCCCCACCAAGCGCAACTACGCCACCGAACTGCTGCACCGCCTGCGCCAGCAATACGGTGCGGGTGGCTTCGTTCACCTGGGCCAGGGCAAGTGGTACCCGGGTGAGCAGTTGCCGCGCTGGGCGCTGTCGCTGTTCTGGCGTGCCGATGGCGAAACGGTGTGGCACAACCCCAGCCTGTTCGCCGACGAGCGCGACGAGGCCCACTACACCGCCGACGACGCGCAGCGCTTCACCCAGGCGCTGGCACGCAAGCTGGGCCTGTCCACCCAGTACATCACCGCGGGCTTCGAGGACACCTGGTACTACCTCTGGCGCGAACGCAAGCTGCCCGTCAACGTGGACCCGTTCGACGCCAAGCTGGGCGATGAGCTGGAACGCGTGCGCCTGCGCCGCGTGTTCAGCCAAGGCTTGGAGGCCACGGTGGGCTACGTGCTGCCCCTGCAGGCCCACGCCGTGCCCAACGGCGGCAAGAAGGGCCTGCGCAGCGGCATGGGCGCCACCAGCACCCGCTGGAGCACCGGTCCCTGGTTCTTCCGCGACGAGCGCATGTACCTGGTGCCCGGCGACTCCCCCATGGGCTACCGCCTGCCGCTGGACTCCCTGCCCTGGGTGTCCGCGTCCGACTACCCGTACCACATCGAACAGGACCCCTCCGCCACGCGCGACGCCCTGCCCGAAGGCGCCGCCTTCAAGCGCCAGTACGCGCCGCACCAGGTGGGCGGCGGCTTCGCCGAAGGCGGCACCGTTTCCATGCAGAGCAGCGAATTTGGCGCGCACGGCGACGAGACCCCGGTTTGGCAAGGTGACCCGGCTGGTCTGGGCGTGCCCGGCGCAGCCCCCGCGCAGCCCATGAGCGCACGCTACCCTACCCGAGGCGAATCGGCCGCGTGGCTCACGCGCACCGCACTCTGCGTGGAAGCCCGCGACCCGCAACGCGCCAACGGCCCCAAGGCCGAAACGCGCCACGGCGGCGCCAGCAGCCACCTCTACGTCTTCATGCCGCCACTGGCCCGGCTGGAAGACTACCTCGACCTGCTCGCCGCCATCGAAGCCACCGCCGAAAAGCTCGGTGTCAAGGTGGTGCTGGAAGGCTACCCCCCGCCGCGCGACCCGCGCCTGAAAATGCTGCAGGTCACCCCCGACCCCGGCGTCATCGAGGTCAACATCCACCCCGCCCACAACTGGGGCGAGCTGGTGGAACACACCGAATTCCTCTACGACGCCGCGCACCACACCCACCTGTGCGCCGAAAAGTTCATGACCGATGGCCGCCACACCGGCACCGGCGGCGGCAACCACTTCGTTCTGGGCGGCGCCACCCCGGCAGATTCGCCCTTCCTGCGCAAGCCCGAGCTGCTGGCCAGCCTCATCGCCTACTGGCACAACCATCCGTCGTTGAGCTACCTGTTCAGCGGGCTCTTCATCGGCCCCACCAGCCAGGCCCCCCGTGTGGACGAGGCCCGCAACGACCAGCTCTACGAACTGGAAATCGCACTCAACCAGATTGAACGAATGAGAGGGCTCTACCCTACCGGGGGCCTGAGCACCGCCGGGCCGCCCCAAGGTGCGAACGCCCCCTCGGGGGGCAGCGAACGAAGCGAGCGTGGGGGCTCATCACCCTACATGCCCCCCTGGCTGGTGGACCGAACGCTGCGCAACATCCTCATCGACGTTACCGGCAACACCCACCGCAGCGAGTTCTGCATCGACAAGCTCTACTCGCCCGACAGCAGCACCGGCCGCCTGGGTCTGCTGGAGCTGCGCGCTTTCGAGATGCCGCCCCACGCCCGCATGAGCATTGCCCAGCAACTGCTGCTGCGCGCCCTGGTGGCCCGGTTCTGGAACCAGCCCTGGCACGGCAAGCTCACCCGCTGGGGCACCGAGCTGCACGACCGCTTCCTGCTGCCCACCTTCGTGCGCATGGACTTTGAAGACGTGCTGGCCGACCTGGCCAACCACGGTTACCCCTTCCAGATGGCCTGGTTCGAACCGCATTTCGAATTCCGCTTCCCGCTGGTGGGCCAGGTCGCCGCACGCGGCATCGAACTCACCTTGCGCAATGCCCTGGAGCCCTGGCACGTCATGGGTGAAGAAGGCGCCATCGGCGGCACCGTGCGCTACGTCGATTCGTCCCTGGAACGGCTGGAAGTGCGTGTCAGCGGCTACAACGACAGCCGCTATGTAATCACCGTCAACGGCCGCGCGCTGCCGCTGCAAAGCACCGGCACGGCAGGCGAACACGTGGCTGGCGTGCGCTACAAGGCCTGGAACCCGCCCTCGTCGCTGCACCCCACCATCGGCGTGCACGCGCCGCTCACCTTCGACATCGTGGACACCTGGATGAACCGCTCCCTGGGCGGCTGCCAGTACCACGTGGCTCACCCCGGCGGGCGCAATTACGACACCTTCCCAGTCAACGCCTACGAAGCCGAAAGCCGCCGCCTCTCACGCTTCTTCCAGATGGGACACACGCCCGGCAAACTCACGGCCGAGCCCGTGACGCCCAGCCGGGAATTCCCCTTCACGCTCGACCTGCGGCGCTGAAAAGGGGCGCCCATGCCCCTGCCGCTCCTGCCGTCAAGCCCCCAGGCGGCAGGGCGCCGCCGGGGCGCTTGAGGCATACTGCCAACCGTGAACGACCCCGCCGTGCCCCTGTTCGACAACGACATGCACGCCACCAGCGCAGCAGCGTTGGCGGCATCGCTCGCCGCGCCTGCCACCCCGGGGCACCTGGACGAATTGCGCGCTGCTCCCATCGGCGCAGAGGGTCTGGCGCCGCATTGGGCCACCTTCTTCGATCACCTGGGCTTCGACGGCTTTGGCGACCTCAATCGCCGCCAGCAAAGCCTGGCACAGCAGTTGCGCGACAACGGCGTCACCTACAACGTCTACGCCGACGAACACAGCCAGCAACGCCCCTGGGCGCTGGACCTCTTCCCCATGATCGTGAGCCCCGAGGACTGGGCCCGCATCGAAGCCGGTGTGCTGCAGCGCACGCGTCTGCTCAACCGCATCATGGCCGACATGTACGGCCCGCGCGAGCTGCTCAAGCAGGCGCTGCTGCCGCCAGCGCTCACGCTGGGCCACCCCGGCTACCTGCGCGCCATGCAGGGCATCGAGCCACCCGGCGGCACCTGGCTGCACATTGCCGCCTTCGACCTGGCCCATGGCCCTGATGGGCAGTGGTGGGTCGTGTCGCACCGCACACAGGCCCCTTCGGGCCTGGGCTACCTGCTGGAAAACCGCATCGCCATCGCGCGGCAGTTCCCCACCGCCTTTGCAGACATGCGCGTGCAGCGCCTGGCTGGCAGCTACAAGGCCCTCATGCAGGGGCTGGCCAACCTGTCGCCCAAGGGGCGTGATGCAAGGGTCGCCCTGCTGACGCCCGGCCCTTACAACGAAACCTATTTCGAGCACGCCTACCTGGCGCGCTACCTTGGCCTCAACCTGGTCGAAGGCAGTGACCTCACGGTGCGCGACCGTCGCCTCTACCTCAAGACGCTGCACGGCCTGGAACCCGTTGACGTGCTCATCAAGCGCATGGACGACGAGTGGCTGGATCCGCTGGAACTGCGCGCCGATTCGGCCCTGGGCGTGCCCGGCCTGATGCAGGCGGTTCGCGCGGGCAACCTGCTGCTGGCCAACGCGCCGGGCTCGGCCCCGCTCGAATCCAGTGCCATGCTGGGCTTCCTGCCCGCCATCAGCGAACACCTGCTGGGCGAGCCGCTGGCCCTGCCTTCGCTGTCCACCTGGTGGTGTGGCGAAGCCGCCAGCCTGCAGTCCGCGCTGCCCATGCTCAAGCAGGGCGTCATCAAGAGCACCTACCCCCGCCTGGGCAGCGAGGCAGTCATCGGCCCCCTTCTGTCGCCTTCGGGGGTTGACCAGCTCACCGGGCGCATCGTGCGCCAGCCCGACGATCACACCCTGCAGTCCTACCTGCCCCTGTCGCAGAACCCCACCTGGCGCGGCGGCGACATCGCCCCCCGCCCCGCCATGCTGCGCGTGTTCGCCCTGGCAGACGGCGCGCAGTCCTGGCGCGTGCTGCCGGGCGGCATGGTGCGCCTGGCCCCCAGCGGGCAGCAGATCGCCTCCATGCAACGTGGCGGCAGCAGCGCCGACTGCTGGGTGCTCACCCACGGTGAGGTGGACCGCACCAGCCTGCTGCAAAGCGCCCCCAGCACGCTCAGCATGGCGCTGCAGCAACGCCACATCACCAGCCGCGCGGCAGAAAACCTCTTCTGGCTGGGCCGCTACACCGAGCGCGCCGACAACACCGTGCGCCTGGCACGCATTGCCCTGCGCTGCCTGCAGGGCGAGGAACAAGGCTCGCCCGAACTGCTCGCCTGGCTGTCTGCCTGCGCCAAGTACAACGGTCTGGTGCTGCCCGACGTGCCCGACGCCCAGCTCTCACCCCGCGTGTTCGAGCGCTCGCTCATCGCCATGCTGGCCGCCGACTCGGGGGCCAGCAGCGTGGGCTTCAACCTGCGCTCGCTGCGCCAGGCCGCCAGCAACGTGCGCGAACGCCTCTCGCAGGAGCAGCGCAACCTCATCGAGCGCCTGGACGCCGAATTCACCGCCCAGTGCCAGGGTCTCAGCAGCGAAGGCGACATCGTCTCGCAAGAAGTGCTGGAAGCCCTGGAAGAAGCCAGCGAACTGCTTTCCGCCATCACCGGCGCGCAGACCGACCGCATGATGCGCGACGACGGCTGGCGCATGCTCAGCATCGGCCGCCACATCGAACGCCTGGCCACGCTGGCCAACGCCCTGGAAATGGGCCTGGAAACCGGCTGCGTGTTCGAGGACAGCGGCTTCGAAGCCGTCATTGCCCTGTTCGACTCCACCATCACCTTCCACGCGCACTACCAGCAGCGGCGCGATCTGGTGGCGCTGCTCGACATGCTCGTCACCCACCGCGACAACCCGCGCTCGCTGGCCTGGGTACTGTCCACCCTGCGCGCACGCGTGGCCAAGCTGCCGCACGCCGACGGCAGCCCCGCCAGTGACCTGCTCACCGGCATGCCCGATCCGCTCGCCTGGGACCTCATCGCCCTGAGTGGCGCCATGGGCGGCAGTGCAGGAAAGCAAAACAGCTACCTGGCGTTGCTGGAACTGGTGCAGGCCTGCGAAAGTTCCGCCTACACCCTGTCAGACCGGCTGGGCCACCGCTACTTCAGCCACGCCGACCGCGTGGCGCGCAGCCTGATGGCAACCTGAGCATGCAGCTTCGCGTTCTGCACCACACCCAGTACGACTACCAGGCCCCGGTGGTGCTGGCTCAGCACCTGGCGCACCTGCGTCCGCTGGAGCTGCCCGACCAGGTGGTGCTGGCGCACAGTCTCACCATCACGCCAGAACCTGCTCACCGCGAAGACAGCCGAGATGCCTTCGGCAACTGGCGCACCTTCTTCGCCCTGCAAAGCCCGCACGAGATGCTCAGCGTCACGGCCGACAGCCTCGTCGAAACCCAGCCACCGGCCGAGCTGGACGACAGCCCTCCGTGGGAGGCCGTTCGCGAACATATGCAATACCGCGCGCAGGCACCTTTCAAAGCGGCCAGCGAGTTCGTCTTCCCGTCACCCTACGCGCAACGAGACGACGCCTTTGCCGACTTCGCACGCCCCCTGTTCGCGGCCCGCCGCCCTTTCCTAGACGCCTGCCACGACCTGATGGCCAAGATCCACCGCGAACTGCAGTACGAGACCGCCAGCACCGAAGTCCACACCCCCGCACTCCAGGCCCTCGACCAGCGAAAGGGCGTGTGCCAGGACTTCGCCCACATCATGATCGGCTGCCTGCGCAGCCTGGGGCTGCCTGCGCGCTACGTCAGCGGCTACCTGCTCACCCAACCGCCGCCGGGCCAGCCCCGGCTCATCGGCGCCGACGCCTCGCATGCCTGGGTCTCCGTGCCCGTGGGCAGCCAATGGTACGACTTCGACCCCACCAACGACCGCTGCGGGCGCAACCGCCCCGGCGACGACTACGTCACGCTCACCGTCGGCCGCGACTTCGGCGACATCTCACCCCTGCGCGGCGTCATCCAGGGCGGGGGCAGCCACACCTTGTCGGTGGCCGTCACTGTCGCCCCCGCCGACGAATTCAGCGCCATCACTGCGGAATGAATTCGGCTGATGCCGTGCCAGCCATCCGCTCCACACGCCCAGCGCCTGCCACCCGGTCTCTAGAATGGCACGCTGATTCCGCGCCCCTCCCAGGGGTTCACACCCACAGTCTTCCGGAGAAACCCATGTCCGTCTACGACACCCTCAAGTCCCTGAACATCGAGCTGCCGCCCGTGGCCGTGCCCGCCGCCGCCTACGTGCCCTTCGTGCAGACAGGCAAGCTCGTGCTGCTCAGCGGCCACATCGCCAAGCAGGACGGCAAGCCCTGGGTCGGCCAACTGGGCCTGACCATGACCACCGAGGAAGGCAAGGCCGCCGCGCGCGCCGTGGCCGTGGATCTGATGGGCACGCTGCACGCCGCCTGCGTCGCCGCTGGCACCGACCTCAACGGCGTCAAGCGCATCGTCAAGGTGCTCAGCCTGGTCAACTCCACCAACACCTACACCGAACAGCACCTGGTCACCAACGGCTGCTCGGAGCTGCTGGGCCAGGTCTTCGGCCCCCAGGTTGGTGCACATGCCCGCAGTGCGTTCGGCGTGGCCCAGCTGCCCCTGGGTGCCTGCGTGGAAATCGAACTCATGGCCGAACTGGCCTGATTCGCCGCCTCCCATGCCAATATTGGTGCGCTACGCATCGTATTGGCGCGATTCCTGCTTGTCTTTGGTGCAAGGGCCATCCAGGCCCTTTAACGCATCAAAACCGTACTCAATTCACCAAAGACAAGCATGGAAGCACTAAAACAGGGCGCAGACACCCTCTTTATTCTTCTGGGCGGCATCATGGTCCTGGCCATGCACGCTGGCTTCGCGTTTCTGGAGCTCGGCACCGTGCGCCAGAAGAACCAGGTCAACGCCCTGGTCAAGATCCTGGTGGACTTCTCCGTCTCCACGGTCGTGTACTTCGCCGTGGGCTACGGCGTGGCCTATGGCACCCACTTCTTCGTGGGCGCCGAATTCCTGGCGCAACGCAACGGCTACGAACTGGTCAAGTTCTTCTTCCTGCTGACCTTTGCCGCCGCCATCCCGGCCATCATCTCCGGCGGCATCGCCGAACGCTCCAAGTTCTGGCCGCAACTGGTAGCCACCGCCGTCATCGTCGGCTTTGTCTATCCCTTCTTTGAAGGCATCGTCTGGAACAGCCACTTCGGTGTGCAGGCTTGGCTGGAATCACTCACGGGCGCCGCCTTCCACGACTTCGCTGGCTCGGTGGTGGTTCACGCCGTGGGCGGTTGGCTGGCCCTGGGGGCCGTCATGCTGCTGGGGCCACGCTCCAACCGCTACCGCAAAGACGGCGCCATCAGCGCCCACCCGCCGTCCAACATCCCCTTCCTGGCCCTGGGGGCGTGGATTCTCACGGTCGGCTGGTTCGGCTTCAACGTGATGAGCGCGCAGACCCTGGACAAGATCTCGGGCCTGGTGGCGGTCAACTCCCTGATGGCCATGGTGGGCGGCACGCTGATGGCGCTGGTCATGGGCAAGAACGACCCGGGCTTCGTACACAACGGCCCCCTGGCGGGCCTGGTGGCCGTGTGCGCCGGGTCCGACCTCATGCACCCGCTGGGCGCGTTGGTCGTGGGCGGCGTGGCTGGCGCTCTGTTCGTCTCGCTGTTCACCCTCACGCAAAACCGCTGGAAGATCGACGACGTGCTCGGCGTCTGGCCCCTGCACGGCCTGTGCGGCGCCTGGGGCGGTGTCGCGGCTGGCATCTTTGGTCAACAGGCTTTTGGAGGCTTGGGTGGGGTCAGCTTCGGCGCACAACTCATCGGCACGGCCATGGGCGTGCTGTGGGCCCTCGCGGGCGGCTTCGTGGTTTACGGCGTGCTCAAGGCCGCGCTGGGCCTGCGCCTGACGCAGGAAGAAGAATTCGACGGTGCCGACCTCACCATCCACCGCATCCGCGCCACACCCGAGCGCGAGGCGAACTGGTAACCCCCTGGCGACAAGACGTCACTTGCCGCTGGCAAGCGGTGCCAGCTTGTATAGCCGCACCGCGTTGCCCGAAGCCACTGCCTCCGCCACCGCCGGTGGCAGAGCGTTCGCCAGGGCGCGCAGCCCTCGCAGGCCCTGATTCGACCCCTGCTCTCCGCCACCACGGGCCACACCCGTGGCGTCGTAAAACGAATCGCTTCCCAGCAAAAAACGGTCGGGGAAAGAGCTGATCAGGTTGACCCAATTGGGCTTGAGCCTTCCGTCGGGTGAAAGCGCTGCGGCCGGGCTGGGCGCCCCACGGTTGAGCCGAAAACTCATGTACAGCCTGGGAAACTCCTGCAGCCAGGCACGCACCACCTCCGGGCTTCGCGTCAGCAGGGGCTCAAACCCCACGTGCGACCACACGAAACGGGTGTTCGGGTTGTGCCGCAACAGGCGCTTGAACGCTTCAGCGTTCGCGGGCAAGGTGTCCGGGTTCAGCGGGTTGGGGCGCAGTACTGCAGGCAAGGGCATGTCCTCCGGCACCAGGTCCATGTGCAGGTCTATGGGCACATCCCGCTCCGCTGCCAGGTCCGCCAACAACAGCAACAGCGGGTGGTCCGCAGCGATGAGTTCGTAGGCGTGCTGCGGCCCCATGGCGGGTATGGAAACGTGGTGGATGGCAATTTCGCCCAGGCCCACTGCCCCCTGGTCCAGAATGGCCTTCGCCCGGGCTGCAAAACGGGCTTTCACGGCCTCCGTCACGTCCTGCGGCGCCACGCTATGAATCATCACATTCAGCGAACTGCCGCCCAGCAACGCCACCCGGCCCTGCGCCTCGCGCGCTGCAAACTGCAGGTCCTCAATGTCGTAGTACATGGGGCCCTGGTCCTTTGGCAGCGGCGGCGGCATCAGCAGGGTGCGGACAATGCCCACCTGATCCATCTCCTGCAGGGCACGGGTCAGCGCCGCTGGAAAGTTCCGGTCCTTGCCCGCCTGGAAATGGCTGTGGGTATCGATCATGGGCAGGTTCTGCGCCGCCACGCCAGCGCAAGCCGCACCCAGCGCAATGCACACGCCAACAAGCCTTCCCCACCCCCGCCTTGGGTCTGCCATGCCTTGCTCCTGAACGTTTACACCAGCCGCACCACGCGCGCGGGTTTGAAGCCAAACGTCGCGTCCTTGCCCTTGCGCCCGCGCGCGGCACGGGCGTTGTTCAGACTGCGGATCTCCAACGTCTCGTCGCGCAGCTTCCCGCCACGGCCAATGCCTTCAATGCGCACGCTGCGCGTGTAGGCAGCCGCACCGGCCAGCGTGTCCTTGCCGTCCAAGCTCAATAGCATCAGGCCGCGCCCACCTTTGGGCTGCAGCTTCAGCTCGGCCATCTCGAACGTCAGAATGCGCCCGCCCGCCGACACGCAGCACACATGTGTGGCCGGGGCCAAAGCGGTTTCGGCCTCGCCACCTTCGGGTGCCGTGGGCGGGGCGATCACGCCGCCTTCCTGCCCCGCCAGGCGCACCACCATGCCGCCGCTTGCCAGCGCCGGGGCGCACAGGGTTTCGCCTTCGTTCAACGTCACAAAAGCCTTGCCCGCCTTCTGGCGGCTCACCATGTCGTCCACCGTGGCCAGGAAGCCGTAGCCGCCCGAACCGCTCAACAAAAGTGTGGTGCCTGCCGCGCCCGCAAAGTAGTGCACCGGCTGTGTGCCCGCTTCCAGGTCAATCAATGTGGTAATGGGCTGGCCGTCACCGCGCGCGCCCGGCAGGCTGGCCACGGGCACGCTGTACACGCGGCCATTGCTGCCAAACACAATCAGCGTGTCCACGGTGCGGCATTCAAAGGTGCCGTACAGGCCGTCACCCGCCTTGAAGGCAAAGCCACCCGCGTCGTGCCCGTGACCGGTGCGTGCGCGCACCCAGCCCTTGGCAGACACCACTACCGTCACCGGCTCGTCCACCACCTTGATCTCGGCCACCGCCTTCTTCTCGGCCTGGATCAGCGTGCGACGCTCGTCGCCAAAGGTCTTGGCGTCGGCCTCAATCTCTTTCACCATCAGGCGGCGCAGGCTGTTGGGGTTGCCCAGAATGTCTTCCAGCTTGCCTTGCTCTTCGCGCAATTCCTTCAGTTCCTGCTCGATCTTGATGGCCTCCAGCCGCGCCAACTGGCGCAAGCGGATTTCCAGAATGTCCTCGGCCTGCCGGTCGCTCAGGTTGAAGCGCGCCATCAGCGCGGCCTTGGGCTCGTCGCTCGCGCGGATGATGGCAATCACCTCGTCGATGTTGAGCAGCACAATCTGCCGCCCTTCAAGGATGTGGATGCGGTCCAGCACCTTGCCCAGGCGGTGCTGCGAACGGCGGGTGATGGTCGTCTGGCGGAAGGCAATCCACTCTTCCAGCATCTGCCGCATGCTCTTGGGCACGGGCTTGCCGTCCAGGCCCACCATGGTCAGGTTGATGGGGGCAGACGTTTCCAGGCTGGTGTGCGCCAGCAGCGCGGTGATCAGCTCCTGCTGCTCGATGCGACTGCTCTTAGGCTCGAACACCAGGCGCACCGGCGCGTCCTTGCTGGATTCGTCGCGCACGCCGTCCAGCACCGCCAAGATACTGGCCTTGAGCTGCGTCTGCTCCTGCGTCAGCGCCTTCTTGCCCGCCTTCACCTTGGGGTTGGTCAGCTCTTCAATCTCTTCCAGCACCTTCTGGCTGCTCACGCCCGGTGGCAGCTCCGTCACCACCAGTTGCCACTGGCCGCGCGCCAGGTCTTCAATCTTCCAGCGGGCGCGCACCTTCAGGCTGCCGCGCCCGGTGCGGTAGGCGTCGTGAATGTCGCCCGCCGGGCTGATGATCTGACCGCCACCCGGGTAGTCCGGCCCCGGCAGCAGGGCAAACAGCTCTTCGTCGGTCAGCTTCGGGGTTTTGACCAGCGCCACACAGGCGTCGGCCACCTCGCGCAGGTTGTGGCTGGGAATCTCGGTGGCCATGCCCACGGCGATGCCGCTGGCGCCATTCAACAGCACAAAAGGCAGGCGCGCGGGCAACTGCTTCGGCTCTTCGGTGGAGCCGTCGTAGTTGGGAATGAAGTCCACCGTGCCCTGGTCAATCTCGTCCAGCAGCAGCGTGCTGATCTTGGCCAGCCGGGCCTCGGTGTAGCGCATGGCAGCGGCGCCGTCACCGTCGCGGCTGCCAAAGTTGCCCTGCCCGTCGATGAGCGGGTAGCGCTGCGCAAAGTCCTGCGCCATGCGCACCAGCGCGTCGTAGGCGGCCTGGTCGCCATGGGGGTGGAAGCGGCCCAGCACGTCACCCACCACGCGGGCACTCTTCACAGGCTTGGCGGGCGTGTTGCTGTTGGGCCCGCCATAGCCCAGGCCCATGCGCTGCATGGCGTAGAGGATGCGCCGCTGCACGGGCTTCTGGCCGTCGCACACATCGGGCAGCGCGCGGCCCTTCACCACGCTCAAAGCGTATTCCAGGTAGGCCCGCTGCGCGTAGGCGGCCAAGCTGTCGGGGTCGCCCAGGGGTTCGGTGGGCTGAGTGTCGGATGGAGGCAGTAAATCGAAGCTCATGCCTTATTGTCCATGAGTGCCAGACCTACACTGAAACACCATGCCAAACCTGCTCACCCCCGACCACAAAGCCATGGCCGAACGCAGCGTGCTCTGCTGGCTGGCCACCGCCAGCGCAACCGGTCAACCAAACGTGTCACCCAAGGAATTGTTTGCCGTTGTGGACGACGAGCACGTGGTCGTGGCCAACATAGCCTCGCCCACGTCTGCCAAGAACATCCGTGCCAACGCCCAGGTTTGCCTGAGCTTTGTGGACGTGTTCGCGCAAAAGGGCTACAAGGTGCTTGGCACGGCGCGGGACATTACCCCGGCGGATGCGGAATTTGCCCGTTGGGCCGAACCATTGCAAAAAATAGCTGGTGACCGGTTTCCGATCCGCAGTGTTTTTGTGATTCGGGCCAAGGCGGTGGAGGCGATCATCGCACCCAGCTACCGGTTCTATCCTGCAGAGACGACCGAGGCCTCACAAATAGACGCTGCGCTGCGGAGCTATGGCGTGCAGAGACAAATCCGCAATACTTGATGGAACACAAAGTCAGCAAATCGCCGCCGCAGGGCCAAATGTGGTAAAAATGCCCCATTGTTATCCGAGCAAGGCAAGCTGACGACCAAAGTAGTTCTACAGCGCCTGCGCCGCTACAGGTGGCAGAGCGGTGTATATCGCTGCCATGTTCGGCATCATCGTGGGTGCCTATCTTTGGTTTTCCACAGGGAGATGCCGTGCTATACACCGTTTATGTTGGTTTTGAGTCTGCACCCGAATGGGTGCAGACTGTACGTTAGGCATCACAAACAGGGGGGCTCCATGGCTGCAAGAGACAGATACGCATATGACGTTGTGTGCCCGAATTGTAGGCAAATCGGCGTATTTCACGTCTCAGAAGATGGCCACCCTTACATAAGAAATCCACATCGCTCCGTCGACAAGATTGATGGGAACTTCTCAGCAACGGTTAAGGGGGGCGTTGATGTTGAGGCCGTTTGTAAGCAATGCAACACTGCCTTCAAACCTTAAGCCCCTTCGGTACGGAAGTAGATAGAGAATTTCCAGGGTATTTAGCACATGAGCAGTCTTCTGGAATACGTCGTGGGCACCATAGTTGGCTTGCTCATCCTTGGCGCTGGTCTTTTCTTCGCCGCTTTTCCTGGATGGCGCTTCCTACAGGTTCGCGCGCAATTGAGGAAGCTACGGACCGAGCTAGAGCCTGTAGCCCGAGCAGTTGGCGCCAAAACTAAAACAGAATGGGTCACGGAGAAGGGACAAGTCATGTACTTCTTCGAGCTCCAGAACGAAGAGTGGTCAATCAACAATGGCACAGGGCAGCCTTTAGCAGTGAAACCATGGATCACCCTGGAGGTTTCCCCCTGCGACTTCAACGTTTACGTTCCGTCCTTTTCCCCTTCAAGGGAGCACTCCCCAGACTTTGAGGCTCTTGTTCGCGCAGTACACCGACTCAAAAGTGCAAACACTGCGGACTGATATGCCAGAGTGGCTTCAACATGCAAATGCGACGCCGTGTCTTCGCTACCCTGCCTAACTGTGCGTTGCAGGGGACACCTCCACCAGTGTTCGCTTCCGTCACGCCAAGCGGGCGCCCCTGAACTTTGGCGTTAGGCGTCATGAAGCGCGTCATTGACAGTAACCAGCTTCAAACCGAGACCCTACGGGCGTTTCTCGCAAGGTCCCCTGAAAACATCGCCGTTCTTCCTGACTTCGTATTGATGGAGGCATATAAGGGCGACCCGCTCAAGAGCATCTTCAAGTCCATGTCGGTCCTATCGGAGTTCCCGCACCAGGTCCTGATCCTGAAGGGATCCGCCAAGGTTTGCGCCTTGACCGGACGGCGTAAGGGCCTGCAGCGTCGCCTAGTGGACGAAGATCAAACTCGCGGATTCCCGCTGTACGTACGCCATCTGCGAGCGGCCGAGGCAGGTGACGCTCGTTTTCAGGACCAGATTCGTAGTCTTGGCCGCTCTGCAAATGAGCACCAAGACAAGATGCGTGACGAAGCCAAGAACATTCGTGGCGCAATAGAGGTGCTTGGAAGTCGATACACGAAAGAGGAGCGCGCTGTCCTGCGTGCCAAAGAGGAGTACACACCCGAACTGATCGATAAACTCGTTAGGACCGTTATCGAGATGACGGGGATGATGTTTCAGGACTCTCCGCTTACGCTCAAACGACCAACGTACGAAGAACTTCCGAACACATTCATGTTCAGGGTCACTTTCGCAATGTACCTTCTCAGTCTAAGGAGGTTTGCACAGGGTGGGTTCGGCGAGCTAAGCGCCGAGAAATTACGGAACGACTTCGTCGACATGATGCTTGTGGCCTACGGAACGTATTTTGACGGCATCATGTCGTCGGATAAGAACGTGCCCTACATGTTTCAAGAGACGAGCCTGTTGCTATCTGCCCTGCTAGATGGCGAAGTCCCTTCTCTTGCGCAGTTGCGGCGATGACGCCTGCCCCCTCCTATATGGACTCCCCCACAACAGCAAGAGCCTGATCAATTTGGACCCCATGGGTAAAGCACCTGCAGTCGTATATCCGGCATCTGGAGTGGACTCTGTTGTGGTCCGTGCCGACATGGAATCTGCGTCACCGCTGCGCCACACGCTACAAATGGCTGCTGAACAGGTATTCATTGAGCCGGAAGAGTTATCGGCGTGTCGCGGTGTGGGAGGAACCCGTTTGGCAATGATGGTCGATCAAACCCGTCGCAAGTGGTAAAGGAAACTGGCTGTGGAGTGTGACTCTGCAGCACCCACTGGCTGGTATGGTCGGATCGCTTGGCCGCACTCATGACCACCGATTTGGCCCCCTGGGTCAGCAAAGTTCTCAGATAGGCATCCCCGCGTTTGGGGATGCGCCCCAGCCGAGCCTTACCCCCCGACGAGTTCTGACTGGGCACCAGTACAGCAGACGCGCGCGAACTCGTTGGCCAATGCAACGCCTGTGTCCACACAGGTTCCGAGCGTCCTTCCAGGGTGACCATGCAGGCATCCCAGCAAAAATAACTGTTTTTTTATACAGTTCAGTGTTAGCATCCTGCACACCAAGTCAACTTCAGGAGCCATCCCATGCTGGACCACATGACATTTCGCGTGAAAGACATTGCCCGTGCCAAGGCGTTTTACTGCGCCGCACTCGCGCCACTGGGTTACAGCATCTGCTTCGAAGGCGCCTACGGATCGAACATTCTGGGCCTGGCTTACCCAGACGCGTCCGAGCCAGACGGCAAGAAGGCCGATGTGTGGTTCATTGACGGACCATCGCCTTATGGTGGCCCAGCTGCAACGTCTGGTTGCCACCTTGCTTGGCGTGCGGCAAGCCGTGCGCAAGTGGATGCCTTCTACGAAGCAGCCATTGCTGCCGGAGGTAAAGACAACGGAGCCCCCGGGCTGCGCCCGGACTACCATGCGAACTACTACGGCGCATTCGTCATTGACCCCGAAGGCAACAACATTGAAGCCGTCTGTCATTTGCCCGAATAGGTGAAGGTTGCCAACAGCCACACCTCTGCAGCGCTCGATCAACCGCATACAAATGTTGAAAGGAAACGGCCCATGATCGCGCGGCTGGTGGCTTCCCTGGTATTCGTGTGCATCCATGGTGCCACTCTGCCCGTTGCAGCCCAGGACGGCCCCAGCCTGCGCGAACGCCTTGTTCAACGGCGCGCAGCCAGCGAGGCACCAACAACGGCACCGCTGCCTGCTGGCACGCACACGCTCCAAGTCACGCACCAAGGCCAAAAGCGCACGGTGGTTGTGCACGTGCCCGCCCGTTCAAACCCCACACAGGCCGCCCCCTTGGTGCTGGCCTTGCACGGCGGCGGTGGTTTTGCCGATTACATGGCCAATGGCGACCGTTACGGGCTCATCGCCAAGTCCGACAGCGCAGGCTTTGTGGTTGCCTTCCCCAACGGCTACAGCAAGCTCCCTGGGGGTAAGTTCGCCACCTGGAACGCAGGGGCCTGCTGTGGCGACGCGCGCGACCGCCAGGTGGACGACGTGGGCTTTTTGCGTGCCGTGGTGGCGCAATTGGGCGCCCGGCTCCAGCTGAACCCGGCACGCATTTATGCCATCGGCATGTCCAACGGCGGCATGATGGCGCACCGCCTGGCTTGCGATGCTGCCGATGTGTTCGCGGCAGTGGCATCGGTAGCAGGCACTGAGGCAATGGGCACCTGCCAGCCCGTGCGTCCCATCCCGGTGCTTCACATCCACGCCAAGAACGACACGCATGTGCTGTTCAACGGCGGCGCAGGCAAAGACGCCTTTCGCGACGACAGCAAGGTGATGGACTTTGTCTCGGTGCCCGAGACCATTGCGCGCTGGGTACAGCGCAACCGCTGCCAGCCTGCGCCGCGCCGTGTGTTGGAAAAGCCAGGTGCCTATTGCGAGGTGTATTCAGGTTGCGCAGGTAACGCGTCGGTACAACTTTGCGTGGTGGACGATGGCGGCCACTCCTGGCCAGGCACACAGGCGCAACGCCGTGGCAAGGAGCCGCCTTCCCAGGCTTTGGTGGCCAACGACGTGATCTGGGAGTTTTTCCTGGCCCACCCGTAAGATTGGCCTCACCCATGCCTTCCCTCGAACTCAAAATTCCCCCGCTCCTGCTCACGGCCATTGGCATGGCGCTTTCCGTGGCGGCGGGTGCTTGGCTGCCCGCCTTCAACTGGCCGTTTGCGGGGCACAAGGCCCTGGCGGTGGTGCTGTTCTTGGCGGGGCTTTGCGTCATGCTGTGGGCGGCCTTGCAGTTCCGCTTGCAGCACACCACACTGGACCCACGCTACCCCGCCAAGTCCACAAGCGTGGTCACGCATGGCGTCTACCGCTTCACGCGCAACCCCATGTACCTGGGCATGGCCTTGATGCTGGCGGGTGTCGCGGCATGGGCGGCCAGCCTGCTGGGCGCGCTCATCACCATTGGGTTCTGCGTGTACCTTACCGAACTGCAAATCAAGCCCGAAGAACGCTTCCTGCTTCAACAGTTTGGCGAAGAATTCAGCCACTACATGGCGCGTGTGCGCCGCTGGCTGTAACAAAACCAGGGTATCCAGGCAATATCAACGGTAGTAGCATTCCGGCAAGAGAGGCTGGGGGGCCAACCCGCCCATGGGTGGCGGGCACCACACTGGAGGTTGCCCAGATGGCTCTTTGCCTTTGCTCCATCGTTCCCAAGGAAGTTCTCGACCGCTTTGCGGGCGACGAACAGCTTGAAACCAGTCTGCGCAAGGCCGCCTGGGACTCTGCGCAAGTCAGCGAAGCGTTGCGCGGCTTGCGCTTGCAGTACGCCGAACTCACCGGCCTGGCGCCGTTCACTGGTGTCGAAAGCCCCCGGTTGGCCGCGTCCCCTGCGGTAAGGATCTACGACTGCAAAAACACACGAACCCTGCCTGGCACTCCGGTCGACCGCCCCCTGTCCTCGGGCGACGACACCGCCAAGCGCTGCTTCACCGAGACCAAGGCCGTCGCCAAGTTCTACAGGACCGTGTTCGGCCGCAATTCGATAGACAACGCGGGCATGGCCTTGGTGTCGTCCATCCACTACGGCCGGAATTACAACAATGCCATGTGGAACGGCAGCCAGATGATCTACGGCGATGGTGACGGCAAGCTGTTCATCGACTTCACCGCGGCAAACGACGTGATAGCCCACGAACTCGCCCACGGCATCACGCAACACAGCCTGCGGCTCGCCTACAGCGGCGACGCCGGCGGGCTGAACGAAAGCATGTCCGACTGCTTCGGCACCATGTTTCGCCAATGGGCAGCGAAACAACAAGCGGCAGAGGCAGACTGGCTGATCGCGGCGGACATCATCGGCCCCGTCGCAAGGGAGAGGGGCTACACGTGCCTGCGCAACATGGCCAACCCAGCCGACGAGTCTGCGCTGGCACCGCAGCCTACGCGGTATTCACAGATCACCCCCGGCATGGACCCGCATTACAGCAGCGGCCCGCCGAACCTGGCCTTCGCCACCGCGTGCATGGCCCTTGGTGGAAAAAGCTGGGAACGCATTGGCCGGGTCTGGTACGCTGCGCTGACCATGTCTGGCGCAAACCCGGGCATGACCATGCCGCAGTTCGCGGCGCGCACGCGCCAGCTCGCAGAGCAGCTGTACCCCCGCCACGCCAAGGTTGCCGCTGCGGTGGACGCTGGCTGGCAGAAGGTGGAGCTGTAGACGGATGAATCCCGACGACGAACTGGAGATTGAGAAACTGGGCGGTCTGGCGGGGGTGGGGCTGCCAGGGTCGCGGCTGCGTTGCCGGGCGCAAATGCACTGCCGCGAACTCAGCCCTGACGAGTTGAGCGCAGTAGAGGCCTTGTTCCAGGCAAGGGCCGGCGCCACTCAACCAGCCCCGCGCTCGGCAGATTTTTTCCGCTACCGCATCACGCTCCACAGCAGAAGCGAAGACCGGCAGATCGAAGTGGGCGAGGACGATCTGATGGAGAGCCTGCAGCAGCGGCTGCAGGACGAACTGCGCTAAACCCTTACAGGGGCCATGGCTGATGGCCACGGTGCCACGCCATGGCTGGCACCATTGCACACGTTCCATGGTGGGTTGGCTTACCATTGCATCAGTGGGAGCAGAGGGAGCGGACCCAACATTTCAACAAGGAGGCAATCACCATGGCCAGGGTCAGCACTTACCTCAACTTTGCCCGCGAAACAGAGCAGGCTTTCCTGTTCTACCGCTCGGTCTTCGGTGGCGATTTCGACGGGCCCATCCACCGCTTCAGCGACATGCCTGCCGTGCCAGGCCAGCCGCCCTTGCCCGAGGAGGACCGCAACCTGGTGATGCACATCGAGCTCACCATCATGGGTGAACATGTGCTCATGGGCACCGACGCCCCACCCTCCATGGGCTTTGCCGTCACGCCGGGCAACAACGTCTACATCAACCTGGAGCCCGACTCACGCGACGAAGCTGACCGGCTGTTCAATGGCCTGTCGGCGGGTGGCAAGGTAGAGCTGCCCATGCAGGACATGTTCTGGGGTGCCTATTACGGCAGCCTTTGCGACAAGTTCGGCATCCGCTGGATGATCAACTGCACAGAAAAGCTGACTGTGGGTTGACGCTCACACGTCAATTTCCACGGCGTCGCCGTGCAACTCCATCAACTCGCGGCGCGAGGCGGCCTCCCCCTTGCCCATGAGCTGGGTGATGCGGGCTTCGGTCGCCGCAAAGTCCAGGTCGCCCAGCTGCACGGGCAGCAGGCGGCGGGTGTCGGGGTTGAGCGTGGTGTCCCACAGCTGCTCGGCGTTCATCTCGCCCAGGCCCTTGAAGCGGCTGATCTGGCACTTCTCGCGCGGCACGCCGTCCTTGGCGCACTTGTCCAGAATGGCCGTCAACTCACCTTCGTCCAGCGCATAGGCCTTGGTGGCGGGCTTCTTGCCGCGCGCTGGCACGTCCACGCGGAACAGCGGCGGGCGCGCCACGTACACGTGCCCGGCCTCGATCAGCTTGGGGAAGTGACGGAAGAACAGCGTCAGCAGCAGCACCTGGATGTGTGAGCCGTCCACATCGGCGTCGCTCAAGATGCACACCTTGCCGTAACGCAGGCCGCTCAGGTCGGGTGTGTCGTTGGGGCCGTGCGGGTCCACGCCGATGGCCACGGCAATATCGTGGATCTCGGTGTTGGCGAACAGGCGATCGCGCTCCACCTCCCAGGTGTTGAGCACCTTGCCGCGCAGCGGCAGGATGGCCTGGCATTCCTTGTCCCGGCCCATCTTGGCGCTGCCCCCGGCGGAGTCGCCCTCTACCAGGAAGAGTTCGTTGTGAGCAATGTCGCGGCTTTCGCAGTCGGTCAGCTTGCCGGGCAACACGGCCACGCCGCTGCCCTTGCGCTTCTCCACCTTCTGGCCAGCCTTCTGGCGGCTTTGCGCAGCCTTGATGGCCAGCTCCGCCAGCTTCTTGCCGTACTCCACGTGGTGGTTCAGCCACAGCTCCAGCGCCGGGCGCACGAAGTTGCTCACCAGCCGCACGGCGTCGCGCGAATTCAGCCGCTCCTTGATCTGGCCCTGGAACTGCGGGTCCAGCACCTTGGCGCTCAGAACGTAACTGGCCCGGGCAAACACGTCCTCAGGCAGCAGCTTCACGCCCTTGGGCAGCAAAGCATGCAGTTCAATGAAGCTCTTGACGGCCTGGAACAGGCCGTCGCGCAGGCCGCTGTCGTGCGTGCCGCCCGCACTGGTAGGTATGAGGTTGACGTAACTCTCGCGCACCGGCTGGCCGTCCTCGGTGAAAGCCACCGCCCAGGCTGCGCCCTCACCTTCGGCAAAACTTTCGTGGCCTGAGTCGGCATAGCCCTCGCCCTCGAACAACGGGATCACCGGCTCGCCGTTGAGCGTCTGCTGCAGGTAGTCGCGCAGGCCGCCCTTGTACTGCCAGGTCTGGGTGTCTTTGGTCTTTTCGTTGGCCAGGCTCACCGTCACACCCGGCATCAGCACGGCCTTGCTTCGCAGCAGGTGCACCAGTTCGCCTGACGGCAAATTGGGTGACTCAAAGTATTTCGCATCGGGCCACACGCGCACGCTGGTGCCCTGCTTGCGGTCACCTTCGCCTGCCAGGCGGCGGCTCAGGGGCTCCACCACGTCGCCACCAGCAAACACCATGCGGGCCACGTGACCGTCGCGGTAGCTGGTCACCTCCAGGCGGGTGGCCAGGGCGTTGGTCACGCTCACGCCCACGCCATGCAAGCCACCCGAAAAGCTGTACGCCCCGCCCTTGCCCTTGTCGAACTTGCCGCCCGCGTGCAGGCGGGTGAACACCAGTTCCAGCACGGGGGCGTTCTCTTCAGGGTGGATACCGTGGGGGATGCCACGCCCGTCGTCTTCAACGCTCACCGAACCGTCGGCGTGCAGGGTGACGCGTATGCGCTTGCCGAAGCCCGCCAGCGCCTCGTCGGCGGCGTTGTCCAGCACTTCCTGGACGATGTGCAGCGGGTTATCGGTGCGGGTGTACATGCCCGGGCGCTGCTTGACGGGCTCCAAGCCCTTGAGCACCCGGATGGAACCTTCGGCGTAGGCGTTGCCTGCCTCGCCGGGGAAAAGGGATTTCTCTGCCATGGCGTGGCATTGTAGATAGCCCGGCACCGCCCGCAGGCGACAGGCAGACGCCCCGCAAATTCGCTACAGTCTCGGGATGTCCTCGAATACCCCCAAACTTTCTGCCCTGCAGGTGCTGGCCTGCGGTGCTGCCATCGTCACGCTGTCCATGGGTATCCGCCACGGCTTTGGCCTGTGGCTGCAGCCCATTACCCAGGCCCAGGGCTGGACGCGCGAGACCTTCGCCTTCGCCATGGCCATCCAGAACCTGTCCTGGGGCCTGTTCGGCATTTTCGCGGGCATGTTGGCCGACCGCTTCGGCGGCTACCGCGTGCTGCTGGGCGGCGCGCTGCTGTACGCAGCGGGCCTGGCCGGCATGGCCTTGTCCACGTCGTCGCTGCTGTTCGCACTCACTGCGGGCGTGCTCATCGGCGCGGCGCAGGCGGGCACCACCTACGCCATCATCTATGGCGTCATCGGGCGGCAAATTCCCGCTGAAAAACGTTCCTGGGCCATGGGCATGGCCGCCGCTGCAGGCTCGTTCGGCCAGTTCCTCATGGTGCCGGTGGAAGGTTTCCTGATCGCGAACTTCGGCTGGCAGGAGGCACTGCTGATTCTGGGCGGCACCGCGCTGCTGATTGCCCCGCTGGGCTGGGGCCTGCGCGAACCGGGGTTTGGCGGCGCGGCGGGGGCCGCCCACCGGGAACAGACCATCGGCCAGGCCCTGCGCGAAGCCTTCGGCTACCGCAGCTTCCAGCTGCTGATGGCGGGTTACTTCGTCTGCGGCTTCCAGGTGGTGTTCATCGGCGTGCACATGCCCAGCTACCTCAAGGACAACGGTCTGTCGCCTCAGGTGGCCAGCTACGCATTGGCCATCATCGGCCTGTTCAATGTGTTCGGCACCTACGCCGCAGGCGTGCTGGGACAGCGCCTGGCCAAGAGGCGCATCCTCTCGTTCATTTACCTGATGCGCTCGGTCGCCATCACGCTCTTCCTGCTGGCCCCGCTCACACCCTGGAGCGTCTACATCTTCGCGGCGGCCATGGGGCTGCTTTGGCTGTCCACCGTGCCGCCCACCAACGCCATCGTGGCGCAGATCTTCGGGGTGGCGCACCTGTCCATGCTGGGTGGCTTCGTGTTCTTCAGCCACCAGGTGGGCAGCTTCATGGGGGTGTGGCTGGGCGGCCTTCTGTACGACCGCACCGGCAGCTACGACATCGTCTGGTACATCTCCATCGCGCTGGGTGTGTTTGCCGCCGTGGTGAACTGGCCCGTGCGTGAAACCCCCATCCAGCGCGGCCCCACCCGGGTGGCCGCCGGAGCGGCTGCATGAAAACCTGGCAGCGCGCCACCGTCTGGGCGCTGGCCCTGGGCGTGATGCTGCTCGTCTTCGGGCTTTACACCCGTGCCGACTTCCTCGTGGATCTGGCCGACAAGCTATGGTCCTGCTTCTGACGCAATGACACACCCGCCCCACGCAGCACTGGCGCCCTCGGAATGGGTGCGCCGCTGGTCCCACCTCATTCCTGACCGCCCAGGCGGTGCGCGCGTGCTTGACCTGGCCTGCGGCCACGGCCGCCACACCCGCTGGCTGGTACGCCAGGGCTGCCACGTGACAGCGCTCGACCGCGACGCCGAAGCCCTGGCCACCCTGTCGGACCTGCAACCGCTGGTTACAAATTTGTGCGCCGACATCGAAAACGGCCCCTGGCCGCTGGACGGCCGCACCTTCGACGCCGTGGTCGTCACCAATTACCTGTGGCGCCCGCTGTGGCCACGCATCCTGGCCTGCGTGGGCCCTGGTGGTGTGCTCATTTACGAGACGTTTGCCCACGGCAATGCCAGCGTGGGCAAACCGTCACGGCCCGACTTTCTGCTGCAACCCGGCGAACTGCTGCGCGAATGTGCGGAACTTCGGACCGTGGCATACGAGGACGGGTTCCTCACCGATCCGGAGCGTTTCGTGCAACGGATAGCCGCTGTTCGCGAGGCGGCTGACACCCCTTCCCAGCCCCCGCGTCATGCCCTGCGCGCCGCTGGGTAGAATGCGCATTCAATTCTCTGCATCCAACCGAAGCACTACCGACCTATGAATCCGATCACCGGCAGCATCGTGGCCCTGGTCACCCCCATGCATGAAGATGGCAGCGTGGACTACCCCGCACTGCGAAAGCTGATCGACTGGCACATCGCCGAAGGCACGGACTGCATCGGTGTCGTCGGCACCACGGGCGAATCGCCCACCGTGACCGTCGAGGAACACTGCGAAATCATCCGCGTGTCCGTGGAGCAGGCTGCTGGCCGCAAGCCCATCATGGCTGGCTGCGGCGCGAATTCCACGGCAGAGGCGATCGAACTGGCCCGCTTTGCCAAGAAAGTTGGCGCCGACTGCCAGCTGCAAGTGGTGCCCTACTACAACAAGCCCACCCAGGAAGGCCAGTACCAGCACTTCAAGGCCATTGCCGAAGCCACTGGCGACCTGCCCATCATTCTCTACAACGTGCCCGGACGCAGCGTGGCCGACATGGCCCACGACACGGTCCTGCGGCTGGCGCAAATTCCCGGCATCGTTGGCATCAAGGAAGCCACGGGCAACATCGAGCGCGCACAGTGGCTCATCAAGGAAACCCCGGCAGACTTCGCCGTCTACTCGGGAGACGACCCGACCGCCGTGGCACTGATGCTGTGCGGCGGCCAGGGCAACGTGAGCGTGACCGCCAACGTGGCACCCCGCCTGATGCACGAGTTGTGCCTGGCAGCCATTGCGGGTGACGTGAAGAAGGCCATGGAAATCCAGATGCAGCTGCTGCCCGTGCACCGCCAGCTGTTCGTGGAACCCAACCCCATCCCAGTGAAGTGGGCCATGGCCCGCATGGGTCTGAGCGGCCCGGCGCTGCGCCTGCCGCTCACCCCGATGACCAGCGGCAACCAGCCGGCCCTGGAACAGGCACTGAAGGCCGCCAACCTGCTGTAACCTGCCCGCAACGCCCTCCCCCCGTCAACGCCAGACTGTTCCATGAAACAAGACACTCTTCAGCGCACCGCACTTATGCACACCTCCACGCTGCGTCACGCTGTTCCCCGCTGGTCGGCCCTGGCCATGGCAGCCTTGCTGGCTACCGGCTGCTCGGTACTGCAGGAAGACAAGATCGACTACAAGAGCGCCAAGCAGGTCAACACACTGGAAGTCCCGCCCGACCTGACGCAGCTCAGCCGCGAATCGCGCTACGTGGTTCCTGGCGGCGCCGTGACGGCATCCGGCTACCAGGTGAGCCAGCCCACCCAGAAAGTGGCCACGGCGGCCGTGAGCGTGGGTGACGTGCGCATCGAACGTGCTGGCAACCAGCGCTGGCTGGTGGTGGACCGCCCTGCCGACCAGCTGTGGAGCCCCGTGCGCGACTTCTGGCAGGAAAACGGCTTCCTGCTCACGCTGGATCAGGAAAACCTGGGCGTGATGGAAACCGATTGGGCCGAAAACCGCGCCAAACTGCCGCAGGACATCATCCGTTCCACCATTGGCAAGGTGTTTGACAGCCTGTACTCCACAGGCGAGCGGGACAAGTTCCGCACCCGCCTGGAGCGCACGGCCAACGGCGGCACCGAAATCTACATCAGCCACCGTGGCATGGTCGAGGTCTACTCCAGCGAACGCAAGGACAGCACCGTGTGGCAGCCCCGCCCTGCCGACGTGGAACTGGAAGCCGAATTCCTGCGCCGCATGATGGTCAAGCTTGGCGTGAGCCAGGAACAGTCCAAGGCGCTGCTGGCCACGGGGGCCACCACCTCCACGTCAAAGGTTGCAACCGTCAACAACCAGCCCGTGGTGCAGATCAACGAAGGCTTTGACCGCGCCTGGCGCCGTGTCGGTCTGGCGCTGGACCGCACCGGCTTCACGGTGGAAGACCGCGACCGCGCGCAGGGCGTCTACTTCGTGCGCTACGTCGAGGCGAACGCCAACACAGCCGCCGAGAAGCCCGGCTTCTTCAGCCGCCTGTTTGGCAGCTCCACGGCGAAGGAATCGTCGCCTGTGCGTTACCGCATCAGCGTCAAGAGCGCTGGCGAACAGACCACGGTTGCCGTCCTGAACGCAAATGGCCAACCCGAAACGTCTGCCACAGCTCAGCGGATCGTGCAAGTGATTGCCGACGACCTGAAGTAAGCCATCCCCCAGCCCCGGTGCCGCCTGCCGGCGTGCACCGGGCACAAAAAAACCGCCTCTGTGAGGCGGTTTTTTTGTTGGAGAGAAAGCAGATTACTGCTTCTTCTCTTCGGGCTTCTGCTCAGCAGCGGGAGCAGCAGCGTCAGCAGCCGGGGCAGCAGCAGGAGCTGCGGCATCAGCGGCGGGAGCAGCAGCGTCAGCAGCGGGAGCGGCGGCAGGAGCCGGAGCTTCCACAGCGGGAGCGGGAGCAGGAGCGGCTTCTTCTTTTTTACCGCATGCGGCCAGTGCCACAGCAGCCATCAGAGCGGCGATAACGAGCGACTTGTTCATTTGAGCGAAGGATGGGTATGTATACGGGACTGTTTGGTCTTCACCGGCGCCACCCTCCCGAGGGGCCACACCAGTGAAACTGATGCACCATTTTTGAAGATGTTTGCACCAGTTCGGCGCGGATCATAATCCGCAAAATGGTTCGGGTTAACCCTGAACGTGATTTTTTTTACAACAAGATGTTTCTGTCTCGTTTTGACAACATCCGGGGCAACGACCCACCCCGGCGAGGCAAACATCAATCGGTTGCCAGGTGCAGCCAACCGGCCTGGAACCAGTCGGCAAGCAGCGCTTGAGCCCCGGCGCTGGAACGTTGCACAGCAGACGCCGGCAGGCAGCGCTGGTCCGCCAACTCACGCATCAGCCGGGCATCGCGGCCGCCCGCACGGAAAGCCTCACCGTTGATGAACACATGGTGGGCGTCGTACATCATCCTGGTACGCCGGTCCAGCTTGACGGCACCAGCCTGCCAGGTGCCAGCGGGCTCCTCGAACCAGACACGCGGCTTGGGCTCGGTCATCACCTCCCCCAGCGCGCATGCCAGGGCCATCGGGTCGGCCGCCATGCGCTGAAGCCCCTCCTGCGCGAAGCTCAGCAGGCCTTCGGGCATCTGCGCTGGCTGCGCGGTCGCTGGCTGGCCGGGGTCGCGGTAGAGCGTTTCGTCCTCGTACTCGTCGGCCAGTCTCAGCGCCAGCTCACCGGCCAACCCGCCCCTTTGTGGCACCCGGAACCCGATCGAGTACGTCATGCACTCGCCCTGCTCGGCCACGCCGTCGTGTGCCCACTTCGGCGGCAGGTAGAGCATGTCGCCCGGCTCCAGCACCCACTCTTCCTCGGGCTCGAAGTTGCTCAGTATCTTGAGGGGAACGCCCTCTTCCAACGTCAGGTCCTTCTGGCGGCCGATACGCCACCGGCGCTTGCCCTGGGCCTGGAGCAGGAACACGTCGTAGCTGTCGAAATGGGGGCCTACGCCACCGCCTTCACTCGCCCAGGAGATCATGAGATCGTCGAGCCGCGCATCCGGGACAAAGCGAAAACGCTTCATCAGTTCGTGCACCGCATTCACGTGCAGGTCGACCCCCTGGACCAGCAGCGTCCAGTCCGGCCGCTTGTACGGGGGGCACGCCGCACGGCCAAAGGGGCCATGGCGCAATTGCCAGGACCCGTCGGTTTCGCGGGTGATGAGACGCGACTCGACGTCGTCCCTTGCCGCCAGGGCGAACAACTCGCTCCTTGCCAGCAGCGGCTGAAAACCAGGTATCGCCTGGCGGATCAGCAGGGGTTTCTTCTGCCAGTGTCGGCGCATGAACTGCGCGGGAGAGAGCCCTCCCAGCAGTTGTAGCGGCTGGTCAGGCTGAATGGGCAGGGAAGCAGACGTGTCTGAATGGGCTACGGAAGTCATGGGACAATTGTCCCTGATAAAACCCGGGCGACTCTTCGCTCACCGACGAATGAACCACTCTGTGAACCCCACCGACCGCGGCAACAACGACATGGCCGTCACCCCTCAATGCGTCGTATCCCTGACGTGGACCTTGCAAGACACGTTGGGCGAGGTGCTGGACGAACTGGACGAGCCGGTGGAGTTTCTGGTGGGCGGCAGCGACCTGCTCGCCAAGATCGAAGAGACACTGCAGGAACACCGCGCGGGTGACTCGCTGGAGCTGCACCTGGAGCCCGAGCACGCCTTCGGTGACTTCGACGACCAGCTGCTGTTCCTGGAACCCCGCTCGGCTTTCCCGGAGGATCTGGAAGAAGGCATGGCATTCGAAGGACTGCCAGCGGGCTGCCAATCGAAAGCCCCGGGGGACAAGGTCTATTTCGTCAGCGAGATCTACCCCGAACACGTGGTGCTGGATGCCAACCACCCCCTGGCAGGCATCGCGTTACGGCTCAAGCTCAAACTGCACGCGGTGCGAGAAGCCACCGTCGACGAGGTCGGCCGGGGTACCCTGGGAACCGGCTTCTTCAAACTGGGCAGCTGAGCAAGCTGGCCGGCCCGAAGCACCGGGCCAGCCCGTTCACCCCCGACCAGTGGAACCGTAGCCGCCCGCGCCGCGATCGGTGGCTACGGCAAAGCTGTCGACCACGTTGAACTGCGCCTGCACCACGGGCACCACGACCAGTTGCGCAATGCGCTCCATCGGCTGGATGGTGAAGGCCACGTCGCTGCGGTTCCAGGCGCTGACCATCAACTGGCCCTGGTAGTCGCTGTCGATCAGCCCCACCAGGTTGCCCAGCACAATGCCATGCTTGTGGCCCAGCCCTGAACGGGGCAGGATGAGCGCAGCGAAACCCGGGTCTGCCAGATGTATCGCCATGCCTGTGGGAACGAGCTGCCAGGCGTTGGGCTGCAACGTCAGGGGCTCGTCCAGGCAGGCGCGCAGATCCAGGCCTGCGCTGCCTGCGGTGGCGTAGGCTGGGGGCTGCTCCTTCAGCCGGGCATCAAGAATCTGAAGATCCACTCGCACGGCCAGGCCTCACTTCGACGATTTCTTCATGTCTTCCATGAGGTCCTTCATGGGGTCGGACTCGCCGCCTTCGGCGTCGGCGGGCTGATCGCCCTCCTCGGTCGAAGACTCTTCGTCCGCCTCGTCCTCTTCGCCGTTGGGGTCGTGAGCCGGCGCCATGTCGAGCAGCATGTCCGTCACCTGGGACTCGTCCACAGACTGCGCCTTCTGGATATTGCCGGTGACCAGGCCAGGGTTGGTGATGACCACAGCAACCATGATCAGCTGCAGGACGATGAAGGCAATCGACCCCTTGTAGATTTGCGTCGTGGTGACGGCCGGGATGCGCTGCTTGGTCACCTGGTCGGTGTAGTCGTTGCGCGCGGCCACGCTGCGCAGGTAGAACAGCGCAAAACCGAACGGCGGGGTCAGGAACGAGGTCTGGAGGTTCATGGCGATGATGACGCCGAACCAGATCAGGTCGATGCCCAGCTTGTCGGCAACAGGCGCCAGCAACGGGATCACGATGAACGCGATTTCAAAGAAATCGATGAACATGCCCAGAATGAACACCAGGATGTTCACCACGATCAGGAAGCCCAGCGCGCCACCAGGCATCTTGTCGAACAGGTGCTCAACCCAGATGTGACCGTCTGCCGCGTTGAACGTGAAGCTGAACACGGTGGAGCCGATCAGGATGAACAGGACGAAGATGGACAGCTTCGTGGTGTTCTCCAGGGCCTGCTTGAGCAGAGGCATGGACAGCCGCTTGCGTGAACCCGCCATGATCAACGCACCCAGTGCGCCCATGGCCCCGCCTTCCGTTGGCGTGGCCACACCCAGGAAGATCGTTCCAAGCACCAGGAAGATCAACACCAGCGGGGGGATCAGCACAAAGGTCACCTGCTCCGCCAGACGGGACAGCAGGTTCAGCCGGAACAGGCGGTTCAGCAGGGCCAGGCCCAGGGCCAGGAAGGAGCCGACCGTCGTGGACATGATCACGATCTCGTCCTTCGGCGCGGCCATCTCGCGGCCCAACCAAGGGTTCATGATCGATTCGTGCATGCTGGCCCAGCCATAGCTGGCCAAGGCACAAACGGCCAGCAACACGAGCAGGGAGCGGTGTCCGCTGGCGCCGCTGTCCTCGGTGTAGATGCGTGCCTCCTGGGGCAACGCAGGCACCCAACCAGGCTTGACGATGGCCACCACCGCAACGAAAGCAATGTAGAGACCGACGAGCATGAGCCCGGGAACCAGCGCACCGGCGTACATGTCGCCCACGGAACGGCCCAGCTGGTCAGCCAGCACGATCAGCACCAGCGACGGAGGCACGGCCTGCGCCAGCGTGCCCGACGCGGTGATGACCCCGGTGGCAATCGTGCGGTTGTAACCGTAGCGAAGCATGATGGGCAGGGAAATCAGGCCCATGGAGATGACCGCTGCGGCGACAACGCCGGTGGTTGCCGCCAGCAGTGCGCCCACCATGATCACCGCCACCGCCAGACCGCCCCGCACGGGGCCAAAAACCTGACCGACGGTCTCAAGCAGGTCCTCGGCCATGCGGCTTCGCTCCAGGATGATGCCCATGAGCGTGAAGAACGGAATGGCCAGCAACGTGTCGTTCTGCATGATGCCGAACACGCGCAGCGGCAAGGCCTGGAACAGGTTGGGTGGGAACAGCCCCACCTCCATGCCGATCAGGCCGAAGAAAAGGCCGGTGGCCGCCAGCGAGAACGCGACGGGGAAACCAGCCAGCAGGAAGATCAGCAGGCCCGCGAACATCACGGGCACAAAGTTCTGAGAAACGAGTTCAATCATGGTGGTCGCGCTCAGTGTTGACGGGGCTGCGAACCGGCTGCCGAGCCGGTCTGTTGGTGTTCGGCCTCGGCGATTTCCTTGGCCAACAGCTCGGTTTCACTCGGCCCGGTGTGAGCCAGAGGATCGGCACCACCGAAGAACAGGAAGTTGAAGCGCTTGATCAACTCGGAAATCCCTTGCAGGAACAGAATGGCAAAACCAAGGGGAATGAGGCCATAGACCGGCCAGCGGATCAGGCCGCCGGCGTTGGACGACATTTCACCGGACACCCAGGCCTGCACGAAGGTCGGCCAGCCAAGGGTTCCCATCATCCAGCACAGGGGGAACAGGAAAACGACGATACCGACCACATCGACCCAGTTGCGGCCGCGTGCGCCGAATTTGTTGGAGATGAAATCGATGCGAACGTGAGCGTTGCGCAGGAAGGCGTAGCCTCCACCCAGCATGAAGACAGCGGCGAACAGGTACCACTGAATCTCCAGAAGGCTGTTCGAACTGGTATTGAAAACCTTTCGAACGATGGCGTTGCCCGCACTGATCAGCGTAGCCGCCAGGATAAGCCACATGACCAGCTTCCCGATGGCCTCATTGAAGGCATCGATCGCACGTGAAAGTTTCATCAAGAACGGCATGTTTGCTCCGTCTGCTACGAAAAAAGCCCCGCATGAAGCGGGGCCTCATCCCAAAAATACCGATATTACAGCTTGGCGCTCTGCATGTAGCGATCAAACGAAGCTTCCGTGAAGCGGAACCAGAGGTTGGCGTCCTTGCGGAAGTTGGCGTAATCGGTGTAGATCTTCTTCCAGTTCGGGTTCTTGGCGCTGAGGTCAGCGTAAAGCTCATTGGAAGCCTTGAACGCGGCGTCCATCACGGTCTTGGGGAAGGCCTGGATCTTCACACCGGAAGCCACCAGCTGCTTGAGTGCAGTGGGGTTGAGCACGTCGTAACGTGCCTGCATCGTAGTGTGGGCGATGGCAGAAGCGCACTCGACGATGGCCTTGTTCTCTGCAGACAGAGCGTTGTAGGCTGCGGTGTTGCAGTACAGGGTCAGCTGCGGGCCGCCTTCCCACCAGCCGGGGTAGTAGTAGTTCTTGGCCACTTTGTTGAAGCCCAGCTTCTGGTCATCGTACGGACCCACCCATTCGGCGGCGTCGATGGTGCCCTTTTCCAGCGCCTGGTAGATCTCGCCAGCGGGGATGCTCTGAGGCACGCCACCCAGAGCACCGTGGATCTTGCCCACGAAGCCGCCCAGGCGCATCTTCAGGCCCTTGAGGTCGGCCACGCCCTTGATTTCCTTGCGGAACCAGCCGCCCATCTGGGCGCCAGTGTTGCCCATCGGGAAGTTGACGATGTTGTACTGAGAGTAGAACTCGCGGAACAGCTTGATGCCGTTGCCTTCGTATTGCCACGCCGTCATCTGGCGGCTGTTGAGGCCGAAGGGAATGGCGGTGTCCAGGGCGAAAGTGTCGTCCTTGCCGAAGAAATAGTACGGTGCCGTGTGGGCAGCCTCGATGGTGCCTTGCTGGATGGCATCGACCACGCCGAACGCGGGCACCAGTTCACCTGCGGGGTGCACGGTGACTTGGAATTTGCCGCCGGACATGGCGTTCACGTGCTTGGCAAAAACCTCGGCAGCGCCGTAGATGGTGTCCAGCGCCTTGGGGAAGCTGGAGGCCAGACGCCAACGCACTTGAGCCTGGGCGTGTACGGCAGGTGCGGCACCAGCGGCCAGGATACCGGCGACGCCGGCGTTTTTGATCAGGGAACGACGATCCATTACTGCTTGACTCCAGGTTGAAGTTTTTGATCTCGACGAATGGGCTTGACAGGCATCGCAGGTGCGGTGGCGCCGTCAAGGTGAAGCAGATTGTACGGAGCGTGCCGCCGCGAACCGGGTGGGTTTTCCCTGAGCGCGAAGCGTTAGGCCTGAAATATTTTCAAGCCCCCCAAGGCTCAATTCAAAACAACGGGATGCGTTGCTGTCCCGACCAGTGCGGCGAAGCGCTCACGCACGCTGGCCTCGATGCCTTCGGCATCCAGCCCCAGCATGGACAACAGCCTGGCAGGGTCGCCATGCTCGATGAAACGGTCGGGCAAACCCAGGTTGAGCACGGGCAGACTCAACCCTTGCGCCTGCAGGGCTTCCAGCACTGCACTGCCAGCACCACCAGCAATGGCGCCTTCTTCCACCGTCACGATTGCCTCGTGCTCTGCAGCGACCTGTTTCAGCAGCTCCAGATCCAGTGGCTTGGCCCAACGCATGTTGACCACGGTGGCGTTGAGGGCATCACCCGCCTTCAACGCCGGATACAGCAACGTGCCAAACGCCAGGATGGCCAGGCCCTTGCCCTGGCGGCGGACTTCTCCCTTGCCGTAGGGAAGGCTTTCGGGCTTGGCGGGCAGCGGCGTGCCCACCCCGGAGCCGCGCGGGTAGCGCACTGCCACGGGGTGATTCTGTCCATAGGCGGTGGTTAGCAGGCGATAGCACTCGGCCTCGTCTGCCGGGCACGCCATGGCCATGTTGGGGATGCAACGGACGAACGGGATGTCGTAGGCGCCCGCATGGGTCGGGCCATCAGCCCCCACGATGCCTGCGCGGTCCAGTGCAAACACGACGGGCAGATTCTGCAACGCAACGTCGTGCACCAACTGGTCGTAAGCGCGCTGGAGGAAGGTGGAGTAGATGGCAACCACCGGCTTCACGCCCTCGCAAGCCATGCCGCCTGCAAAGGTGACCGCATGCTGCTCGGCGATGCCAACGTCGTGATAGCGGTCGGGAAAGCGGCGGTGAAACTCCACCATGCCTGAGCCTTCGCGCATGGCCGGGGTGATGCCGACCAGCCGCTTGTCCTGCTCGGCCATATCGCACAGCCACTGGCCGAACACCTGGCTGAAGGTGGGCTTGGCCGGGCTGGCTGGCTTCTGCAGACCAACACTGGGATCGAACTTGCCGGGACCATGGTAGGCGATGGGGTCCGCCTCGGCCAGTTTGTAGCCCTGCCCTTTTTTGGTGACCACGTGCAGGAACTGCGGGCCTTCCAGGTGCCGGATGTTCTGCAACGTGGGGATGAGGGAATCCAGATCGTGCCCGTCGATGGGGCCGATGTAGTTGAAACCGAATTTCTCGAAGAGCGTGGCGGGCACGACCATGCCCTTGGCCTGTTCCTCCAGCCGCTTGGCCAGCTCGAACAGCGGCGGCGCGACGCTGAGAACCTGTTTGCCCACGTGCTTGGCGGCCGAATAGAAGCGCCCGCTCATCAGTTGCGCCAGGTAGCGGTTGAGCGCTCCCACCGGCGGGCTGATGGACATGTCGTTGTCGTTGAGGATGACGAGCAGGCGGCAATCGGCCACGCCAGCGTTGTTCAACGCCTCGAATGCCATGCCGGCCGTCATAGCGCCGTCGCCGATGATGGCGATCGAGTGACGCTGCTCCCCCTGCTGCCTGGCAGCCAGCGCCATGCCCAGCGCGGCTGAAATGCTTGTGGACGAGTGGGCCGTGCCGAAGGCATCGTATTCGCTCTCGCTGCGCAGCGGGAAGCCGCTGATGCCACCGAGCTGGCGCAGGGTGCCCATCCGGTCACGCCGCCCCGTCAGGATCTTGTGCGGGTAGGTCTGGTGGCCAACGTCCCACACCACGCGGTCGTGCGGGGTGTTGAATACGTAGTGCAGGGCCACGGTGAGCTCCACCGTACCGAGGTTGGAGCTCAGGTGACCGCCCGTCCTGGCCACGCTGTGCAGAAGGAATTCGCGCAGTTCATCGGCCAGTGGACGCAGTTGCTGGCGCGACAGACGGCGCAGGTCGGCGGGAGAGTTGATGGTGGAAAGCAGGCCACTCATTGGTCAGGTTCTCGGTTGCGGCGCGGCATCAATGGGTGCGGCGCACCACCCAGTCGGCGATAGCGTGCAGGGCACGGGTGTCCGGCAGGCCGCTGGCATCCAGCAAGGCATGCGCCTCGTCCAGCAGCCCTTGCGCATAGGCTTGCGCGCCATCCAGCCCCAGGAGGGAAACGAAAGTGGGCTTGTCGGCCGCGGCATCCTTGCCTGCGGTCTTGCCCAGCGTTGCAGAATCAGCGGTCACATCGAGGATGTCGTCCACGACCTGGAAGGCCAGGCCCAGGGCCCGGCCGTATGCCGCAAGCGCTGGCAACGTGTCGGCACGCGCGCCTGCGGCGGTGGCCCCCATGGTCACACTGGCCAGTAGCAGCGCCCCGGTCTTGCGCCGGTGCATTTCTTCCAGCTGCGCCTGGCTCAGCACCTGGCCAACACCCGCAAGGTCGATGGCCTGGCCACCGGCCATGCCATGGTGCCCGGCGGCCAGCGCCAGCTGCCTGCACAGACTGGCCATCTGCGCGTCGTCAAGGCTGCCATCCGCTGGCGTCAGCAACTCGAAGGCCAGGGCCTGCAGCGCGTCACCTGCCAGCAGGGCCTGGGCCTCGCCGAACTTCACGTGAACCGTGGGTTTGCCTCGGCGCAGCACGTCGTTGTCCATGCAAGGCATGTCGTCGTGCACGAGCGAGTAGGCGTGAACCAGTTCCAGGGCGCACGCGGCACGCAAGGCCGCGGACTCGGCCTTGCCCTGAAGGGAACTGCCGTGAACGGCCTCCGCCGCTGCCAGCACGAGCAGCGGACGCAAGCGCTTGCCGCCGTCGAGCACGGCGTAGCGCATGGCGTCTCCCAGGCCTGCTGGCGCATCGGCGGGAACCCAGCCATCCAGCGCCCGTTCCACTCGGGCCAGTTGCGCTTCTGCCCAGACCGGGAAATCGAGCGCTGCCTGCGTTGCCTGCATCATGCGCCTCCGGTCCAGTTCTTGAACTCGCCGTTGTCCAGCACCTGGATCTGCTGCTCGACAGCGTCCAGCTTGGCGCGGCAGAATTGCAGCAGCGCCGCGCCGCGCTGGTACTGCGTCAACAACTCGTCCAGCGGCAGCTGGCCGGCGTCCAGGCGGGCAACCAGACTCTCCAGCTCCTGCAAGGCAGCTTCGTAGGTATCGGGCAGTGGCAAGGCGCCGGACGACGCAGATGTCTTGGGCATGTCTGGATGAAAGTCGGAAAACGTTCGATTTTAGGCTTTTCCCTGCGGGCTTGACCCGCCCGTGCGCGCCGCCCCCGCTTGCAGTGCGTGCATGCCAGAGAAAGACACTGGCATTTTGCGGGCGTCCTGCCACAATGGGCATTCGACCATCCTCAGGAGGAGTGCGGCATGACCACCCCCCCTCTGGCCAGCGAGCCATGAGACGCGCAGCGATTTACAGCGGACGGCACGCGCCATCATCCACCGTGGCGGGCGCGCCTGAGGCAGGCACGGTCACCCAGACGCCGCATTGGCGCGACCGCATCGCGAGTCTGGCGGGCCGACCCGCCAGCCTGTGGGCGGGCATGGCACTGCTGGGGGTGTTGCTGCTCCTCAACCTGTGGCGCGAGCCATTGACCGGACGCGCCGTCACCCAGCGAATGATTGACGACGCGGTGATTCACACCTTGAGCGAACAGGTGTTGCCGTCAGCGGTTGCACGGGCCTATGAAACCGTGCTGCCGTCGGTCGTGCGGGTGACGGGCTACGTGACCGACCCCAAGAGCGGCGAACAGATCGAGCATGGCGTGGGAACTGGCGTGGTCATCGTCGACAGGGGTGTGATCCTGACCAACCTCCATGTGGCAGCGGGTGCGCAGACGCTGAAGGTGACGTTTCACGAAGGCATGGAAACGACGGCGAGCCTGATCGGCGCGCAGCCCGAGCACGATCTTGCCGTGCTGCAGGCACACGAAGTCCCGGACGATCTCCTGCCCGCTACACTGATCTCCACAGGCGACCTTCGCCCCGGCGACCACGTGGCAGCCGTGGGATTTCCCTTCGGTATCGGGCCATCGGTATCGGCTGGCGTGGTCTCCGGGCTGCAGCGGTCGTTCGAGTCGCCCGATGGCAAGCAGTCGATGGACAACCTGATCCAGTTCGACGCGGCAGCCAACCCAGGCAATTCGGGGGGGCCGCTGGTGACCATGGGTGGCGAGGTGGTCGGGATCGTCACCGCCATCTACAACCCAAACCGGCAACGCACCTTTGTGGGCATAGGCTTTGCCGTGCCGATCGAAAGCGCGGCGTCTGCCGTTGGCCTCCCACCGTTCTGACCCTTCAGGCATGAAAGGCAAGCCATGAACCCGTTCACACCGCCCGCAGATACCGCCCAGTTGATGGAGCACATCCTTTACGAAGTGAAACGTGTGGTGGTTGGGCAGGACCGCTTCCTGGAACGGGTGATGGTGGCCATGCTGGCCCAGGGACACCTGCTGGTGGAGGGCGTGCCAGGGCTGGCCAAGACCTTGACGATCAAGACGCTGGCACAGGCCATGCACGGGCAGTTCAAACGCATCCAGTTCACCCCCGATCTGGTGCCGGCAGACCTTGTGGGCACGCGCATCTACAACCAGAAGACCGCCGAATTCGGGACCACGCTGGGCCCGGTGTTCACCAACCTGCTGCTGGCCGACGAAATCAACCGTGCGCCAGCCAAGGTGCAGAGCGCATTGCTGGAGGTCATGCAGGAGCGGCAGGTGACCATCGCCGGAGAGACGCACCGCGTGCCCGACCCTTTCCTCGTGATGGCGACGCAGAACCCCATCGAGACGGAAGGCACCTACCCCCTGCCGGAAGCCCAGGTGGACCGCTTCATGATGAAGGTACTGGTGGACTACCCCACCGACGAGGAGGAAGCTGTGATCGTGGAGCGGGTCACCGGCCCCCGCATCGACGTGGTACCGGTGGCGAGCACCGAACAACTGGCCGCCCTGCAGGCGCGCTGCCGCGAGGTGTATGTGGACCCGGCGCTGGTCCAGTACGCGGTGAAGCTGGTGTCGGCCACGCGCAGACCAGCACAGCATGGCCTGACCGAACTCCAGCGGTTCATCACCTTCGGCGCCAGCCCGAGGGCCACCATTTCGCTCACTGAAGGCGCGCGCGCGCTGGCCCTGCTTCGAGGGCGCTCATACGCCTTGCCCGAGGACATGACCGATCTGGTGCCCGACGTTCTGCGGCACCGGTTGGTGCTGTCTTACGAGGGCCTGTCGGAAGGTCTGACCGCCGACGCAGTCGTGCAGAAGATCATGGCCCGGGTTGCCGCGCCGCCAAAACCCCTGGCACACGAAGCACAGGCCGCACCCACGGCCTTGGCCGCCTGACACCGGAGACAGCCATGTGGTGGAAACGCCGTGTTGCCGCCAACGACCCGCCGGAGACACCAGCGCAGCCTTCGTACGCGGCCGAGGGGGCCGATGCCCTGCTGCGGCGCCTGGAATGGACGGTGTTGCGACGGCTGGACGGGCTGGTGCAGGGCGACCACCGCACCTACATGCGTGGTGGCGGCCTGGACTTGGCAGACCTGCGCGAATACCAACCCCACGACGACGTGCGGCGCATCGACTGGAACGTGACCGCCAGACTGCAGCAACCCCATGTTCGTCTGTTCCTGGAAGACCGTGACCTGGTCGCCTGGTTCATTCTGGACTGCAGCCCGTCGCTGTCCTTCGGGGCCGCCACGCGCAGCAAACACCAGGTGATGGTCGAATTCGTGGCCGTCCTGGCGCGGCTGCTCACCCGGCACGGCAACCGGGTGGGGGCACTGGTGTATGGCAACGGGCCCCAGCGCGTCATTGCGCCGGGCAGCGGCCGCCAGCAGGTGCTGCGCCTGTTGCACGCCATTGACGCGGGACAGGCCCCCCAACAGGAAAACGCCCCCACCGAAACGCGCCTGACCGACTGGTTGCGCTCTTCCGCACAGGTGTGCAAGCGGCGCTCTGCGGTGTTTCTCGTGTCCGACTTCATCAGTGCACCAGGCTGGGAGCACCCGCTGGGCCAGCTGGCCTTGAAGCACGACGTGCTGGCGCTGCGGCTGTTCGACCCGCTGGAGCTGGACCTGCCGGACCTGGGCATGCTGCCCTTGCGCGATGCGGAAAGCGGCGAAAGGGTGTGGGTGGACACCCACGATGCGGGGTTCCGCAAGCGCTTTGCACGCCTTGCGGCCGAACGCGAGACAGCACTGCGCGCTGGACTGGCACTGGCCGGGGTGGACACGCTGGAGCTTTCCACGGAAGACGACCTCGGTGAAGCCCTGCTGCGCCTGGCTGCCATGCGGCGCCGCCGCCCGCCCGGCACCCCCGGCACGCTCAGCGCCATGGGAGGACAGGCATGAAACCGCTGATGACCTTTTTGTGGCCCCAGCTGCTGTGGCTGCTGCTGGCCATTCCACTGCTCGTGGCGGTCTACCTGTGGATGCTGCGGCGCAAGCGGCAGATGGCCGTGCGTTACGCCAGCCTGTCGCTGGTGAAGGAGGCCATGGGCACCAGCGCATGGAGGCGGCACGTGCCAGCGGTGCTGCTGCTGCTTGCCATCACCAGCATGCTGGTGGCGGCCGCCCGGCCCTACGCCACGCTCACGCTGCCCAACACACAGCAGACCATCATCCTGGCCATGGACGTGTCGGGCAGCATGCGCGCCACCGATGTGGAACCCAACCGCCTGGTGGCATCGCAAAACGCCGCCAAGGCTTTCCTGGCCGAACTGCCGCGCCATGTGAAGGTCGGGATCGTCGCCTTTGCCGGGACCGCCCAGGTGGTGCAGCCGCCCACCCTGAGCCGTGAGGACCTGGTCGCAGCCATCGACCGCTTCCAGATGCAACGCGCCACCGCCATCGGCAGCGCCATCGTGGTGTCGCTGGCCGAACTGTTTCCAGATGCGGGCATAGACCTGTCCGAGATGATGTACGGCAACAGCAGCCAGCGCGGCAGGTCCATCGACAGCCAGCGCACCGACCGCCCGGCGCACACGCCGGTGCCGCCCGGCTCCTACAACTCGGCCGCCATCATCCTGCTCACCGATGGGCAGCGCACCACGGGGGTGGACACACTGGAGGCTGCCCAGATGGCCGCCGAACGCGGCGTGCGCATCTACACGGTGGGTGTGGGTACCGTGGAAGGCGAGACGATCGGCTTTGAAGGCTGGTCCATGCGCGTTCGCCTGGACGAGGAAACCCTCAAGGAGGTTGCCCAGCGCACGCTGGGCGAATACTTCTACGCGGGCACCGCAGAAAACCTGCGCCAGGTCTACGAGTCGCTGGGCTCGCGCCTGACCGTGGAGACGAAAGAGACCGAGGTCTCTGGCCTGCTGGCCCTGCTGGGCGCACTGCTCGCCCTGTGCTCGGCGACGTTGTCCTTGTGGTGGTTCAACCGCATCGCCTGAAGCTTTAGCACGGACCGCCGGCGGTCTTGGCACCCCCGGGGTACAATCCCGGTCCCCTTTTCAACTCGATGGGAGTTGTTTCACCCTTCCCGCGCTGATCCGTTCATTCGTATCAATTAAAGCGCTTCCCTGCCCCTTCATAGGGGGAGTCTTTAGGTCAGGACCACCATGTCTGATTTGAGTCTTCAATTGCAGCAGGCCGCAAGCCAATTGCCCGTTTCCAGTTACTTCGACCAGGCGCTGTTCCAGCGCGAACTGGAGACCATCTTTCAGCGCGGGCCCCGCTATGTGGGGCACATGAACGCCGTACCCAACGTGGGTGACTACTTTGCCCTGCCCCAGGAGGGCGAGGGCCGCGCACTCGTGCGCACCGCCAATGGCGTGGAACTCGTCAGCAACGTCTGCCGCCACCGCCAGGCCGTCATGCTCAAGGGCCGCGGCAACCTTGGCGAAAACAAGAGCGGCCACGCGGGCGGCAACATCGTCTGCCCCCTGCACCGCTGGACGTATTCCGGCGGCTCTGCCATGGGTAACGTTGGCGAACTGATCGGCGCGCCGCATTTTGCGCAAGACCCCTGCCTGAACCTGCAGCGCTACCCGCTGCGCGAGTGGAACGGCATGCTGTTCGAAGACAACGGCCGTGACATCGAGGCCGATCTGGCCAACATGGGCCCGCGCAGCACGCTCAACTTCGACGGCATGGTGCTGGGCCACGTGGAGCTGCACGAGTGCAACTACAACTGGAAGACCTTCATCGAGGTCTACCTGGAGGACTACCACGTTGTGCCCTTCCACCCCGGACTGGGCAACTTCGTGACCTGCGACGACCTGAAGTGGGAGTTCAAGCCCGAGTACTCGGTGCAGACCGTGGGCGTGCAGAACCTGATGGGCAAGAGCGGCAGCCCCGTGTACCAGAAGTGGCACGACGTGCTGATGCAGTACCGCAACGGCGAACTGCCCGAGCAGGGTGCCGTGTGGCTGACCTACTACCCCCACATCATGGTGGAGTGGTACCCGCATGTGCTCACCGTGTCCACCCTGCACCCCATCAGCGTGGACAAGACGCTGAACATGGTGGAGTTCTACTACCCCGAAGACATCGTGGCCTTCGAGCCGGAATTCATTGAGGCGCAGCGCGCCGCCTACATGGAGACCTGCATCGAGGATGACGAGATCGCCGAGCGCATGGATGCTGGCCGCAAGGCCCTTCTGGAGCGTGGCGCTAACGAGGTCGGCCCCTACCAGAGCCCCATGGAAGACGGCATGCAGCACTTCCACGAGTGGTACCGCGCCAGGCTGGGCGAACACCTGAAGGGCTGAGCCATCGCCTCGGCACACACCCACCGGCCTGCCGAAGTCCGCACCATCCAGGCGCTCTGGATGGTGCTGGCCGGCTTCCTGTTCGCCAGCATGGGGGTGTGCATCAAGTTTGCCTCGGCACACTTCAACAGTTTCGAGATCGTGGCCTACCGCGGCCTGATCGGGGCGGTATTCCTGGTCGGCCTCACGCGGGCGCGTGGCGTTTCGCTGGCCACCAGCGTGCCGATGATGCACGTCTGGCGCAGCATGGTCGGCGTGATCGCGCTGGTCACCTGGTTCTATGCGATCGCCAGCCTGCCCCTGGCCACCTCCATGACGCTGAACTACATGAGCAGCATCTGGATTGCGGCCTTCCTGCTGGGCGGCGGCTTGCTGCTGCAGCGCAGTCAGGCTCAGTTGCGCCAGCAGGGGCCGTTGTTCCTGACGGTGCTGGCGGGCTTCGCGGGCGTGGCCCTGGTGCTGCGCCCCACCTTCGATGACAACCAGGTCGCGGGCGGGCTGGCAGGTTTGATGTCAGGCCTGTTCTCGGCCTTCGCCTATTTGCAGGTGGCGGCGCTCTCACGCGTGGGTGAACCGGAAAGCCGCACGGTGTTCTACTTCTCCATCGGCGCCAGCCTGGTCGGCTTTGCGGGAATGGCCGTGGTTGGCGCCAGCGCATGGCACTGGCCTTCGGCCCTGTGGCTGCTGCCCATTGGTCTTTTGGCGGTGTTCGGCCAGCTTTGCATGACGCGCGCCTACGCCAGTGGCGCCACGCTGGTGGTGGCCAACCTGCAGTACTTCGGCATCGCGTTCGCGGGCATCTACAGCATAACCGTCTTTGGCGACGTCCTGCCAGCGGCTGGCTGGCTGGGCATGGCCCTGATCGTGGCCAGCGGCGTTGCCGCCACCTTCCTGCGCGAACGCGCCATCCCCAAGCTGCCTGCCGAGGAGCACGCATGACCCAACCCACCTACTCCACCCTGATCACCGCCGAGCAGTTGCAGCACCTGCGTGCCAGTGGCACTCCTGTGGCGGTGTTCGACTGCAGCTTCGACCTGACCAACCCTGGCGCCGGTGAGACCCTGTATGGCCTGGGGCACATTCCTGGCGCCATCTACGTGCACCTGGACCGCGACCTGAGCGCTGCCCCCGGGGCAGACGGTGCCGCGTCGGGTGGCCGCCACCCCCTGCCCAGCCGCGACGCCTTTGCCAGCCGGATGCGTGCCCTGGGCCTGAACCAGAACATGCAGGTGGTGGTCTATGACCGGCAGGGGGCAAACGTCTGCGGGCGCCTGTGGTGGATGCTGAAGTGGTGCGGACACGAGGCGGTGGCCGTGCTTGATGGCGGTCTGCCCGCCTGGACGGCCAGCGGCGCCCCGCTGGAAAGCGGACAACCCGCAACGGCACCGGCTGCCGGGAATTTTCACCCCCTGGAGCCCAAGGCCCCGACGGCGTCGGCACAGCAGGTGCGCGAACGCCTGGGTGCCCCAACCCAGACGGTGCTGGACGCGCGTGCCACACCCCGCTTCCGTGGCGACGTGGAACCGCTCGACCCCGTGGCGGGCCACATTCCTGGCGCGCTGAACCGCCCGTTCACCGAGAACTTCCAGCCCGACGGGCGCTTCAAGCCTGCCGACCAGCTGCGTGCAGAATTCAGCGCACTGCTGGCCGGACGGGCGCCGCAAAGCGTGGTGCACCAGTGCGGCAGCGGCGTGACGGCCGTGCCCAACCTGCTGGCCATGGAGATTGCCGGACTGGGCCGCACCACGCTGTTCCCAGGGAGCTGGAGCGAGTGGTGCAACACCGCTGGCATGCCCTGCGCTCGGGGCTGACGCCTCGCGTCAGGCCTTGACCGCCTGCGCGGGGAACACGCCCTCCTCCTGCACGCAGCGCAACCAGTCCTGCGCCGGTGTAGGTCGACCGAAACGGTAGCCCTGCAGCAGGTCGCAACCGTGCGCGCGAAGGAATTCCGCCTGGGCCTGGGTCTCCACGCCCTCGGCCACGACACTCAATTCGAGGTGGTGCGACATCTCGATGATGGTCTCGATCAACGCCGCATCGTTCGGGTTGGTGGTGAGGTCCTGCACAAAACTCTTGTCCACCTTCAGCTCCGTCAAGGGCAGCTGCTTCAGGTAGGACAGGTTGGAATACCCGGTGCCGAAATCGTCCACCGAGAACTGGACCCCGAGCGCTGCCAGAGCGTTCATCTTGGCCACGATCTGCTGCATTTCACCGATCATGAGGCTTTCGGTCACCTCGATCATCAGCAAGGACGGCTGCGCTCCCTCACGCGCCAGCATCTCACGCACCATGTCTACAAAACCGCTGTGTGAGAACTGGCGCGGACTCACGTTCACAGCCACGCGCAACGGCGTGCCAGCGCGTTCGAACGCGTGTATCAGGCGTGCCGCCTCGCGCAACGCCCAAGCGCCCATGGACACGATCTGGCCGGTTTCCTCTGCGATAGGGATGAAAAGGTTGGGCGGGACGATGCCCCGCTCGGGGTGATTCCAGCGCAGAAGGGCCTCGGCGGCAACGATCTTGCCTTGCGCATCCACCTGCGGCTGAAGGTACAGTGCCAGCTCCCCGCGCTCCACGCATTGCTGCAGATCCCGCTGCAACTCGAAGCGCTGGCGGGCGAGTTCAGCCATGTGCGCCTCGTAGAAGGCATGACCGTTGCCCCCCGCTCGCTTCACCTGGTGCAAAGCGGTATCGGCCTGGCGCAGCACGTCCAGCACCTGTTCCGCGTAGGCGGAATCGAAGTAGCTGACGCCCACGCTGATACTGACCTGCACATGGTCACCCTGAACGTCCAGCTCCTGGTGGAACGCATCAAGCAGATCCTGCACCCAGGCGTCCACCGCGGGCGCTACGCTCTTGACCGGCCAGGGCCAGACAAAGCCAAACTCGTCGGCCGAGAGGCGGCCAAGCACGGTGTCGGCAGGCGCCAGGGCTTGCAGGCGCTGCCCCACGGCCATCAGCAGGGCATCGCCAAAGGCCTGGCCGCGCGCATCGTTCACGTGCTTGAAGCGGTCGATGTTGAGCAGCACCAGCGCCCCCCGGCGGTGCGGTGCCCCATGGGTCAGGACTTGCTCCAGCTGCTCCAGCAGGTAGGTGCGGTTGGGCAACCCGGTGAGACTGTCGAAATAGGCAAGCGTGTGGATGCGGGCCTCGGTCTTCTTGCGCTCGGTGATGTCCTGCTGCACGCCCAGGTAGTGGGTGACGTTGCCCTGGCCGTCACGGATGGGGCTGATGATGGCGTGTTGCACGTACTCGGTGCCATCCTTGCGCCGGTTGACAAGCTCCCCCTCCCAGATGTCGCCGCGGCCCAGGGCGGCCCCAAGCTCTTCGTAGGCCATCAGCGCCATGCGGTCCGCGCTCAGCATGGCCGGGCTGCGACCGATCAGTTCGTCGCGGGAGTAACCACTGTTCTGTACGAAGAAATCGTTGACGTATTCGATCCGGCCGTCCCGTCCGGTGATGACGATGCTCTCCGGGCTTTGCTCCACCGCCTGGGAAAGCTGGCGCAGCCGCATCTCGGTCTGCTTCCTCTCGGAAACATCCCAGGAGTTGCCCAGGTAGCCGATGAACTCGCCCAGGCTGTTGTAGCGGGGTTTGCCATCGTCCTGCACCCAGCGGTACTCGCCGCTGACGTGCCGCAGCCGGTAGTCGAGCGTGAACGGCTGGCGCGCGGCAATGGCCTGGGAATAACTCTCGCGAACCTTGGCCAGGTCGTCCGGGTGCACCCCGTCCATCCAGCCCTCTCCCAGTTCCTGCTCCAGGCTGCGCCCGGTGAAGGACAGCCACGCGGTGTTGAAGAATGTCACCATCCCTTGCGGGTCGGCCAGCCAGATCAGGGTGTGCCCTGTGTTCAGCATGGTCTCCAGATCGTGGGACGTCTCTCGCAACTGGTCGGTCATGTCCTGCAGGCTGCGTGCCAGCTCGCGGATTTCGGGGGGCAGCGATTCAGACTGCTTGACGAACAAGGCTGGCGCGTACTGGTCCTTGCCAACGCGCCGGGCCACGCGCGAGAGGTATGCCAACGGACGCCCCACCCGCAGGCCCAGCCAGAGCGCCAGCGCAACGGAAGCAAGCAGGCCGAACACCGCCGACGGCCAGCGCAGGAGCAGCTCCCGCCAAAACATTTCGGAAAGTTGCCAACGCCGGTCCACCTCCAGGTAAACCGCCCCGCGCCTGAGGTTGACGATCTGCCCCGGCGCAGCAGGCAACTGAAAAGGCATGAGCACGGTCACCAGACCTGCATCGAGGTCTTGCACGTCCGCCACGGCCGAGCGCTGCGCGCGCTGCAGGCGCTCCACACCAAGACCGGGCACCAGCCCGGCTGCCTGCTGCCCCACCCATTCGCTGCGATCGGCAAACAGCACGATGCCGTCAGCGTCCAGCAGCAGGGTCACGCCATGCGAACGCTCGGCCGATGACAACATCAGCTCACGCTGCAGGTAGGTGGTGTCCGAAGGCCACAGCTTCTCGGCGGTACGGACCAGCCGCGCGGCATCCTGACGCGCGTAGACCCTGGCTTCCGTCATCAGCTCGGTACGCTGCTGCCACCAGCCCACGCCCACCGAAAACACCAAGGTCAAGGCCATCGCCAGCAACACCAGCAGGGGCAGGCGCCAAGTGAGCGCAGACCAGCGGCCCTTCATGCGGCGCTCCCAGACGACGGCAGGGCGGAATCATCGAACAGGTTGCTCACGTCATGCGGGCTGCTGAGCAAACCGCTGGCGTGCATGAATTCGGCCAGGGAACGGGCCTGCGGCTGCAGGCCGGCACCGCTGCCACCGAGCAGTCTGCGGTTACCGCCCAGATCCGGCAGGTTGAGGCCTTTGAGCACCAGCTCAATGTCCGCCTGCTCCATGTGCAGCCGCTTCGACAGCCAGGCCATCGCGTCACCCGGGTTTGACCGCCAAAGTTCGGCAACCCTGAAGTACAGCGCCACCAGCGCCGAAACGTCATCGCGGCGCTGGCGCAGGGCCTGCTCCGTCACACCCAGGACATCCACGATGCGGCCCGGAATGCGGCTGCTGTCGAAAATGGTTCTTGCACCAAGGCGATTGAGACGGGCGGCCACCGGCTGGTAGGTCACCAGCGCATCCACTTGGGGCATCGCCCAAGCATCCACATGTCCGTCGTAACCCACCGTCTGCACGCGCACCTGCGCCGCATCAAGGCCCAGGAACTTGAGGCATTCGGCAAGCATGAGGGCGCCCAGGGCGCCGTTTTCAACGGCGATGGTGCGGCCTATCAGGTCGCTTGCCCGGGTGATGTGGGGCTTGACTAGGACCACGTCCGCACCCTCGGAGACGTTGAACACCAGGACCACCCGCATGTCCACTCCGGACTCCCGCACCCGCATGACTTCGTCAAGAGTCAGGGCGGCGCACTCGGCCAGGCCAGCCACGAGCGCGTGCATGGAACTGGACGCGTCAGGCACCTCCGTCAAGCGCGCCAGGATGTCCGCCGTCCACCCTTTTTGCCGGGCGTAGAACAGGGGCTCATAGCCGATCCAGGCATGCGCACTGACCGTGAGCGGAGCAAAGCGCGGCGAACAGCCCGACCAGCCCAACCCGGTGGCGGCAGCTCCAGCCAGCATGAGATGACGTCTTTGCATCAAGGCGTGCAGTGCGGTTTGTGGATCGCACGGGCCACCCTATTGTGGAGCCCAGGCGCTGCTTGAACTATAGCAACACCCAAAGAACTGCGGCAAACCCGGTGCACGGGCTTCAGTGGGCGTGAGCCACCCCGCTGACCAGGGTCACCATGCCAATGCCGATGAGCAGCCAGAGGATCTGCGCCACCGTCTGGCGCAGGCTGAGTTTGCGCTGGAGCTGGGGAATCAGGTCGGCCAGCGCCACGTAGACAAAACTGCTGGACGCAGCCACCAGAAAGTAGGGAATGTAGTCCTGCAGACTGGTCACGAGGGCGTAGCCCACCAGACCGCCCAGCGCCGTGACCGTGCCCGCCAGCGACACCTTGATGAGCGCGGCGCGGCGGGTGCCCGAGGTTTCGCGCAGGACCACAAGATCCCCCATATGGTGCGGCACCTCGTGTGCCAGCACGGCAAGCGACGCAACCACCCCCAGACGCACATCCGCCAGAAAGGCTGACGCGATCAGGACGCCATCACCAAACGCATGCACGCTGTCACCCGCCAGCACGCTCCAGCCGCCGCTGCGCAACGCGCCGTGCTCGTGGCCATGGTGATGGTGGTGATGCCCTGCATGTGCATGAGCGCTCGCATGCCCATGATGGTGGTGCCCGTGGGATGGGTGCTCCTCCTGGTGATGCTCGTGGCCGTGGTGCCAGAGTTCCGCCTTGTCCAGCAGAAAGAAGAACACCACGCCTACAAGCAGCAGCGTGAAGAGCTCGTGGGCACTCGCCTCGCTCTCAAACGCCTCGGGCAGCAGGTGCATGAACGCGGTGGCCAGCAAAGCGCCTGCCGCCAGGCTGAGCATGTGCTGTGTGTAGCGTGCCAGCACACCCAGGCCAAGTGCGGCGGCCAGCCAGACGCTGCCGACACCTGCCATCACGGTGCCGGCAAGAATTGCGAGGAGAGTCATTGGGGAAAGGGCAGTCGGGGAAAACCCGACTTTACCCGATCCCGGACACTGGATCAGGCCACGCCGTGCTGTGCGAACCAGGCCAGGCAACGCTTCCAGCCGTCTTCGGCCGCCTCCTTGCGGAAGCTGGGCCGGTAGTCGGCATGGAAGGCATGGGGCGCATCGGGGTAGACCACGAACTGCGATGCCTTGGCTGCGGCATTGCCTGCGCTCAGGGCGGTCTTCATCTGCTCCACGGTGTCCAGCGGAATGCCCGTGTCCGCCCCGCCGTACAGGCCCAGCACAGGCCCATTGAGCTGCCCGGGGTCCTTCGTCATTTCGTGTGGAACACAACACTCACAATGCTCCCCTGGTTGTTGAGCCCGGTGGGCATG
>NZ_BAAGVK010000019.1:0-107704 GCF_054780915.1 Hydrogenophaga aquatica | reverse complement strand
CATCTGTTTCATGCCGATACTGTCTCACATCCTCTGGTCACCGGCGGGGGTTATGCAGACCTTCCTTAGTGCATACATCACGCTTTTTTTGGGTGAGCCGTCCTGCCGGTCAATCCGGGTCGTGGCCCCCGATCACCCGCCTCAGCACCTCGGGCGCAAAGCCGCGCGCGGCCAGGAAGCGCATCTGCCTGGCACGTTCGGCTGCGTCGGCCGGCGGGCGGCCGAACTTGCGCTGCCACACCGCCAGGGCGCGTTCGTGCTCGGTGGCGCGCAGGGCTTCCACCGTTTCGCGCACCACCGTCTCGTCCAGCCCCTTGGCCTGCAGTTCGGCGCGCACGCGTGCCGTGCCCAGCTTGCTGGCGCGGCGGTGCACCACGCTGTCGGCCACGCGCTCGTCGTTGATGAAGCCCTTGGCCTGCAACGCGTCAAGCGCGCTGGCCAGCTCGCCTTCCTCGGTTTCGTGTGCCCGCAGCTTGCGCTCCAGCTCCAGGCGCGAGTGTTCGCGCTGGGCCAGCAGCCGCAGGGCCCGGGCCTTCAAGGACGGCGTGCTGACCGGCTTCATTCGGCGTCGGCTGCTTCCACGGCATCCACGTTGGCGGGCAGCGCGGGCACGCCCAGGGCGTCGCGGATCTTGTTCTCGATCTCGCGGGCCAGCTGCGGGTTCTCGCGCAGGAATTCGCGCGCGTTTTCGCGGCCCTGGCCGATCTTCTCACCGTTGTAGGCGTACCAGGCGCCAGACTTTTCGACCGCCTTGTGCACCACTCCCAGGTCCACGATCTCGCCCTCGCGGCTGATGCCCTCGCCGTAGAGGATGTCGAACTCTGCGGTCTTGAACGGCGGCGCGACCTTGTTCTTGACCACCTTCACCTTGGTTTCGCTGCCCACCACTTCCTCGCCCTTCTTGATGGAGCCGGTGCGGCGGATGTCGATGCGCACCGAGGCGTAGAACTTGAGCGCGTTACCGCCCGTGGTCGTTTCGGGGCTGCCGAACATCACGCCGATCTTCATGCGGATCTGGTTGATGAAGATGACCATGCAGTTGGTCTTCTTGATGGTGGCGGTCAGCTTGCGCAGGGCCTGGCTCATCAGGCGGGCCTGCAGGCCGGGCAGGCTGTCGCCCATGTCGCCTTCGATTTCGGCCTTGGGCGTGAGCGCGGCCACCGAGTCCACCACGATCAGGTCCACCGCGCCGGAGCGCACCAGGCTGTCCACGATCTCCAGCGCCTGTTCGCCGGTGTCGGGCTGGGAAATCAGCATCTCCTGCAGGTTCACACCCAGCTTCTGGGCGTACTGCACGTCCAGGGCGTGCTCGGCGTCCACGAAGGCGCAGGTGCCACCCTGCTTCTGCATTTCAGCGATGACCTGCAGCGTCAGCGTCGTCTTGCCGGACGATTCCGGGCCGTAGATCTCGATGACGCGGCCGCGCGGCAGACCGCCCACGCCCAGGGCCACGTCCAGGCCCAGCGAGCCGGTGGAGACGACCTGAATGTCTTCGATGGCCTCGCCTTCGCCCAGGCGCATGATGGTGCCCTTGCCGAACTGTTTCTCGATCTGGGCCAGCGCTGCTTGGAGTGCCTTGGCTTTTTCGCTGTCCAGTGCCTTGGCGGCGGGGTTGACGGTTGCGTTCATGAAAAGTCCTTTTAAAACATGGGGTTGAAGCACCAGCCTCCCTGGCTTCAACAAATGTGGGTCGGTGCTTGGACGGCAGTTTATCGCGATATATCTTCTGAAAATCAATATTTTTAGTCAGTTTGCATTACCATTTTTGGCCATGGAAACAACGTTCACCGGGTCGCAGGAAATGCTGGAGGACCGCTGGCGCCAGACCCACCTGGGGCGCCTGATGGGGCACGCTCTGCGCCGCTTTGATGCCCGGGTGCTGGAGCTGATGACGCACTCTGTGGACGCGCCATTGGCGTTGTCGAACCTGGCGGCGCGGGGGCAGGTGGGGGCGGCGCACATCCACATCACGCGGCACCTGAGCCTGCGCGGTTCGCGCCTGACCGAGCTGGCTGAAAGCGCAGGCATGACCAAGCAGGCCATGGGGGGGTTGGTGGATCAGTGCGTGGCCTGGGGTTTGGTGCAGCGGGTGGCTGACCCGTTGGACGCGCGGGCCAAAAAAATCGTTTTCACTGACACGGGGTTGGATTGGCTGGCGGCGTTCCACCAGGCGGTGACGCAGGCCGAGGCTGAGTTTCGTGCTCAGGTGGGTGACGATGTGGCTACTGTGGTGGCGCTGGGCTTGGAAGCCTATGCGGATGGGGCGTGACCAGGGCTTATTGCTCAAGTTGATGGGTTTGTTGGTGTTGTTGTCTTCCGGGGCACCTCGCTCGCTGCGGCAGGCCTGGCCCTGGGCACACACGCCTTGAGCCGCCAAAAAACTTCGAGCTACTCCTGTACCAGGTCCTCTACGCAACAAACCGCGCAACAACTGCATGGGAACCAGCAGCCGGTCACTAAAATGGGGGAAAAGACCACGCGCCGAGCCCGAAGGAGACACCATGCGCATCCTCATCGCCGAAGACGACCAGGTGCTGGCCGATGGCCTGCTGCGCACGCTGCGCGCCGCCGGGGCCGCCGTGGACCACGTGGCCAGTGGCACCGAGGCCGACGCGGCCTTGATGACCAACAACGAATTCGACCTGCTCATCCTCGACCTGGGCCTGCCCAAGATGCATGGCCTGGAGGTGCTCAAGCGCCTGCGTGCGCGCGGCACCACCATGCCGGTGCTCATCCTCACGGCCGCCGACAGTATCGAAGACCGCGTCAAGGGCCTGGATCTGGGGGCCGACGACTACATGGCCAAGCCCTTCGCGCTGCAGGAGCTGGAAGCCCGCGTGCGTGCCCTGGTACGCCGGGGCAGCGGCGCCGCCACCAGCCAGATCAAGCACGGGCCGCTGGTCTACGACCAGGCCGGGCGCGTGGCCACTATCGACGGCAAGATGATCGAGCTGTCCGCCCGCGAACTGGGGTTGCTGGAAGTGCTGCTGCAGCGCGCCGGCCGCCTCGTCAGCAAGGACCAGCTGGTCGAGCGCCTGTGCGAGTGGGGCGAGGAGGTGAGCAACAACGCCATCGAGGTCTACATCCACCGCCTGCGCAAGAAGATCGAGAAGGGCCCCATCCGCATCGCCACTGTGCGCGGCCTGGGATACTGCCTTGAGAAGATCAACGGCTGAACCGGCGCGAGCCGAGCCGGCAACGGCGGACGGCCCAGACACCGACAGAGACCCGCCAGTTTCCTTCGGTCTGTTCCAGCGCGAACAACGCAGCCTGTTCGGCGAGATCCTGGACTGGATGCTCACGCCGCTGCTGCTGCTGTGGCCCCTGTCGCTGGCCCTGACCTGGTTCGTGGCCCAGGGCATTGCCAGCAAGCCCTACGACCGGGCGCTGGAATTCACCCTGCAGGCACTCACGCAGTTCGTCGTCTACAAGGACAACCGGCCCCAGTTCAACCTCACCACGCAGGCGCGCGACCTGTTGCGCGCCGACGATACCGACCAGGTCTTCTACCAGGTTGCCGACCGCAATGGCCGCATCGTCAGCGGCGACCCGGACTTTCCGCCGCCAGCCCTGGAGTCACCCAGTGAGCCGGGCTCCGTCTACCTGCGCGACGACGTATTGCGCGGCGAAGAGGTGCGTGTCGCCTACACGTGGGTGCCGCGCGGCCCCGGGCGCGACGAAATCGTGCTCATGCAGGTGGCCGAGACGCGGGGCAAGCGCTCCAAGCTGGCGACCGAGATCATCAAGGGCGTGATGGTGCCCCAGTTCATCATCCTGCCGCTGGCGGTGCTGCTGGTGTGGCTGGCGCTGGTGCGCGGCATCCGGCCGCTGAGCGACCTGGAGCAGCGCATCCGCGCCCGCAAGCCCGACGACCTCAGCCCCATCGAGGACAAGCACGTGCCGCAGGAGGTGGCGCCGCTGGTGTCCTCCATCAACGACCTGCTCGACCGGCTCAAGACCTCGCTGAGCACGCAAAAGCGCTTCCTGGCCGACGCCGCGCACCAGCTCAAGACGCCCCTGGCAGGTTTGCGCATGCAGGCCGAAATGGCGCAGCAGGCGGCGCCGGGCGAGGACATCCACCGCTCGCTGCAACAGATCGCCAAGTCCAGCGTGCGGGCCACGCACACCGTGAACCAGCTGCTGGCGCTGGCGCGCGCCGAAACGACGGGCCGCACCTTGCCCAGCAGCCCGATAGACCTTGCCGATCTGGTGATGGAGGTGATCGAGGATTCGGTGCCCAGGGCGCTGGAAAAGCGGATCGACCTGGGTTACGAAGGACCGGACCACGTGCCGCCGGAATGCTTCATGGATGGCAACCCCACCCTGTTGCGCGAACTGGTGCGCAACCTGGTGGACAACGCCATCAATTACACGCCAGCGGGTGGTGTGGTGACGGTGCGTGTGCTGGTGGACCGCTACAGCGGCGTGCAGGTGTTGCAGGTGGAGGACAACGGCCCGGGCATTCCGGAGGAAGAGCGTGGCCTGGTGCTGGAGCCTTTCTACCGCGCGCTGGGCACCAACGTGGACGGTTCAGGCCTGGGGCTGGCCATCGTGCACGAGATTGCCCAGCAGCACGGCGCCAGCCTGCAGATGGAGGACACCCACCCCGGCAAGGTGCCGAGGGGGTTGCGCGTGTCCGTGCGTTTTGGCGGGCAGCAGCTTCAGGAGTGACTGCCCCCGAAAGGCTGTTCAGGCAGCCGGTTTGTAGACGTTGAGCTGGAGCCGCTCGCGGTCCACCACGCGGGCCACCGCAGGCAGGGCGGCATAGCGCTGCGCCAGCGCCCAGGTGGCGGGCAGGGTGGTGGGATCGATGCCAGCGAAACCGCCCCAGCGCAGGAAGGTCAACGCGTAGGCGTCCAGCACGCCGGGGCGCTCCCCGGCCAGCCAGGGGGCTGCCACTTCGGCGCGGGCTTCAATCTCTTCCAGCAATTCGCGGTACTTGGCCGCATTGAAGGCCTTGACCGCCTGCTGGGCTGCCGGGTCGTCGGTGAACTTCTGCGGCATGAACACGTGCGTGAAGGTGGGGTGCACGGTGTTGTTCATCCACATCAGCGTTTCCAGCACGCGGGTGCGTTCCATGCCGCTGGCGGGCAGCAGCCTGGCCTCGGGCAGGCGCTGGTCCAGGTGCAGCACGATGGCCACGATCTGGGTGATCACATCACTGCCATCCACCAGCACGGGCACCTGGCCGCGGGGGTTCATGGTCAGGTACTCCGTGGTCTGGTGTTCGCCCCGGTGCAGTTTCACGAGCATAGGCTCGAACGGCACGCCGCTGAGTTCCAGCAGCGAGTGCGGCACGAAGGAGCAGGCGCCAGGGGCGTAGTACAGCTTGAGGCTCATCAAAGGGTCTCCTGTTTATGGGCTTGCAAATGCTAGGTCAGGCGCCGGATTTTTTCCGGGCTGGGGTCTTGCGAGCGGCGGCTTTCTTGGCCGGTGCTTTGGCAGGCGTCTTGGCTGCCGTCTTGCGCGGCGGGTACTTGCTATCGCGCGGCTCGAACTCGAAGTTCACCTTGCCCGCGCCCGGGTCCCAGGCCAGGAAGGCCTTGAACGTGCGGCGCGTCTTGTTGGACACGAACTTGTCCAGCAGGTCCGTCTTGCCCGTGGACAGGAGCTTTTGCATCTGCTCAGGCTCGATGTCCTGCTGCAGGATGGTCCTGCCGCTCTTGAAGTCGCAGCTGGGCGTGGGTTGCTCGGCCGTGGGCACGGCCTTGCTGCACACATAGTTGCTGCCGTGCGCGTGCACCGGGCTGCCGCACTTGGGGCAGGGGCCCAGCGAGGCCTGACCGGCAAAGTCCACAAGCTCGCCCGTGTCCTCGTCGGCCTTGTCGTCGCCAAAGTCGAATTCAAGCTTCCAGTTCTTGTCATCGTCGCTGAACTTCAGCACCAGCTCGGCCACGAAGGGCCAGCCCGCCTTGGAGCGGAAGCCTTCCAGAGGGCCGATGTGCTTGGCCGCCAGGAAGGTCTCGGCTTCCTCCACCTCGAAGGTGCGCCCGCCCGGCGATTTGCCGAAGGAAAATCCGCAGCCGTCGGATTTGCCGTCCGCACCGGTGCAGGCGTAGCGGCGGTAGTTTTCCTTGACCACCCCGCCGCAGTTGGGGCAGGGTGTGGCCAGGGTGGCGTAGTTGCCCGGCACGGTGTCGCGATCGTATTCCTTGGCCTTGCGCACGATGTGCTCGGTCATCTCGGCGATCTCGCGCATGAAGGCCTCGCGGCTCAGTTTGCCGTGCTCGATCTGCGAGAGCTTGTATTCCCACTCACCCGTCAGCTCGGGCTTGGAGAGTTCCTCCACGTCCAGGCCGCGCAGCAGCGTCATCAGCTGGAAGGCCTTGGCCGTGGGGATCAGGTCGCGCCCTTCGCGCAGCATGTACTTTTCGGTGAGCAGGCCTTCGATGATGGCCGCGCGCGTGGCAGGGGTGCCCAGGCCTTTTTCCTGCATGGCTTCGCGCAGTTCGTCGTCGTCGACCAGCTTGCCCGCGCCTTCCATGGCGCCCAGCAGCGTGGCTTCGTTGTAGCGGGCGGGCGGGCGGGTCTTCAGGCCCTTGGCCACGGCCTCCTGGGTGTGCACCTTCTCGCCGGGCTGCACGGGCACCAGGTTCTGGCCCTTGTCACCGGCCTTGGCGTCTTCCACGTCCTCGGCGGCTTCCTTGCCGTACACGGCCATCCAGCCGGGTTTCACCAGCACCTTGCCTTCGGTCTTGAAGTGGTGGGTGGCGCCGGGCACGCTCACCTTGCTGATGCGCGTGGTCACCATGAACTCGGCGCTCGGGAAGAACACCGCCAGGAAGCGGCGCACCACCAGGTCGTAGAGTTTCTGTTCGGCTTCGCTCAGGCCGCTGGGCGCCTGCAGCGTGGGAATGATGGCGAAGTGATCGCTCACCTTGCTGTTGTCGAACACCCGCTTGGTGGGCTTGATGTAGCCATTGTCCAGCGCGGTGCGCGCGTGCTGCGAAAGGTGGTGCATGGGGCTGGCGGCCAGCATCTCCATGGTCTGGCGCACGGTGCCCAGGTAGTCTTCGGGCAGGGCGCGGCTGTCGGTACGCGGGTAGGTCAGGGCCTTGTGCTTTTCGTACAGGCTCTGCGCCAGTGCGAGCGTGGTCTTGGCGCTGAAGCCGAAGCGGCCGTTGGCCTCGCGCTGCAGGCTGGTCAGGTCGTACAGCAGGCCGCTGGCCTGGGTCGTGGGCTTGGACTCTTCCGTCACGGTGGCGGGCTGGCCGCGCACGGCCTGCGCCACGGCCTGGGCCTCGGCCTCGGTCCACAGGCGGTCGGCCTTCAGCTCGGCGTCGGCACCATCGCCCGTGGGCTTCTTGAATGCCGGGTCAAACCACTTGCCCGGGTACTCGCCCGCCTGCGCGGCGAAGGCGGCGTGGATCTCCCAGTAATCGCGGCTGCGGAAGGCACGGATCTTTTCCTCGCGCTCCACCACGATGGCCAGCGTCGGCGTCTGCACGCGGCCCACGGTGGTCAGGAAGAAACCGCCGTCGCGGCTGTTGAAGGCCGTCATGGCGCGCGTGCCGTTGATACCCACCAGCCAGTCGGCCTCTGAGCGGCTGCGCGCGGCGTCGGCCAGTGGGCGCATCTGCTCGTCGCTGCGCAGCTTCTCGAAACCCTCGCGGATGGCCTGGGGCGTCATCGACTGCAGCCACAGCCGCTGCACCGGCTTGTTCAGCGGCTTGGCGCCACCGGCGTACTGCTCGATCAGGCGGAAGATCAACTCACCCTCGCGTCCCGCGTCACAGGCGTTCACCAGAGCGCCCACGTCCTTGCGCTTGGCCAGCTTCACCACGGCAGACAGGCGCGACTTGGTCTTGTCGATGGGCTTGAGGTCGAAGTGCGGCGGAATCACCGGCAGGTGGGCAAAGCTCCACTTGCCGCGCTTGACGTCGTACTGCTCGGGGGCTGCAATCTCGACCAGGTGGCCCACGGCGGACGAGACGACGTAGCGCTCGTTCTCGAAGTGGTCGTCGTGCTTTTCGAACTTGCCTGCCACGGGGGTCAGGGCCCGCACGATGTCCTGCGCCACCGAAGGTTTTTCGGCGATCACCAGGGTCTTGGAAATACCAGTTGTGTTCATCTCTACAATTCACTCCCATGCGCGCGCACGCGCACCTGTGTGCGCACACACGCGTGCATGCATGAAATTACCTTACCAAAATTTCCAGACGTGCCAGCCGCCCGCTCCAAAACTCCCGCTCAGGCGCCGCGCCGCCGCATCCAGGTCCGCCGCTCGGGCGTGCACGGCAAGGGCGTCTATGCCCTGGCCGATATCGCTGCTGGCGAGCGAATCATCGAATACACCGGTGAGGTCATCACCTGGGACGAAGCGCAGGACCGCCACCCGCACGACCCTGCCGACCCCAACCACACCTTCTATTTCCATATCGACGACGGGCACGTCATCGACGCCAAGTTCGGCGGCAATTCGGCCCGCTGGATCAACCACAGCTGCGACCCGAACTGCGAGGCCGAGGAAACCGAGGGCGGCCGCGTGTTCATCCGCGCGCTGCGCGACATTGCCGCGGGCGAAGAACTCTTCTACGACTACGGCCTGATCATCGACGAGCCCTACACCAAGAAGCTCAAGGCCGAGTACCCCTGCTGGTGCGGTGCGCCGCATTGCCGGGGGACCTTGCTCTCGCCCAAGCGCGGCTGGCGGGCTCCGAACAAAAAATGACGAACCCACCCGGCGCCGCCTTGACCGCCCTGACGCGCCAGGCTGAAGGCTTGTGGCAGGCCATCGCCCCGCTGCTGCCTGGCTTCAGCGTGGAGGTGCTGCCCAGCATCGACTCCACCAACACCGAGCTGATGCGCCGTGCCCGTGCCGGGCAGCAGGCCCCCACCCTGTTGGTGGCACTGGAGCAGACGGCTGGCCGGGGCCGCCGGGGCAAGGGCTGGGTCAGCCGTCCGGGCGATTCGCTCACCTTTTCGCTGGGCCTGCCGCTGGCGCCGCGCGACTGGTCGGGCCTGTCGCTGGCCGTGGGCGTGAGCCTGGCCGAGCACCTGCACCCCCAGGTGCGCCTGAAATGGCCCAACGACCTGTGGTGGCAGGAGCGCAAGCTGGGCGGCATTCTGGTGGAAACGGCCAGCGTGGGCGAGCAGCGCTATGCGGTGATAGGCGCAGGCCTGAACGTGGCCACGCCCGAGCTGCCGCCCGCACCAGCCATGCCTGACGATCCCAGTGTGCTGCCCCCCGTGCCCCCCGTGGGCCTGCGTGAGCTGGGCGGTGTGGCCGCCGCGTTGGACGCCGGGGAGTGGCTGGCTGCCGTGGTGCCGGGCCTGGTGCGCGACCTGCTGGCCTTTGAACAGGAAGGTTTCGGCCCGTTCGTGGCGCGTTTCACCGCCCGCGATGCCCTGGCTGGCCGCATGCTGCGCCTGTCCGACGGGCGTGAAGGCGAGGCTGCGGGCGTGGGCGCCGACGGTGCCCTGCTGCTGCGCTCGGCGAGCGGACTGGAGACGGTCACGAGCGCGGAAGTGAGCGTGCGCCCATGTTGAAACGGTTGCTGCTGGTCCTGCTGCTGGCCAACGGGCTGTTTTTTGCGTATACGCAGGGTTGGCTGGCCACTGTTGGCCTGGCCCCGCAGGACCAGCGCGAGCCCCACCGCCTGGCAGAACAGATCGAGCCCGGCAAGCTGCGCCTTGTCAACGCGCAAGGCCAGGCGCCGGACGGTGCGCCAACCCCCGAAGCACCCGAGGCACCTGAAGCGCCAGATGCCGCGTCCTCGGAGCCGTCAGAGCCCGTTGCCGAGCCAGCCGTCCTGGCTGCGCCCGTTGCGCCCCCAGCCGCACCCGCCCCCGTGCCCGAGGCGACGGCCTGCTGGCAGGCCAGCGGGTTCAGTCCCGCGCAGGTCATCACCGTCAACGCGGCCATGCTGAGGCTTGGCGGCGCAGCCAAGGGCTGGACGCTGACAGAGTCTGCGGTGTCCGCGCGCTGGATTGTTTACCTGGGCAAGTTCGCCAGCAGCGACGCCATGCAGCGGCGCCGGGCCGAGCTGCGCCAGGAGCGCATCGAGCACCGGGAAGTGAACGTTCCTGCCTTGCAGCCCGGCCTGGCGCTGGGCACGTATTCCACCGAGGACGCCGCCCGCAAGGCCCTGCAGCAGGTCCAGCGAGACGGCGTGCGAGACGCGCGCGTCGTGCAGGAGCGGCAGGAGAGCCGCACCTTCACCCTGCGTTTGCCCGCTGTGACCGAGAGCGAGCGGCGCCAGATCGAGGGGCTGGGCATCTTGGCCGACAAGACGCTGCAGCCCTGTTCCTGAACCCACCACAGGCCCCGCATGGGGTTTCAAGCATGAACATCACCAAAGACACCGTCGTCACGCTCAGCTACCGCGTGAGCGATGCCCAGGGCAAGCAGCTGGAGGCCAGCGAGCACCCCATGTCCTACCTGCACGGCGGCTACGGCAACACCTTCGAGAAGATCGAGGCCGCGCTCGAAGGCCAGCAGGCGGGCTTTGCCACCACCGTCGAGCTCCAGCCGGAGGATGCCTTTGGCGAACGCGACGAAAGCCTGGTGCAGACCATCGCCAAGGCCGACTTTCCGCCCGGCGTGAAGGTGGGCGGCACACTGCGCGGCGTGGCCGACGACGGGCACGAGCGCATCTTCACCGTGGTCAAGATCAAGGGGCCGCAGGTCATCATCGACGGCAACCACCCGCACGCGGGCAAGGTGCTGAAGTTCGCGCTGAAGGTGCTGGAGGTGCGCGCCGCCTCGGCCGAAGAAGTGGCGCATGGCCATGCCCACGGGGAGCATGGCCACCACCATTGAAACGGTTTACTTGGCCTTGTGCTTGGAGACCACGCGCACCATCTCCAGGCACTTGCAGGCGTAGCCCCACTCGTTGTCGTACCAGGCCACGACCTTGACGAAGTTCTTGTCCAGGGCAATGCCGGCGGTGGCATCGAACACGCTCACGCAGGGTTCGCCGCGGAAGTCGGTGGACACCACCTTCTCCTCGGTGTAGCCCAGGATGCCCTTGAGCTTGCCCTCGCTCTGCGCCTTCATCTCGGCGCAGATTTCCTCGTAGCTGGCCTCGTTCGTCAGTTCCACCGTCAGGTCCACCACCGACACGTCGCTGGTGGGCACGCGGAAGGACATGCCGGTGAGCTTCTTGTTCAGCTCGGGAATCACCTTGCCCACCGCCTTGGCCGCGCCCGTGGTGCTGGGGATGATGTTTTCCAGGATGCCACGCCCGCCGCGCCAGTCCTTGCGCGAGGAGCCGTCCACCGTCTTCTGGCTGGCCGTGGCCGCGTGCACGGTGGTCATCAGCCCGCGCTTGATGCCCCACTTGTCGTTCAGCACCTTGGCCACCGGGGCCAGGCAGTTGGTGGTGCAGCTGGCGTTGCTGATGATGGCTTCGCCAGCGTACTTGGTGTGGTTCACGCCATAGACGAACATGGGGATGTGGTCGTCCTTGGACGGGGCGGAGATCACCACCTTCTTGGCGCCAGCGTCCAGGTGCAGCTTGCTGGTGGGTTCGGTCAGGTAGTGGCCGGTGCACTCCAGCACCACATCCACACCCATCTCGCCCCACTTGAGCAGGTGCGCGTCGCGCTCGTGGCTCAGGGCAATGCGCTTGCCGTTGACGATCAGGCCTTTGTCGTCATGCGCCACGTCGCCCTGGAAGCGGCCATGCACGCTGTCGTACTTGAGCATGTAGGCGAGGTAGTCGGCGGGCTTGGGGTCGTTGATGCCAACGATCTCGATGTCCTTGAAGCCTTGCTGCAGCGCGGCGCGAAGGGCAAGACGGCCGATGCGGCCGAAACCGTTGATGCCTACTTTGATGGTCATGATGAGAGCCTCGATCGAAAGTTACAAAATGGTTACGTAACCGTTTTTGACCGTTCTGCCCCGCGGGATGGTTTCAATGGGGCAGAGGGGTCAGTGCGCCAGCGCAGCCGTGCATGCCACGCTGGCGCGGGGGAGGGGGTCAGCGCTGCAGCGCGGCCAGCACGGTCTCGGCAACGTTCTCGGCGGTGAAGCCAAAGTGCTTGAACAGCACCGGTGCCGGGGCCGACTCACCGTAGGTGTCGATGCCCACCACGGCGGCGCAGCCGTACTTCCACCAGCCGTCGGTGGCGCCCATTTCCACGGCCACGCGCGGCACGCCAGCGGGCAGCACGGCGGCCTTGTACTCGGCGCTCTGGCGGTCAAACGTGGTGGTGCTGGGCATGGACACCACGCGCACCGGCACCTTCTGCTGGGCCAGCAGTTCCTGGGCCTTCAGCGCCAATTGCACTTCAGAGCCAGTGGCAATGATGACGGCCTTCGGCTTCTTGCCCGCCTTGAAGCCCACCTCGGTGGGTTCGGCCAGCACGTAGGCGCCCTTGTTGATGGCGTCCAGGCCCGAAGCGTCGGGCGCGACGCCCGAGGTGGCCTTGGGCGCGTAAGGCAGGTTCTGGCGGCTCAGCAGCAGCGCGGTGGGGCGCTGGGTGTTGTGCAGGGCCACGGCCCAGGCCACGGCGGTTTCGGCCGTGTCGGCGGGGCGCCACACGTCCAGGTTGGGGATCAGGCGCAGGCTGGCGGCGTGCTCAATCGACTGGTGCGTGGGGCCGTCCTCGCCCAGGCCGATGGAGTCGTGCGTGAACACGTGCACCACGCGCTGCTTCATCAGCGCGGCCATGCGGATGGCGTTGCGCGAGTAGTCGGAGAAGGTGAGGAAGGTGCCGCCGTAGGGCACGAAGCCGCCGTGCAGGGCCACACCGTTCATGATGGCGGCCATGCCGAATTCGCGCACGCCGTAGTTGATGTGGCGGCCGCCCTGGCCTGCCTCGTTCTTCACCACCGCGCCAGCGCCGTCAAAGCGCAGGTTGGGGGTGGATTTGGTGTTGGTCAGGTTGGAGCCGGTCAGGTCGGCGCTGCCGCCCAGCAATTCGGGCAGGGCAGCGGTGTAGGCCTCCAGGGCAATCTGGCTGGCCTTGCGGCTGGCCACGGTCTCGGCCTTGGTGTGGGCGGCCAGCACGGCATCCACCACGGTTTGCTGGAAGCCCTTGGGCAGTTCGCCCTTCATGCGGCGCGCAAATTCCTTGGCTTCCTTGGGGAAGGCGGCCTTGTAGGCGGCGAAGCGCTCGTTCCAGGCCTTTTCGGTGGCCTTGCCGGCTTCCTTGGCGTCCCAGGCGGCGTAAATGTCCTTGGGGATGGTGAAGGGCGCGTGCGTCCAGCCCAGCGCTTCGCGGGTGAGCTTGATCTCTTCGGCACCCAGCGGCTCGCCGTGGGCCTTGGCGGTGTTGGCGCGGTTGGGGCTGCCTTTGCCAATGGAGGTCTTGCAGACGATCAGCGTCGGTTTGTCAGCGCTTTGCTTCGCTTGGGCAATGGCGGCGTCCACGGCGTCGGTGTCGTGGCCGTCCACCGGGCCGATCACGTTCCAGCCATAGGCCTTGAAGCGTGCGGGGGTGTCGTCAATGAACCAGGGGGCGACCTGGCCGTCGATGGAGATGCCGTTGTCGTCGTACAGGGCGATAAGCTTGTTGAGCTTCCAGGCGCCAGCCAGGGCGCAGGCCTCATGGCTGATGCCTTCCATCAGGCAGCCGTCGCCCAGGAACACGTAGGTGCGGTGGTCGACGATCTGGTGGCCTTCGCGGTTGAACTCGGCGGCCAGCAGTTTTTCGGCCAGCGCCATGCCCACGGCGTTGGTGATGCCCTGGCCCAGCGGGCCGGTGGTGGTTTCCACGCCGGGGGTGATGCCCACCTCGGGGTGGCCCGCGGTCTTGCTGTGCAGCTGGCGGAAGTTCTTCAGTTCGCCAATGGGCAGCTTGTAGCCGCTCAGGTGCAGCAGCGCGTAGATCAGCATGGAGCCGTGCCCGTTGGACAGCACGAAGCGGTCGCGGTCGGCCCAGTGCGGGTTGGCGGGGTTGTGCCGCAGGTGGCGGCTCCACAGTGCCACGGCCATGTCGGCCATGCCCATGGGGGCGCCGGGGTGGCCGGAATTGGCTTGCTGCACGGCGTCCATGGCCAGGGCGCGGATGGCGTTGGCCATGGTCTGTGCGGAAACTGCGGATGTGGTGGCGGCGGTCATGTGGGCCTCGGGGTAGGTGGCGCGCGGCAGGCGCCGCGGATCGACAAACCCATGATTTTAACGGGGGAGCTGTTTTTTCCCGCCGGGCGCGGGGGCAAGCCCGCGCAAGTCACCCGCAGGCCGTTGCCTCAGGCCAACACCACCAGCGCCAGCCCGATGGTGGCGGGAACCGCCTGGATGAAGAGAATCTTGCGGCTTGCCGTGGCCGAGCCGTAAATGCCCGCCACCAGTACGCAGGCCAGGAAGAAGATCTGCACGTCTGCCTTGCCACTGGCCAGGCCCCACAGCAGCCCGGCGGCCAGGAAGCCGTTGTAAAGCCCCTGGTTGGCCGCCAGCACCTTGGTAGCCCGCGCAAACTCCAACGGCTTGCCAAACGCCTTGAGCCCGGCGGGCTTGTCCCAAAGGAACATCTCCAGCACCAGAATCCAGATGTGCAGCAAGGCGATGAGCGCGACGGCGACGTGGGCAGCGAGGGTCATGAAGCTTCCTGGGGGAACAAGGGGTCAACCCGGCGCGTGGCAGACAGCTTCGACGTTGTGGCCGTCTGGATCCAGCACGAAGGCGCCGTAGTAATTGGGGTGGTAGTGGGGCCGCAGCCCGGGTGGGCCGTTGTCGCGGCCGCCTGCGGCAAGCGCCGCACGGTGGAAGGCATCCACCTCTGCCCGCGTCCGCACACGGAAGGCCACGTGGACCGGGGGGCGGTTGGCCGAGCTTTCACTCAGCCAGAAATCGGGTTTGGGGGCTTCGCCAAATCCCGCGAAACGCCGGCTTCCCGTCACCGAGGCGGGCAGCTCCGCCAGCAGGGTGTAGCCGATTGGGGCCAGCGCGGCCAGGTAAAAGGCCTTGCTGTTCTCCAGGCTGCTGACGGTGATGCCGATGTGGTCGATCATGGTTGGTGCGGCTAGTGCGGGTGAAGTCCGTCAGCGGGAAGACAGGGCTTTCTCGATCTTCTTGTCGGTCTTGTACTGGCCCAGCGCATAGACGGACCAGAGCGCGGCGGGAATCCAGCCAATGATGGTGATCTGCAGGAGCAGGCAGATGATGCCGGCGAACGGCCGCCCGATGGTGAAAAACTGCAGCCAGGGCAGAAAGATGGCCAACAACAGTCGCATGGGGTACCTCCGCTTGAATGGAGGCAGTCTGCCAGAGTTGGGTTGACGGGGCAAACTCCCCATGCATAAATCACCATCTCTCTGCTGGTCTGCGAATGTCCTGGGCGCGTCAGCCTGACCGGGTGACCCTCCAGGCGGAGATCACGATCAGTGCGCCGCCGAGCCAGCCTTGCCAGGTCATTTGTTCGCCCAGCCAGGTGACGGCGATCAGCGCACCCCACAAAGGCTCGCTGCCCATCAGCAAAGCGACACGCGAAGGCTGGGTGCGTGCGACAGCGTAGTTCTGCACAAAGAATGCGAGCAAAGTGCACAGCAGCACCAGAAAGGCCATGGCCCCCCAGAACGAAGCACTGCGTGGCAGCGGTGGCCAGCCCGTGCCGTGCACGGCCAGCGCCAACGCAGCGGCGCCCAGCGTCATCACACCCATTTGAACGGCAGTCAACGTCAAGGCGGGCAGACCGTGGCGTTGCCCGTGGCGGCGCGTCAGGCAGACCATCACGCCGCGCAGCAAGGCTGCCAGCACCATCAGGCCATCGCCCCAGGACAAGGCTGCCGTTCCCGCGCCGTGCTGGAAGGCCAGCAGCATGGCGCCCAGCAGTGACAGGCCCACTGCGGTTGTCACCACTGCAGTGGGCCGCCCCCCCAGCAGCCACCATTCGCACAGTGGCGTGAAGGCCACGCACAGGCTGATGAGAAACGCAGCGTTGGCTGCAGACGTGAGAGACACGCCAAAGGTCTCGCAGACGAAGATGGCCAGCAGGTTGGCGCCCAGCACCGACGCACCCCCCAGCGCAGCGGGCCAGGACGCCCGGGCCAGCCCCCGCAAGGCGGGCAGCAGCAACAGGAAGGTCAGCCCGAAACGGACCACCAGAAGTTGCAGCACCGGCATCTGTTCCGTGGCGATCTTGGCCGCGCTGTAGCTGCCGCCCCAGATCACGGCCACAAGCAGCAGCAGGCCTTCGACGTGCATGCCACGGGTGGGGCGCACCCCTAGTGCCTGAGCTGTTTCGGTGCCGATGGATGCCATGCCGTTTTCCTGTGAGGTGAGCGAGGGGGCATTGTTTGGCGCGCCCGCAGCATTGACTAGACTCGACGCCAGAACAGGAGCTTTGCGCCGTGGGAACAGATGACTTCCTTGATGTGATGCACGAACTGGTGACCTTCGTGCGTGTGGCCGAGTCGGGCAGCTTTTCGGCGGCGGCGCGGCACCATGGTTTGACGCCGTCGGCCGTGAGCCGACAGGTGGCTCGGCTGGAGCGGGCCATGGGCGTTTCTCTGCTGCAGCGGACCACCCGGCAGTTGCGCCTGACGCAGGCCGGGCTGGAGGTGCTGGAGCGCGGGCGCGAAATGGTGGCCGCCGCGCAAGCCACGTTGCGCGTGGCGGAAGGACACGTGGGGGCACCCAAAGGGCTGGTGCGCATCAGCGCGCCCAAGGCCTTTGCGCGCCATGTGCTGCATCAACCCTTGCTGGCCTTCATGCAGCGCTACCCCGATGTGGACGTGCACCTGATGGTGACGGACCGGCCCGTGGACCCCTTGCGCGAAGGTGTAGATCTGGCAGTGCGCCTGACCGACGATCCGCCGCAGGGCATGGTTGCACGGGCCTTGATGCCCGTGAGGCAACTGGTGCTGGCCAGCCCGGCCTACCTGGCAGCGAACGGTGCCATCGAAACACCGCACGACTTGCTGGCCCACAGTTGCCTGTCGCTGGGCGAGCAGGCGATGGACAACCGCTGGCACTTCGTTCGCGGGGGCGAGGAGGCCGAGGTGACGGTCAAAGGGCGCTACGCCATCAACCACAGCGAGATGCGGCTGGCCGCCATCGAGGCCGGCTTGGGCGTGGGGTGCGTGCCCCACTTTGTGGCGGACGAAGCGTTGGCCTCAGGCCGCGTGGTCCAGGTCCTGCCCGGCTGGACGTTCGACAGCCATTACCAGGGCACGGCACAGCTGCTCTTCACCGCCTCGCGCCATACCGCGCCCAAGGTGCGGGTTTTGATCGATCATCTGGTGGCGGAGGTTGGGCGCGCTAGCACTTGACGCCCAGCCAGCAGCGGCGGCCTGTCAGCCGCGAACCGCCGCTTCTATGGCCGCAACGTCGATCTTTCGCATCGTCATCATGGCGTCGAACGCCCGCTTGGCGGCGGCGCGGTCGGGGCTGGTGTAGGCCCTGGTCAGCGCCACTGGCGTGATCTGCCAGGAGATGCCCCACTTGTCCTTGCACCAGCCGCACTCGCTTTCCTGCCCGCCGTTGCAAATGATGGCGTTCCAGTAGCGGTCCGTTTCGGCCTGGTCTTCAGTGGCCACCTGGAACGAGAACGCCTCGCTGTGCTTGAACGCTGGTCCGCCGTTCAGCCCCAGGCAGGGGATGCCCATCACGGTGAATTCGACGGTCAGCACGTCCCCTTGTTGGCCCGATGGAAAGTCGCCCGGTGCGCGGTGCACCGCACCTACGGACGAGTTGGGGAAGGTCTTCGCGTAGAACCGCGCGGCCTCTTCGGCATCGCGCTCGTACCAAAGGCAGATCGTGTTCTTGGCGATGTGGGTCATGTGGCTTCTCCATCCGGTGACCACCCGCCATGGGCGGTCTGACGGCCTGCTATCCGAGCGATGCAAAGCCCGGGTTGAACGCGACTTCCCAGAGATGGCCGTCGGGATCCTGGAAACAGCCTGCGTAGCCGCCGTAGAACGTAGGCTGGGCGGGTTTGACGGTCGTGGCACCGGCCTGCTGGGCCTGCTGCATGACGAGATCGACCTCGCGCGGGCTGGCCACGTTGTGCGCGAGGGAGAACTCTGTCGCACTGCGCGGCTGCAGCGGCAGCCCACTGTCGGCAGCCAGGCTGGCGCGAGGCCACAGAGCGAGTTTCAGGCCGGGCTGCAGACTGAAGAAAGCCACGGCCCCGTTCTCGAACTCGGTGCCGACGATGCCCTGCGTTGGCCAACCCAGTCCGTCACGGTAGAACGCCACGGCGCGCTCAAGGTCGTCAACGCCCAGCGTGATGAGGGTGATCAGCGGCGTCATGCTGGTGGGCGTGCAACGGTGTGCATTGCACGGGGTTTCAGGGGTGTAGGCATCAGGCCTTCCATCGAAAGGAGCCGAAGGTGGATGCTACAACCGTTGCTGTTGATTTGGCAAAGGCCCTCTTCCGCGCGTGCCGCAGTGTTCGCCGAAGGCCACGAGGCAGCTGTTGGTCTTTCTTGGGCGTCACCTTCCACGGCCAAGCATTTCGATGACGCCTTGCGACAAAACGAACTGCCCAGTCGACAAGGCGGATATTGCATGTCCCGTTCCTCGAAGTACGACAGAACGTTTCGGCTCGGCGGACTGCTCGGCGAGTTGCTGAGCGCGCTTGGAGACGGTGTCACCGTCACTGACGACGAAGAGCTTCTTGGTCTTGGACAACGTAATCGGTGCGCCGTCCGTCATTGCCAGCAAGACCAGTGTGTCAAAGGTACCGTCGGGGTTCGCCATTGCGGCCCGTGCGGCCAAGTCCGCGCCAAAGCTGTGCCCGAGAAGCGAAACGTCGGTTGCACCCGTTTGTCGAGCCCAAGCCAGTGCCGCCGCGACCTCCGCCTCGCCGCCTGATGGAAGGCCCGCCCAGCGAAGAGCCAAGACCCAAAAGCCTGCGGATGCCAACTTCGGGCCCAGCTCCTCGCCCAATCCTGTGCCAAAAAGCTCTGGGCCGTTGCCGTAGCCGTGTAACGCAATGACCGTGTGAGTGCCCGCCCCCCACTGCATAGCTTCGACCGGCTTGCCCACCCCCGCAATCTTGACGGGCACTTGGCCCGCGGCATCAACGACGCCAAGTAGAGCAAAGATGAATGCGCTTAAGACACGATACATGGATGCCTTTCATGTGGCTGCGCCGCGAGCTCTTTGCCAGCGCCAGGTGCATGGCTCAAACACGAAGCAGCCCACGGAATCCCCTCGCCGCGTAGTAGGACTGCGCCCCGTTGTGATAGACGAACACCCGGCCATAGCGCCGGTCGCAGAAAAGAGCGCCGCCAAGCGAGCGGACGTCCTGGGGCGTCGTGATCCAGCTGGAAGTCTTCGTGTCGAACTCACCTAGCTGTTGCAGCGCGCGGTACTGCTCTTCCGTCAGCAACTCAACCCCCATGGCCGCTGCCACCTGCATGGCGCTGCCTTGGGGCTTGTTCTCCTTCCGTGTGTTCAAGGCCTCGCCGTCGTAGCACAGGCTTCTGCGCCCCGGCGGGCTTTCGGCCGAGCAGTCACAGAAGATGACTTGTCCCGTCGTTTTGTCGTGGCCTGTCACGTCGGGCTCACCGCCAGAGGCTTCCATCTCGCGAAGGGTTGCCAGCGCCGCAGGCACCAACTGGAGTCTGGCCAGCACGTCCGCCCATGTGAGGCCCTGGTGCCGATGCATGTTCGCCTCGAACCGGGCTTGAAGAATCTGTTGCAGTTCGTCTTGTGCTTTGGCGTTCATGGAGAACTCCTGTCTTCACGCAGGCGGAATGATGGGACGTGGCGCTGAAAGAACGCGAAGCCCTTGCGGGGTGTTGATGTGCGCCACCAGGCGTGCGGAGGTGCCTTGCCCGGCGGGCAGCACGACAACCGGCGCGTCAAGCTCCAGCGAGGCAAGCAAGCTGGATATTCGGTCTGGGTCTGGGTGAAATATCTCGAACCTGGCCAAAGACAGCCCCTTGTCCTCCAGACGGGTGGCGGGATGAACATCGGCGTGCCATTCGATCAGGGCGGGGGCGGCACCATCCAGCGGAACTGAGCCGTCCGCGGGAATGGTGATGAACCAGTCAAGTGCGCCCCGGCTCATGGGTTCAATATTCCCAAGGGGCTCAGACGCAGCGGCCACGGCTCTTTGGATGTTGGCGGTGCGCACCACCCACGTGGACAGCGACGGCTGCGCTTGTGGGTCGAGGCTGTCAAGGGCAAACCAGCGAGGCCGGGATGGCGGACGGGCCGCAGGATTGGGTGCAATGACCTCAAGAAACGCAGCGTCACCCAGGCGAAGCAGCAGATTGTGGGTCGCCATGCGTGGATGCTCGCCGCCGACCTGGGGCGAAACACCCAGGGCTTCGGACACGAATGCCGCACCCGCGTCCAGCGAAAAGGCAGTGACCGTGATGTGATCAAGAAAAGTGCGCGGCATCCTGAGTACTCCCCAATGTTCGACAGGCCAGCTGGACCTGGGCCAACGTTTGCTGACTATGCCCGATGGGCTCCCACACCCAGAAGGACGATGCCGACCAATACGGTGGTTGCCGCTGCAACGCGGCGCCCGGCAAAACCCTCACGAAGAAAGACGGAGCCGATGATGGCGGCAAAGACAACGCTGGTCTCGCGGAGCGCGACCACTGGGGCCATGGCCAGCACCGACATGGCCCAAAGGGCGATGGCATAACCCGCAACGGCCAGCACGCCAGCAACAAGGCCGGAGCGCCACTGTGTGCGGGCAAACTCAACAAGCACCGGCTTTCTGCGAACGTAGGCCACCGACGCCATCCCCACCCCCGTAGCGATTTCCAGCCACGCAATGTAGCCAAGAAGCGACTGGGACTTGCGAACGCCAAGACCACTCAGGAAGCTGTAGCCCGCGATGGCAACACCCGTCAGGAGCGCAAGCACAACCGCCTTGCGGTTGACGGTGTGCCCGGACCACGCCAGCAGAAAGATGCCGGTGGACACAACGAGAACCGCCAAGGCAGACAGCGGCCCCAGAAGCTCACCCGCAAGGACGGCGGCGAGAACCGCAACCAGCAAAGGAGCAACGCCTCGCGCGATGGGGTAAACCTGACTCATGTCGCCCACGCGGTAGGCGTTGAGCATCAGGGCGTAGTACATGTAGTGAACGGCTGCGGCGGCAAGAAGAAACGGGACGCTCTCGGCCGAGGGAAGAGGAACCACCGCCGCTACAGCAAGGCCAGTGAGCAGGCCGACCACACGAATGGACGCGAGCATCAGCAGGCGGTCGCCGCTGTTCTTGACCATGGCATTCCACGACGCGTGAGCCACTGCGGCCGCGAGTACCAGGGCGTAGAGGGTGCTATGGGGCATGACGTTCGCCAGAACTTTATTGCTTACTTACGTTTGCGATACTTGCGGTGCGCCCAGTTCCATGGCCTGGCGAAGCAAGGCTAGGGAGACCGGATGCGGCGTACCCGGGGTCGAAATAGGCAAGCCGAACCAGTGTGGGACGGGGGCGTCAAACGCGAACTCAATTGCCTTGGGATGGCGTGTGTCCTGTACGGCGGGACTTTCAAACACGAGCTGCAAGAGCTGTTCGAACCCGACAGAAGCGAGTTGCGGCTCGGAAATGCGCAAGGCGCCAATGCTGCGCCAAGCGTTGACGCAGCCAACTTCGACAAAGGCAGGCCTTTGCCCCGGAACCGGGCAGCCAAGTTCGCGGTGCAAGGAGGTGAAGGACGCCTCCCGGGCACGAGCTGCCTGGAGGCACTTGATGCCGAAGGTTTCGACCTCCAGCGCTGAACCAACCATGCGTGCGCCGAAGAACGCGGAGCCAAAGAACGCCTCAAAGGCGACCTCGGTGCTTTGTTCTAGGTAGGCGGCCAGTTCAGCGTGCGACGGCAAACGGTCACTTGGGAATGACCAAGCGCTCTCCCACGCGCCATCCTTTGCGAACTGGTATGAAGTGGGCGCAGACGTGAACTGCGGCAGACCGGCAAGCATTGACAGGCTCAGCATCTTGGTCAGGCGGCAGCCAGCAGCTTGGGCCGAGACAAACGGTAAACCCTGATGGCGGCCGCGCAAGCGAGAGTGATACCCAGAACGACTTCGGCCCAGATGGTGACGTTGGTGGCGAACGTGTGTTCCGAGCACAGCGCCAGGGTGTAGTGAAGCAAGCCGTTAACACCGAGCAAGCCGTAAACAATGAGCAGGCCTGGGTAGAAGGCAATGTATTCGGCGTTGTGCGTGAAGTGCGCCAAGCTTGCCAGCGTATAGAGGCCGAACAGGAGGTTCATTTGGAAGCTCATGGCTTTCTTGTGTACGCGTGGAATCCATCGTAGTCGGCTTTGCCCAGCGGCACGCCTTGACTGCGAAGAACCGCGTATGCGGCAGTGACGTGGAAGAAGAAGTTCGGCAGTGCGTACTGGAACAGAAACTCGGAACCCGGCAGCCGCACGAGTGCTTCACCCGCCTAGCTTTCGATGATGCGCGATTCAGCGCCGATGAACTGCGCAGACTCAAGTGCCTTCAGCAGCGCCACGGCCCTGTCGGCTCTGGCGTGCAGCCCGGCAAAGGTTTCCGGAAATTCGCCGTATGGCGGAATGGGCTCACCCGCAAGCGGATACGAGGCACGCAGCGTGAAGTTGGTGGCAATCACCACCTGGCGCTCGAACGGGAGCATGTCTGGCGCAAGCCTTGCTGCCAGGAGCGTTTGCGGGCTGCCGTGCTGAGCCTGCGTCCACTCGTCAGCTGCGCGTACCAGGCCAGAGAGACGGTCCAGGTAGCGCAGGAACACGGGGACTGATGCGTAGAAGAGGGATAGGGGCATAGGTCTTGGTGTGAGTAGCAGGCCAGATCATCAAGCAATACACAGCCTGCTGCCGTTACGGCATCGATTACAGCAACATCAGACGGGGCGGAGTCAAACCTTAAGTGCGACGCTCAGTCAGCCCGGGCCACAGCACCAGAGGTGGTTTGACAGGTGCTGCTAATGATGGTAAACTAGTCAAATGACTAGTTTGATTGGGGTTGTCATGCATACATGGCCAGTTCAAGATGCGAAAGCGCGTTTTAGCGAGTTCTTGGATGCGTGCCTTGCGGAGGGCCCGCAGATGGTGACCAGGAGAGGTGCTGAAGCGGCTGTGCTTGTGCCGGTGCAAGAATGGCGCCGCTTGCAGTCTGCTGCACGCCCCTCTTTGAAGCAACTGCTGCTCTCTGACCAAGCTCGTTCCGACCTGATCGTGCCAGCACGAGGGAACGCGAAGCGCCGCAATGTGGAGCCAATGCTGTGACGAACATGTATTTGCTTGACACGAATGTGGTTTCTGAGCTCCGCAAGCAGCGCCCGCATGGAGGCGTGGTTGCTTGGCTGCAATCGATTGATGATGCCCAGCTATACCTTTCCGCAGTAACCCTTGGTGAGATACAAGCCGGTATTGAGTTGACGCGAGAGCAAGACCCCGGCAAAGCCGAAGAAATTGAAGCGTGGCTGGAGTTGGTGGCTGGCGCCTATAACGTTTTGCCAATGGATGCGACTACCTTCAGGGCGTGGGCGCGGTTGATGCACAGGAAATCCGATACGCTCTATGAAGATGCCATGATCGCAGCAACCGCGAAAGTGCACGGGTTGACGGTTGCGACGAGAAACGTGAGTGACTTCCATGCACTCGGGTTGGAAGTTTTCAATCCATTTGCACCGGCATAGGCCTGACTGTGTGAAGAGGGCTTACAAGTGAAAGGGAAACCCCCGGTCCCGAGTGAGTCGCGCGATTGCGCAGCACGGCATCGATGTGCCCACCGCGCTGGTGGGCACCGTGTGCCGATGAGGGGGGCGACATGGGCAAGTTCCCCAGCGACAAGCACTTTGCTTCTTGGTTGGGTTTGTGCCCGGGCACCAAGATCACGGGCGGCAAGGCCATGAGTTGCAAGACCAAACTTTGCGCCAACCGCGCGGCCCAGGCGCTACGCCTGGCGGTAGCCGCCCACAAGCTGGCTCGACTGATTTACGCCATGCTTACCCAGGGGCCGGACTACTACGAGGAGCACTACCGCCAACGGGTATTGCACCACCTCGCCTACAAGGCCATGGGTACGCAGCTCGTGCCTCCTACACCTGCCGCTTGAAAACAGCATGAAAATCAATCGGTTATTTGGTGTTTCTTGAGAGGCTTACGCGAACACACTGACGATAGCGCCATAGATTGCGAGTAGGACACCAAAGCCCTGCTGCTTGAAGCCGCCGACCGCGGATGTCTCAATGCGGGCAGACAACTCCTGGATCGCGGCTTGGTTGGTCGCCAAGCCCTTGCCGAGTTCTGCTTTGACCTCTTCGATCCGACCGAGAAGCGCAGCCTTCTGCTGAGCGATGGTAGTGTGAAGCTCTTTGATTTGCCGCTCAAGCTCGGCCACTCGCTCTTCGACAGTGGTGAAGCGGCGCTCCACCGACAGAGTTGCAGAGGCTGTTGCTGATGACGATGAGACACCGCTCAGAGCAATAGTGACATTCCTCCGGATCAGAGGGAAGTCACGGAACCATTCAATGACTACCGAGTAGAGCGTCTGCTTGCGGAACAAACCGAGGTTGCCATCGATCGCGAGCAGGACGATGATGCCGCCGACGATTTGCAGCGCAGTGCCAGTGAGCTTGTTGACAAGAACGGCATGGGCCGGAAACACCTGCACGGCGGCGTAATGGCAAGCGATGATAGGCAAGAGCGCCAGCACTGGCCATGCGCGCAACAGCCACGGCAGGAGGAGCTTGGCCCTGGCCATCATAGTCCTAACGAATGACAGGGGCTTGCCCGTCCCGAGTGATCCGCGCAGTTGCGCAGTACGGCATCCAGGTGCCACGATGGAAAGTGCAATCGCTCATCAACACACTCGTTTTATGGAAGGGGAAGTCCATGGCCATCGTAACCGTTGGTATCGATCTCGCAAAGAACGTGTTCGCCATTCACGACGTGGATGAAGCAGGCAAGCCTGCACTGGCACGCTGGGGCGCCCCAGTAGGGTGGCGTCAACCTTGGCACACGGTGTTTAGGCCGGATGTGACTGACAGGGGGGGGCACGGACTTTGTCCCCCCCCCCCCACACACATGAGCCAGTCCCCCTGAGTGGAACCCCAATTTTTGGTTTCTGGTCAAGCCTCCCCTAAACAGGGGATGTGCAGACCACACAACCCCGGCCAGAATGGCAAAAAGCGCCCCCAGCAAGAAGAAGGCCCAAAGAAAGTGACTAGGTGTTTACCCTGGCATGGGGTCTGGATGGCGTAAGCTGGTTGTAGGTATCTAACACCTTAGGATGAACCCATGAGCAACAGCAGCAAGTCGGCAGAAAGTCAGGTTTACGTGCCCCGGTACTACAACCCGTATGCCGCAGTGAAAACCACGCTGACCCAAGAGCGCATCCGGCAGATCGAGACCGTTGCCATGCGCAAGGTGTTGAGGGAGTTGGTCCGCCGTGGTATCCGCAAGTCAGACCTGATTGGGTAACGGCTATGACCAACTCGACGCAATCGGATGTGACTTTCTACCCCAGGTGGGATGGTCCATTTCTTAACTGCACCATGGAATACGAGTGCAGTGCCGATTGGAACGAACTGACAGCAACCACTGATGACAAAATTCGACACTGCACCACATGTGACAAAGATGTGCATTTCTGCACAGACCAGAACCAACTCGATGGCCATGCCAAGCAAGGGCACTGCGTGGCCTTCTACGAAGCTGAACCGAATCCTTGCAAAGATTCGCCAAAGAGTATGCGTCTCGGTCTTCCATCGTTTTTTGTGCAGGATGGCATAGCTGTTCCGTACCCAGGGCGCGGAAGGTCTTTTCTAGATATGCTGTGATTTAGGTAGATTCGGGAGGGTGTTGCGATTTTGTATCGATGGCAAGCGCGGCGAGCTATTGATTTGCTTTGATTTTTTAGCGAAGGTTCGTCATGAAAGCATTGGTTTTTTTGCAATTTTTTTGACTTTCACTTCAGGTGTATTTGCTGCTTTTTATGGGCCTGGTTCTTTTTTGAGCTTGCAACGAAAATTCGGGTAATGCGTATAGCGTACAGCGATATGGAAATATCAAAAACGTGCAGGGCCAGAACAGCAACACTGGAAGCTCATGGGGGCAGAATGGCCAAACCTACGGCAACACAACGTACTCCAATGGTACTGCTTCAAATGGAAGCTCGTGGAGTCAAACGACCATTAATATCGATGCGGCGGGGGTGGCGACATATGGCGTCGATAGCTGTGAAAATTCATTCAGTAAGACATGTAATCAATTCAGGTGATATTAATATGTGGAAAAATTTTTATTCGAGGATTGTCGCGTTTTTTGTCTTGATTATTTGTTCTGCGTTTTGGAGTGGCGATGCTTATTCTGGTGCGTTGGAAGTTGGTGAAGTAATGCTAACCTGTAAGGTGCGGGCCTCGGATGAAAGGGATTTGTGCAGCCTTACGGATGACGGAGCTTGCACTAGGGTTTTTGTTATTTACGGTCAATCTATTGACGAAGTCCAAGTTGATGAAGGCAACTCAGTAAAGAGTCTTGTCATTCTCGAAAATAACAGCGCTGTGCTATCTGCGTACAAGCAATTAATGGCCTATTTAGATGGAAATGGGAGATTGATCTATGAAAAAATAATTAAATACTCTATTAATCGATTTGATGGTCAAATTTCAGAGGTTGAGGAGTATAGGTGGCCGAGTGGCGAGGTCATGTCAAAAAAGCAATTTGATGAAGTTAGCCAAAAAGATCCGTTTCGCCTGCTATTTCCGTACAGGGCTGGCTCCAGAAAAGGGGTATGCGTTGCGTCGACCAAAAAATTATTTTAATAATAGCTGATGATGGCATGTTATTCATTCTTGGTGACCCCTGAAAATTTCCGCAGCACTTGCCTATATCCTGTAAATCCTGAAATTCGGCATTGAGCCCTACAGCATGGCCACCAAAAAACAATACGTTCAGTGGGTGTGGCGCTTCATGCTTTTCCTCGGCAACCGCACCCATGTGGGCTACTGAAGCAGGGTCATTTTTAACACATCTGGCCGTGCTGGGCAACGTGGCTGCGCCTGCCCAGAACCCAGCCCACCATCCCGCACAATCGGCGCATGGTGATGAACCCACTTCCCCCCGCCCAAGCCCTTCTGCTCGCCGCTGGCCGTGGCGAGCGCATGCGCCCGCTCACCGACGCCACGCCCAAACCCCTGCTGGAAGTGCAAGGCCGCCCTTTGCTGGCCTGGCATCTGTCTGCCATGGCGCGCGCCGGGGTGGCGCATGCCTGCATCAACACCGCGTGGCTGGAGGAACAGATTCCCGTCCGCCTGGGCGCCGAATGGCAGGAAGGCGGCCACGCCATGGCGTTGAGCTATTCCCTGGAAGGACGCGACTTTGGCGGTGCGTTGGAAACGGCCGGCGGCATTGCGCGCGCCCTGCCGCAGCTGGCGGACGTGTTCTGGGTGGCGGCGGGCGACGTGTTTGCGCCTGGTTTTGCCTTTGCGCCCCAGGCGCTGGCGCGTTTTGCCGCCAGCTCCCTGCTGGCGCATGTGTGGCTGGTGCCCAACCCCGAACACAACCCCCGGGGCGACTTTGGCCTGTCGCCCGAGGGGCTGGCGCTGAACTTGCCCCCTGAACACCCTGGGCCGCGCTACACCTACAGCACCATCGGCCTGTACCGGCGGGCCTTCTTCCAGCAGCCGCTGTGCAGCATTCCCACCGGCAACCCCCAGGGGGTGAAAGCCCCGCTGGCGCCCTTGCTGCGCCGGGCCATGGACAATGGGCAGGTGAGCGCCGAGCTGTACACCGGGGCGTGGACCGACGTGGGCACCCCCGAACGCCTTGCGCAGTTGAACCAGATTTCCTGAAACTCAGTCAGAACACCCCATGAGCGCCATTGCCCACCAAGCCATCTACGCCGACCGCCGTGCCCGCCTGGCCGCCCAGCTGGGCCCGGGTGGCGTGGCCATCATTCCCACCGCGCCCGAGCGCACGCGCAACCGCGACAGCGAATACCTGTTCCGCTTCGACAGCTACTTCTACTACCTCACGGGCTTCACCGAGCCGCGCGCCTGGCTGGTGCTGACGGCCGAAGGCCACACCACGCTGTTCTGCCAGCCCAAGGACCTGGAGCGCGAAATCTGGGACGGCTACCGCCTGGGGCCCGAGGCCGCGCCCGCCGCGCTGGGCGTGAACGAGGCCTATTCGGTGGACGAGCTGGACGCCCGCCTGCCCAAGCTGCTGGAAAACCGCCACGCCGTGTGGTACCCGTTTGCCATCCATGCCGGGCTGGAAACCCGGGTGGACGGCTGGCTGCAGAAGGTGCGCGCCCGCGTGCGCTACGGCGCCCTGTGCCCCGACGCCCAGCGCGACCTGTGCAGCCTGCTGGATGAGATGCGCCTGATCAAGGACGCGCACGAGATTGGCGTGATGAAGCGCGCCGCGCAAATCAGCGCGCACGCGCACATCCGCGCCATGCAGCGCAGCGCCGCCATGATCCGCGCCGGGCAGGAGGTGCGCGAATACCACCTGGACGCAGAACTGCTGCACGAATTCCGCCAGCATGGCTCGCAGTACCCGGCCTACGGCAGCATCGTGGCGGCGGGCGCCAATGCCTGCGTGCTGCACTACCGCGCCGACGCGGCGCCCGTGCGCGACGGCGAGCTGGTGCTGATCGACGCCGGCTGCGAGCTGGACGGCTACGCCAGCGACATCACCCGCACCTTTCCGGCCAACGGCAAGTTCACCGGGCCGCAACGCGCGCTGTACGACCTGGTGCTGGCATCGCAGCAGGCGGCGGTGGACGCCACGCGACCAGGCAAACGTTTTGTGGGCCCGCACGACGCTACCGTGCGCGTGCTGGCACAGGGCATGCTGGACCTGGGCCTGCTCAACCGCAACGATGTGGGCCACCTGGACGATGTGATCGAAAAGCGCCATTACTTCCGCCACTACATGCACCGCACCGGCCACTGGCTGGGGCTGGACGTGCACGACTGCGGCAGCTACGTGGAGCCATCCGAGGTGGGCCAGCTCAGCGAGCGCCGCGACCCGCTGTCGGGCGAAATCATCAAGGACCGCCCGAGCCGCATCCTGCGCCCCGGCATGGTGCTGACCATCGAGCCCGGCCTGTACGTGAGCCCTGCGCCCGACGTGCCCAAGGAGTTCTGGAACATCGGCATCCGCATCGAGGATGACGCGGTGGTGACTGAGGACGGCTGCGAGCTGATCACCCGTGGCGTGCCGGTGGATGGCGACGAGATCGAAGCACTGATGCGGGGGTAAATACCCTGCCCGACAGGGCTTGCCACCCCGGTTACCGGCGTGGAAAATGGAATCAGAGCAGATATCGTTGGGTCTGCCGGAGAACTGTATGACGCCATTCCAGAAGCAGCGTCGATTGTTGGGGGTGGGGGTGTTGGCTGGCTGGGCCCTGGGGGCGCATGCCGGCTCTGCCAGTTCACTGAAGGTGCTGGCCTGGCCGGGCTATGCCGACCCGGATGTCGTCAAGGCATTCGAGGAACGACATGGCCGCAAGGTCGAAGTCACCTTCATTGATTCCGACGCCGCGCTTTGGGAGCGCATCAACCGCAACGGCGGGCGCGACTTCGACGTGTTTGCGGCGAACACGGCCGAGATGCAACGGTACATTGCCGCCGGTCTGCTGCTGCCGATAGACACGCGCGCGGTTCCAAACATTGCCAGGCAGTTGCCCCGGTTTGCCGACACGGCGGCCATCAAGGGCCTGGCGCGGGGCGGCATGCGTTTCGCGGTGCCCTACACCTACGCCGAGATGGGCATCATCTACGACCGCACCCAGCTGCCCACGCCGCCGCAGAGCATTCGCGTGCTGTGGGACCAGGCCTACCGGGGCAAGGTGCTGGTCTACAACGGTGGCACGCACAACTTCTCTCTGGCTGCCCAGTCGCTGGACTGGGCCAACCCTTTCCGCCTGGAGAACCACCAGTGGCCAGCGGCCGTGGACCGGCTCGTGGCCCTGAGGCGCAACGTGGCGGCTTTCTACACCCAACCGGAAGAGTCGGTGGACCTGTTCCTGGGGCGCAAGGCAGCGCTGATGTTTGCGAACTACGGTTCCCAGCAGCTCAAGCTGCTGCAGGCGCGCGGTGTCGATGCCGGTTATGCGGTGCCGCGCGAAGGCGCACTGGCCTGGCTGGACTGCTGGGGCGTCACCCAGGGCGCGCGCGACCCCACCCTGGCGATGGCCTGGATCAACTTCATGCTGGAACCCATGCCCGGCCAGGTGCTGCTGGAGCGCCAGGGGCTGGCCAACACCATGCAGGAATCGCCCTTCATCCAGGAAGGCGCGCGCCTGGTCTGGCTGGAGCCAGTGGAAAGCGAGGACCGCCGCAACCAGCTCTGGAGCCGGATCGTCTCGGGTGACCGGGCCAGCAAGGTGCTGGCGCCATGAGGCTGGGTATTGCCGCCAAGCTCGCGCTGCTGCTCACCCTGGTCGGGGTGCTGGCAGGAGGTATTGCCGCCATCCACAGCTACCTGATCACGCGTGACCTCCTGGTGGATGCCGCGAAGGCGCGCCTGCTGACTTCGACCCAGGTGCTGGCGACGCGGATCACCACCTCGCGGGAGGAGGTGTCCCGCTTGCTGCAGATGCTGGCTGAGCACCCGGTAACGCGGGCCACCCTGGCCAGGCCGCAACCACAGCTGGACGACCAGCTGGCCACGCTCTTTGAACAGGCCATGCTGGCCAACCCCTCGTACAACCAGATTCGCCTGATCTCTGCCCAGGGTTATGGGCTGGAGCGTGTGCGCGTGGAGCGCGACGAAAAGCGCCTGGTGCGGGTCACCGGGGACGACCTGCAGGAGAAGGGGCATTTCGCCTACGTATCGCAAGCCTTGAAGCTGCCGCGTGGGGCCACCTACCTGTCCCGCATCGCCATCAACCACGAGCGGGGCACGGCCTTCAACATGGACAAGCCGACGATTGTGCTGGCCATGCCCGTCGTGCCGCTCGACGGCCAGCCGCCGCTTGGGGTCGTCGTTGTCAACGTCGACCTGCGCGCCGTCTTCCGCCTGCTGGCGGCAGACCTGCCCGGCGAATTCCGCTTGTTCCTGGCGAACGGCGAGGGCGATGTGCTGGTGCACCCCGACAGTTCCCGCACCTTCGGCTTCGACCGGGGGCGCAGGGTGTTGATCCAGGACGAGTTCCCGGCGATTCAGGCCCTGGTGGCCGTGCCGTCGGGAGAGGTGGTGTTCGAGGCGCCCACCTCGTCGGCCGACACGCCGCTGGTCGCCGCGTTCGTTCGCCGGGATCTGGCCGTGGCGTCTGACGAGAAAGGGCTGATGCTGGGGCTGGCTCAACCCTTGTCCAGCGTCTTGCAGGAGTTCAATCGCCCGCGCACCGACATCGTGCTGGGCGCGCTGCTGCTGTCACTGGGCTGCGTGGTCGTGGCGGTGGTGCTGGCTGGCGCGGTGACCCGGCCGATCAACGCCATCAAGCAGGCTGCAGGGCGGTTCGCGGCGGGGCAGGTCGACGCCAGCCTGCCGGTGGACCGGAGCGACGAGATTGGCGACCTGGCGAGGAGCTTCCAGGGCATGCAGGACCAGATCGCGCACCAGATGGTCACCCTGCGGGACAACCGCGAGGAGCTGGAACACATGGTCCAGCACGACTCCCTCACCGGGCTGCCCAACCGGCGCATGCTGCAGGAGCGGCTGGAGCAGGCGATAGCGAGGGCCCGGCGCAACAACGAGCACGTGACGCTGATGTTCGTGGACCTGGACCGGTTCAAGGACATCAACGACAGGCTTGGGCACGACGCCGGGGACTACGTCCTGCGCATCGTTGCGCGGCGCATGCAGGGCGTGCTGCGCGAGATCGACACGGTCGCGCGGCTGGGTGGAGACGAGTTCGTGGTGCTGCTCGACGCCCCCTCGCCGCCGCCGGAAGGCATCGTGACGGTGGCCATGAAGATCATCGACCAGGCCCGGGCCGACATACCCTACGGCATGCGGACGCTCAATGTTGGCGCCAGCATCGGCATCAGCCAGTACCCCGAAGACGGGCTGACCGCGATGGACCTGATCGTTGCCGCCGACAGGGCCATGTACCGCGCCAAGGCCGACGGACGGCAGACCTTCTGTTTCGCCAGCGCCTGATCGCCTGCCGCGCCGCCGGGCCTCATGAACGGCGGCGCCACGCGCGCGGGTTGCCCGCCTTCAGGCAGGCGCGCCGGTAGGCGTGCAGCGTGGCTTCGGCGCGCCCCAGCAGGCTGTCGGGCGCGTAGCCCGTGCCGTCGTGCGTCTGCCCGAAGGGCACGCCAGTGAGCCGCTCCATGGCTTCACCGACGTGCGCTGCGGTGTAGATGTGAAAGCGCCCTTGGGCCACGGCCTCGCACACTTCGCGGTCGAGCATGAGGTGGCGGCGATTGCGCTGCGGCACCAGAACCCCCTGTTCGCCAGACAGTCCCTGCGCCTGGCACACGCGGAAGAAGCCTTCGATCTTTTCGTTCACGCCGCCGATGGGCAGCACATCGCCAAAGGCGTTGAGCGCCCCTGTGACGGCGATGCCCTGCCGCAGCGGCACACCTGACAGCGACGACAGCAGCGCGAACAGTTCAGCGCAGGAGGCCGAGTCGCCCTCAATGCCGCTGTATTCCTGCTCGAAAACGATGGACGCGGACAGCGCCAGCGGCGCGATGTGCGCGAACAGGGCCGACAGGTAGCTGTGCAGGATGAGCACGGCCTTGTCGTGGATGGGGCCGGAGAGTTCCACCTCGCGCTCGATGTTGAGCAGCCCTTCGGAGCCCGCCACGGTGCGGGCGGCCACGCGCATGGGCAGGCCGAAGCGGTAGTCGCCCAGGTCGATGACGCTCAGGCCGTTGAGCTGCCCCACGCGCGCGCCGCCGAGCGCGATGAGCCGGTCGCCTTCCTGGATCGCTTCGCGCAGGCGCTGGTCGGGGTAGTCGTGGCGGTGGTTGCGCGCGGCCAGGGCGGCTTCCACGTCTTGCCGCTCCACCAGGCGTGCGCCGCGTGCCTGGGCGGTGGCGGCGCTTTCCACCACCAGGGCCTCGGTGCGGGCAAAGGCGGCGCTCTGGCGGGTCTGGTCCTCGGCCTCTCGGTGGGTGTCTTCAATCAGCCGGGCCACGGCGGCGGCGCTGAAATGCGGCAGGCCCAGGCGCGCGCAGGTGTGTCCCACGAACACGCCGGTGGCGTAGCGCGTGTCGTCGCTGGCGTGGAAGGCGTCGGCAAAGTCCACCTTCACGCGGAAGTGGCGGGCAAATTCGGGGTCGCCCTCTTGCAGGGCATAAAAATGCTCGTTGGAGCCGATGAGCACGATTTTCACGTCCACGTCCACCGCCTCGGGTTCGAGCGAGGTGGTGGCCAGCGCGGTGAACATGGTGCCGGGTTCTTCGATCTGCAGGCGGCCGCTGCGCAGGAAGCGGCGCAGCTTCTCCCAGACGAGTTCGTCGGTGAACAGGTCGCGCATGTGCAGCATCAGGTAGCCGCCGTGGGCCTTGAGCAGGCTGCCCGCGCGGATGCGCGAGAAGTCGGTGACCAGCACGTCGTTTTCGGACTGGTATTCGATGCTGCCGAAGAGGGGGCGGTAAAGCGGGTTGTTTTCGACAATGACGGGCGCGCCCTGGGTGCCTGCGTTGTCCACCACCAGGTTGACGCGGTAGCGCGAGAGCTGGCGGGCGAGTGCTTCGCGGCGTTCGTCGTCGTCTTCGGGGGCAGCGGCTTCGAACAGGTCCAGGTGGTCAAGCACGTCGCGGGCCACCTCGTCCAGCCAAGTGCCCAGCTTGCGCGTGTCCTTGAACTGCTTTTTCAGCTCCTGGCGGATGTTCTGCAGTTCGCGCTCCAGCAGCGGCTTCACGGCCTGGCGCCGCAGTGCCACCATGCCATCGCGCAGGGCGCGCTCCATTGGCGCGGTGGCTTCGAGGAAGCGCAGAATCTCGCCGCGCAGTTCGCGTTCGCCCTGGTCGTAGCGCTCGCGCTGTTCCTTGGGCAGGGCGGCCATGTCGGCGGCCGAGAGGGTCTCGTTCTTCTCGTCGATCAAGGTGAAGATGAGCTGGCCGCTGTCGCGCCGCAGGGAAAAGCGGCGCTCTTCGGCGAAGGCGGACAGGGCACTGAATGCCCGGGCTTCCTGGTCGGCATAACTGTGCTCCAGCGCGTCGCTGTCGGCCTTGAAGTCGGGCTCGGTGAAGCGCTTGGGAATGTCTGTTTGCAGGGTGCGGGTCAGCTCGGCCATGAGCTGGCGAAGCTGGCGGCCCTGGCCAGCGGGCAGGCGCAGTGCGCGCGGGCGTTCGGGGCTTTCAAAGTTGTGCAGGTAGCACAGGTCCGGCGGCACCGGGCGGCTGGCGGCGGCGGCCTGCATTTCCTGCTGCAGCAGGGTGGACCGGCCCGTGCCCACGTCGCCCAGCACGAAGAGGTGGTAGTGCGGCTGGTCCAGCCCCAGGCCGAAGCGTGCCGCGGTGTGGGCGCGTTCCTGGCCAATCCACGGCAGCGGCTCCTGGCTCAGTTCGGTGGTGTCGGCAAAGCCCAGCGTGTTGGGGTCGATCTGCAGGCGCAGATCGCCCGGAGCCAGGCGCGGTGCGGACGACAGATGGGCAGGCGTGGTGTCAGGCATGGCGTGTTCCTGGAACGTGTTGAGGACAGTCTAGCGCCGTTCGTCGGGCTGGCCTCAAGGGCGTGTGATCTGTGCCGATGCCGAAAACATGAGAATCACTGCGTCCGACGTCACCCTGCTCAGCCAGCACGAGCATGCCGAAGCCCGGCAGGTGGACGAGCGGCTGCGCCTGTGGCGAGGGCCCGAGCCACAGGCCGTCAGGTTGGATGCGGGTGGGGCACGGAACGCTGATGACCAGCGTCCGTCAGCCTTGCTGCACCTGTCGGCCGTGGCTGCGCAGGCGCGCCCTCAGGATGTCCCCGGGCGGGCCGTGGGGCGCCCGCGGCACGAGCCGCAGGCTGTGGCTGCCGAGGGCCCGCGCAAGACAGAAACCGGTGATGGCAACGCCGTGGAGCCGCGCATGCAGGTGCTGGTGCGCATGGTGGAAGCCATGACTGGTATCAAAGTGCGGGTGTTCCGGGCGGAAGAACTGCAAGGGGAGGTGCCGGTGGCAGCCGTGGCCGAGGCGGCCAGCGATGTGTCTGCCGCCGCCAGTGCACAGCGCGCGGGCTGGAGCATGGCTTACGACCGTGTCGAGGTGCGGTACGAGCAGGAAACCACCGTCTTTGCCGCGCAGGGCACCGTGACGACGGCCGACGGGAGGACCATCGGGTTTATGGCAGGGCTGGTGATGCAGCGCGAGCAACTGGATGTGAGCCAGGTGTCTGTGCGCATGGGCGAAGCCGCGAAGATGAAGGACCCGCTGGTGTTGAACTTCGATGGCGGTGCGCCGGTGTTGACCGACCTGCGCTTTGCCTTCGACCTGGATGCCGATGGCGCGGCGGAACACATTCCCTTCGTCGGCCCTGGCAGCGGTTTCCTGGTGTTCGACCGCAATGCCAACGGGTTGGCCGACGATGGCAGCGAGCTTTTCGGGGCCTTGAGCGGCAACGGGTTTGCCGAACTGGCGGCACACGATGGCGATGGCAACGGCTGGATAGACGAGACCGACGCCATCTTCCGCCAGTTGCTGGTCTGGCAGAAAGACCCGCAGGGCCGCGACCGCTACAGCACCCTCGCGGAGGCGGGCGTGGGGGCCTTGTATCTCGGGCAGACCGCCAGCCCGTTCACCCTCAAGGGCGGTGACAACGCCACGCTTGGGCAAGTGCGCGCCAGCGGTGTCTACCTGTCGGAAAACGGCGAAGCGGGCGTGATGCAGCAGATCGACCTGACGGTCTGAGGCGCGCGGCCGGACGGCTCAGTCCTTAAGGATGCTCAGCAGGTTGGAGAAGCTGTCGGTCCAGGGGCGGAAACCGGGCGGCCCCACGAGGCGGGTGCCATCGGCCAGCGCAGGCGGCAGCGCGCCAGCCTGCTGGGGCGTCATGAGCAATACCCAGGTGGAGCGGCGGCAGTACAAGTCCTCGTCCGGCGGGCTCAGGTCGTAGGCCACGGCCACGCGGCCCAGCGCCTGCGCCGCCGATGCCATCACCGGTTTCAGGTCCAGGTAGCGGTTGGTGATGTGCACCGCCAGCAGACCTTGCGGCGCCAGGTGGCGCAGGTAGCCTTGCAGCGCCTCCAGCGTGAGCAGGTGGGTGGGGATGGAGTCCCCCGAAAAGGCGTCCATGGCCAGCAGGTCGAAACCCTGGAGCGGCTCGGACTCCAGCACCAGACGGCCGTCGCCCAGGGCCGTCTCAATCCGCGCACCGCTGTCCTGCAGGTAGGTGAAATGGCTGCGGGCCAGGCTGAGCACCTGGTCGTTGATTTCGTAGATGCGCATGACATCGCCGGGGCGGCCGTAGGTGGCCAGGGTGCCGGTGCCCAGTCCCACCACGCCCAGCTTGAGCGGCCGTTCCTGCGGCAGGCTGCGCAACGCCCTGCCGATGCCCGACAGCTCGCAGTAGTAGGCGGTGGGCTGCTGGCGGTGGCGTGCGTCCATGTACTGTTCGCCGTGGTTGATGCGCCCGTGCACCAGGCTGCGTACCGGGCCCAGCCTGGGGTCGACCGTTTCTTCCACCCGCAACTGGCTGTAGAAATTGCGCATGACCGTCTGGTAGCCCTGCACGTAGCCCAGCGACAGGTTGGCCAGACGCAGCGCGTAGGCCGCCAGCGCGAGCAACAGCAGGGCGCGCCAGTGCCTGCGCAGGGACGGCCAGAGCACGATGGTGGCAAGGGCTGCGCAGGCGAACAGACCCAGTGGCAGTTCGTAGTAGGCGTTGAAGACCGCCGGGGCCAGCAGACCCACCAGCGCACCCCCCAGTGCCCCGCCAATGGAAAGCATCAGGTAAAACAACGTGAGGTGGCGCACTGGCGGCTTGCGGCGCACCAGTTCGCCGTGGCAGACCATGCAGAGCACGAACAGGGCGCCACACAGCGCGGCGATCATCAGCGGCACGCTGGTGCCTTCGTTCATCACGTGGTCCAGCGCCCAGAACGCCAGCGGCAGCGCGCCCAGGAACACCGGCCGCACGTAGTAGCGCGGGGCGTCAAAGCACAGAATGAAACTCAGCAGGTACAGGCTCAGCGGCAGCACCCACAGGAAGGGCACGGGTGCCACATCCTGCGTCAGGTGGCGGGTGATTGACAGCAGCAGCACCGTGGCGGTGGCCGCCAGCCCCACCCACAGCAGGCGTTCGGGCCACGCGGGCGGCGGCCCGTCCGCTTCAGTGGCGGGCGTTTGCGCCTCGTGCTGGCGCAGCCGGCGCCAGGTGAAGGCCGCCGTGGCCAGGCAGACGGCCACGAACAGCGCGTAGCCTGCAGACCACACCACGGCCTGGGGCCGGACCGCCAGCATGGGTTCCACCAGCACCGGGTAGGTGAGCAGGCCCAGCATGGACGCCAGGTTGGACAGGGCGTAGAGGCGGTAGGGCTGCACGCCTGCGCTGGAGAACAGGTGGGCGCGCGCGTACCAGGCCTGCATCAGCGGGCCGGTGGTGGACAGCAGCAGGTAGGGGGCGCCCACGGCGGTGGCCAGCACCAGCAGCACGCCCAGGGCAGGCGTGCCCGCAACCAGGTCGCGCCAGGCGGGGTTGGCTACCACGGGCAGCGTCAGCAGGCTCAGCAGCAGCACGGAGCCATGCACGGCCATCTGGCGCTTTGCCGGCAGCTTCTCGTGCAGCCAGTGCACGTAGGCATAACCCAGGAGCAGCTCCGCCTGGAAGAACACCAGGCACACGCTCCACACCGATGACGCACCCCCGAACCACGGCAGGATCATCTTCGCGACGATCGGCTGTATCTGAAAAAGCAGGAACGCCGAAAGAAAGACCGTGGTTGCGAAGTAGATCATGCTGGCGGTCGTTGGGGGTGAAGGGGCGGGCAATCTTTTATAGCCCAAAGGCCTGTCCGGCTTGGTGGTGGCAGGGGGTTCAGTGGCGGCGGCGCCACAGGGGATAATCGCAATACACTTTTTTTGCGGACTGCCATGACCACTTCCACCCCTGCCCAGCCGATGAGCGACGAGGACTTCGACGCGCTTGACAACATCCTCGACGACCTGCGCCAGCGCATGGACGAGGTGCCCCAGTGGGAGTTCTGCGAGGGTTTCATGGCGGCGCTCATTTGCTGCCGCCGCAGCATTCCGGCCAGCGAATACATGGGCGCTCTGTTCGGCGACGCGGACACCGGGGAGTTCGGCCCGGCCCTGTTTGCCAGCCCCGAGCAGTACGAACAGTTCCTGGCGCTGTGGAACCGCCGCTGGAACGAGGTGGCCACTGCGCTGGACCAGCCGGTGGAAAGCCTGGACGACGAGCGCGCCTACGCCCCCGAGGTGATGGATGTGCGGGGTGCCATTGCCGCGCTGAGCGAGGAAGAGCGCGCTGCGATGGCCGACGAGCTGGACAACGAGGAGCTGCCTTCTTTTGCCCAGGTGTGGGCGCTGGGCTTCATGTTCGCCGTGGAAACCTGGCCCGAGGAATGGACCGCCCCGCGCGACAAGGAAGCCGCCGAGTGGCTGGAAGACGCGCTGGAGCGCATCGTCATCATGACCGAGGACGATGACGAGGAACCCGCCGTCAGCATGTTTGGCGAGGACAGCCCGCCCAGCGTGAGCCAGGCGCGTCTGAACGCCTACGGCGAGGCCATCTGGGCGGTGTACGACCTGCGCGACCTGTGGAAGAGCATTGGCCCGCGCGTGGAAACCGTGCGCAAGGCCGACGAACCCGGCCGCAACGACCCCTGCCCCTGCGGCAGCGGCAAGAAATACAAGAAGTGCCACGGGGCCTGAGGCCCTTTTGTGATCTGACGGGCCGGCTCAGCCGGTCTGCAGCTCGAAGCTCTGGCGGCCCAGAGCCTTGCCGTTGACCAGCAACTCGACGTGGTGCGTGCCCGGGTACAGCGTGCGCGTGGTCACCGGCCGTAGGCTGTGGCGCTTGACCAGTTCACGCGTTTCACCCGGCGCCAGGGTGAGCTTCCAGCCCTTGAACACCTTGGCCGACATGCCGCCGTTGGCGCGCACGTGGTGCACGGCGTAGTCCACCACCAGCGTCTGGGGTTCGCTCGCGCCTGAGGCCAGCCGCACCCGCAGCTCCACGCTTTCGCCGATACGCGCCTGGCCGGATGACAGCGCCAGCGCGGCAGCGCCGTTCAGGGCATGGCCCAGCCCCCAGGCGTGCAGGGTGGCCGGGTGCCCTTGCTTGACCAGTGTGCGGCTGGCGTGGCGCAGCAGGGCCACGCGTTCCGGGCTGGCCCCATTCAGGTGTTCCGCCACCCAGGCGGCCACCTTTTCGGGGTGGTCCTTGGCGATGTCGTTCAGGTGGTTGGCCACGCTGCGCCGCACGTAGGCGCTGGGGTCGTCCTGGAGGGCGTGCAACAGGGGCAGTGTGGGCGTGGGGTCGGCCACCAGGCTGTGCAGGCGCAGGCCCCAGGGCAGGCGGGGGCGGCTGCCTTCGCTCACCAGCCGTCGCACGTGCGGGCTGGGGTCGTGTACCCAACTTTGCAAGGCGTTCAAGGTGATTTGTGGGTGCCGCTGCAGGAAGGGCCGGATGGCGAATTCGGCGGTGAAGCGCTGCGTGAGCGCGTGCAGGCAGGCCAGTGCACGTGGCACATCGCTCATGCCGTGACGTGCCACATATTCGCCCACGGACCAGAGCACCCACCCGGTCAACCCGGCCTGGCGTTGCCGCTCGTCAAGTGACACGGGTTCGCCCTTCGCGTCAAAGGGCGACGGTGGGGCCAGGCTGGCTTCCAGCACGGTACAGGCCTGGCCGAAGTCGGCAGGCAGGGTCTGCGTCAGCGCGTCGGCCACCAGCATGGCCCGGGCTTTGAATTCAAGCGCATCCAGCCCCTGCGTGGCCAGGGTTTCAAAGCCTGGGCGGTTGAAGGCGGGCCAGGTGCGTTGCAGGTGCGCGCCTGCGTCACGCACCGTCTGCGGGTTGATGAGCAGCTTGAAGGGCTCGGCCACGCCGCTCAGCCCGCTGGCAGACGTTGCAGCAGCCCTTTCAGGGCGTGCTGCACCGTGGCTTGCCGCACGGCATCGCGGCCACCGGGTAGGTGCTGCAGTTCGGTGAATACGCCCTGCGGCGTGGCCCAGCCGAACCAGACGGTGCCCACCGGTTTTTCTGCGCTGCCACCAGTGGGGCCCGCCACGCCCGTCACGGCCACGCTTACCTGCGCGTGGGAGTGGCGCAGCGCACCCTCGGCCATGGCACGGGCCACAGGTTCACTCACCGCGCCGTGCCGTTCGATCAGGGCGGCATCCACACCCAAGGCCTCCGTCTTGGCGGCGTTGGAGTAGGTGACGAAGCCGCGATCCAGCCAGTCGCTGGAGCCGCTCAGGCCTGTGCAGGTGCCCGCGATCAACCCGCCCGTGCAGCTTTCGGCGGTGGCCATCATCCAGCCGCGTTGCTTCAGCTCGCGCGCCAGCGCCTCGCACAGTGGCAGCAGGTCGGGGGCTTGGGTGTCCATGGCGGGGGCCTCAGAAGCGCCAGAGCGCAATCACCAGCAGCGTGCAGAAGGCGGCTACCAGATCGTCGAACATGATGCCCCAGCCGCCGCGCCAGCCCCAGCCCTTGAAGAACTGGTCGGCCCAGGCCACGGGCCCGGGCTTGGCGGCGTCGAAGAAGCGGAACAGGGCGAAGGCCAGTGCCTGCCCCAGCAGGCCCATGGGCATGGCCAGCCACAGCACCAGCCAGAAGGCCACGATCTCGTCGATGACGACGAAGCCCGGATCTGCAATGCCGCTGCGTTCGGCGGTGCGCACGCTGGCCCACCAGCCCACCAGGGTGCTGATGCCGATGAGGAGGGCCCAGCCCACGTCTGACGGCTGAAAGAGCGCGTCGATGACAAGGAAGGTGGCCCAGCCCCATAGCGTTCCCACCGTGCCCGGCGCGCGCCGGCTGAGGCCCGAGCCGAAGCCCATGGCGATGACATGTGACAGGTGCGCAAACATGAAGCGCGCCGAAGGGATGACGGCAGGGGTCATTCCAGCCACCCCGCGAAGCCGTTGACGGGTTCGAACCTGCGCTGCACGAAGCGCAGGCGTGTGGGGCCCGGCAGCGCGCGTGCGGTCACCGGGTGCCTGGGATCGCCTGGGTAGCACATGACCCTCACACCGTCTTCGTCGAACTGTTCGGGCTGGACGCAGGGCGGCTGGCGTTCCAGGGCTTCCCGCCAGGCGCTGGCGGTGTCGGCGTGGCGTGCCAGCTGGGCCAGGCCCATGAGCTGCGGCGGGATGAGTTCGATCTCTCTGTCCCAGTAGCGTTGCAGGGCGGTCTGCGGGGCCAGCCAGAGGCTTTCCACTGCCTCGTGGTCGTCATGGCGCGCGAGCTGCCCTGTGGGCAGCACAGCCAGGAAGAAACGGGTGTCGAAGCGGGGTGTGCCCACGGGCGGGTTGCGCGGCGTGATCCAGCGCGACCAGGGGCGCATGCCACGGGTGTTTGTGCGCAGGCCCAGCCGTGCCAGTGCTGCTGGCCAGGCCTGCCCGGCGCGCAGCTGCTCATGCAGTTGTTCGTGCCAGCCGGTCCGGCTGGCTTGGCCGTCCTCGGGTTCCGCCAGCAGAATGCCCGCCTCCTCGAACATCTCGCGCAGGGCCGCCAGGTAGAGCGCGACGGCCGTCTCCACCGGTGTGCCGCCTTCGGCCAGCTGGTCCTGCAGGGCTTGCGGGCTCTGGTCCAGGCGCGTCAGCCAGCCGCCATCGAAATCGGATGCGTCCAGCTTGCCCCCAGGGAACACGTACATGCCCCCGAGCACGCCAGCACGCGCGTTGCGCCGCTGCAGCAGCACCTCCAGGCCTGTGGGCCCGTCGCGCAGCAGCACCACGGAGGCTGCGTCGCGCGGGGTGTCGGGGGTGGGTGTGTCCATGGCGGTTCTGTCAGGCAAAGTGGTCAAAGCCGGCGAGGTTGAGGTTGAGGGGGCGGCCCGCTGCGTCCAGGCACTGCACCACGGCCTGGCGGGTGGTTCGGGCGCCGATTTCACCGATGCGGGTCACGGGGGTGGCGCTGGCGGCGGCAGCCTTCGTCACCGCGTCGCGGGCGCTGTGCGGTGCTGTGAAGACCAGTTCGTAGTCGTCGCCCCCGGCCAGGACGCAGGTCAGCGCGTGTTCGCGCGGCAAGGCCCGCACGCCGTCGGTCACGGCGGCGGAGTCCAGCAGCGTGTCCACGTGGAGCAGCGCGTCCACGCGCGAAGCGTTCAGGATGTGGCCCAGGTCGCCAACAAGCCCGTCGCTCACGTCGGCGCAGGCATGTGCCACCCCGCGCAGCGCCTGGCCCAGGGCCAGGCGTGGCGTTGGCCGCTCCAGCCGCTGGCGCGCGTGGCGCCATGCGTCCGGGGCCGCCTCCAGAGTGCCGCGCAACACTTCCAGGGCCAGCCTGGCGTCGCCCAGGGTGCCGCTCACGTAGATGTCGTCGCCCGGCTGCGCGGCACTGCGCTTGAGCGCCTGTGCCGCAGGCACCTGGCCGAACACCGTGATGCACAGATTGAGCGGCCCGGCCGTGGTGTCGCCGCCTACCAGGGCGCAGCGGTGGGTATCGGCCAGGGCCAGCAACCCTTGCGAAAAACCTTGCAGCCAGTTTTCGTCGGCGCGCGGCAGTGCCAGGGCCAGTGTGAAGGCCACCGGCTCGGCGCCCATGGCGGCCAGGTCGCTCAGGTTCACGGCCAGCGCCTTGTGCCCCAGGGCCTGCGGTGGCACGGTCGACACAAAGTGCCGCCCCTCCACCAGCATGTCGGTCGACACCGCCAGCACCATGCCCGGCGCGGGCGTCAGCAAAGCACAGTCGTCGCCGTTGCCAAGCACCACGCCCTCTCGCGCCAGAGCGTGCTGGAAATAGCGCTGGATCAGTTCAAATTCACCCATGGCCGTCACGCGGGATCTTGACCTTCGGCACGCGCCAGGGGGCTTGCCGGTGGTGTTTCGGGGTCGGCCTGCCTGTCGTCGGCGGGGTCGGGCGCGGGGATGTCCACATCTGCATGGGCGGCGGCTTCCTGCTGGTCGCTGACCGGCCACAGGAAGCTCAGCGGCGCGCGCCGCAACCTGTGCCTGATGGCCGCCTGTATGCGCTGGCGGTTGACGTCACTCACGCCTTGCGCGCGCAGGGCCAGCCGGAAGGCCAGGTAGAAGCTCACGGCCAGGTTGACCGGCCCCACCAGCAGCGTGGCCGCCAGTGCAGACCAGAAGGCCCCTTCCAGAAAGACCTGGTGGCCGAGCGACATGGCGGCCGCGGCCATCTGGCCCGTCACCAGGGTCACGTGGCGCACCTCCAGTCCCAGGCCGAAGAAGCCCGCGATGGCGGGCACCAGTCCCAGCATCAGGCCCAGGGAGATGTTGGCCGTGAGGCCCGAGATGTGGGTGCGCAGGAAACGGCTCCAGCGGCGGGCCCGTACCACCCCTAGCCGCCGCGTGACGTTGGGGTTGTGTTCGATGGCGGAGTCCAGCCTGTGCAGCACGAACCAGTTTTCCACCCAGCCAGCGATGATGCTGCTGGCGAACAGCAGCAGTCCGGTGAAGGCCGCGAACAAGGCCGTGGGGCCGAGCAACTGGTGGGCTTCCAGCACGTGGTGGGCCTTTTCTTCTCCGATCATGGCCTGCCCGGTGGCGAAAGACAGCCCCAGACTGATGAGCACCACCACGGGGATGACCAGTGCCAGGTTGCCGACGATGGCCGCCACCTGCGAGCGGAACAGGTGGGCCACTTCGTCCACGAACCGCAGCACTGCCTCGCGCGAACGCAGGTCCTTCAGCTTGGCGACCATGGCCGGGGCCGTCACCGCAGGCTGCTTGGTGGCCACGGTGAAGTGCAGCATCTGGATCAGCACGAAGGCTGCCGCGTAGTTGAGGCCTGCGGCAAAGCCGCCCCAGAAGGCGGACAGCGCCAGGCCGCCGATGAGGAACTTGAACCAGGTGGTGAAGCCCAGCACGGCGCCGCCGCCGCCAGCGCGCAGGAGCATGCTGCGGTACTCGGACCAGTTGCGGGTGATGTAGTGCTCGCCCGTCTCGGCGCTGCGCTCGGCCACGCGCGCCGCCGTCAGCTGCGTGCTGGTGGCTATGAGTGCGCGGATGCTCCGGCTGTCCTGCCCGACCTGGACCAGCTGGGCCAGCAACCGCACCGTGGCCCGCTGCCGCTGCGGCGACCGCAGACAGTCCATCAGGGTCTTGGCCCGCAGCACACGCTCGCGCAGCTGGCGCAGGCGGAACACGATGCCCACCGAAATGCCGTGCTCTTCCAGGTGCGCGTACACCGTGTACGCCGCATGGCGGCATTCGTCGAGCAGGCGGCGCAGCGTGGTCTCGCGGGCTTGCGTTTCGCTGCTGCCCGTGCCGGTGCGGGCAATAGCCTCCCGGTAGCTCTCGAGTGCCACGGGCAGGTCGTGAAATATCCTGGCTTCGCGCGCCTCCTGTGACATCCGTATGCGCAGCTCGGGGGTGAATCCCGCCGCGCTGACCTGCCCCACGCAGAAGGCCAGGGCGTCCACGAGCGTCTGCTCCCAGACGTTCATGCGGGGCCAGGCCGGCCCGCGCGCGGATGGCGAATCGTCGGCCGCCTCCAGCAGCCGGGCGATGCGCTCGAGCATGCGGGGGGGCATGGAATGCAGCCAGCGCGCGTCCAGCGGGTCGCTGAAGAGCAGGCCGAAGAGTTCTGTGATGTCGGTGGTCACCGGTGAGGCGGGCAGCAGCTTGCGGCGCAGCCTGTGGCCCAGCTCGGTGAGGAAGACCGACTTCGACGCAAAGCCGAAGTCCGCCAGCAGCGGGGCCAGGTCCACCTCCTGGCGAAAGCGTTGCCACCAGCGCGCCCAGCGCGGCAGCCATCCGGGCAGCGTTTCTGCGGCGTCCAGCAAGGCCTCCAGCCGCCGGAACGTGGCTGGCACGTCGGGTTCGTCTCCGCGCACCCAGGCCATCAGGCCGATCAGCCACAGGTGGCGTTGCGCCAGAGGCGCGTCCGGGTCCAGTCCTTGCAGCAGCGCTGTCGCTTCGGTGGTGGGCTCGGTCATCGGCAAACGGGTCAATGCAGGGTTGAGCCGCCGCTCACGCCCTCGGCACGCAGCACGAACGGTGCAATGGCCACCTCGAACCGGGTGCCGTCCACCGCGACGAAGAAGTAGTGCCCGCTCATGATGCCCATGGGGGTGCGCAGGCGCGCGCTGCTCGTGTAGCGGAACGACTCGCCCGGCTGCAGCAGCGGCTGGTGGCCGACCACGCCCAGACCGTCGACCGTCTGGGTCTGGCCGTCGGCGTCCTCGATGTCCCAGTGCCGGGCAATCAGCTGGGCCGCCACCTCACCCACGTTGAGGATCGTGATGGTGTAGGCGAAGGTGTACACCTGCTGGCCCGGCGCAGACTGGCCGGGCAGGTACGCTGGCTGCGGGTCGACGGTGAGCTGGTACTTGGACATGGACCGATTGTCGCGCAGCTTGGATGTCGAAGCTGCGACAATGTTTGAATGGAACTGCCCGCAGGTCCACTTTGTTCGCTGCCCCCTGACGGGGCTTCAGCCTCCTTGAGGCGGCTCGGCGGAATCTGACATGACCACCTACCGTATCGCTCCTTCCATTCTCTCGGCCGATTTCGCCCGTCTGGGCGAGGAAGTGCGCAACGTCATCGACGCTGGCGCCGACTGGATCCACTTTGACGTGATGGACAACCATTACGTGCCCAACCTCACCTTCGGGCCCATGGTCTGCCAGGCGCTCAAGCCCCACGCCAAGAAGGCAGACGGCACGCCCGTGCCCATCGACGTGCACCTGATGATCCAGCCCGTGGACGCACTGGCTGGTGCGTTCATCGACGCCGGGGCCGATCTGGTGAGCTTCCACCCCGACGCCACCGCCCACGTGCACCGCAGCGTCCAGGCCATCAAGGCGCGCGGCTGCAAGGCCGGACTCACCTTCAACCCGGCCATGCCGCTGGATGTGCTGGACTGGGTGATCGATGACCTCGACCTCATCCTCATCATGAGCGTCAACCCCGGCTTCGGGGGGCAGAGCTTCATCGACTCCGCGCTGCGCAAGATCGAACAGGCGCGCAAGCGCATCGAGGCCAGCGGCCGCGACATCCGCCTGGAGGTGGACGGCGGCATCAAGGCCGACAACATCCGCCGCGTGGCCGACGCGGGCGCCGACACCTTTGTTGCGGGAAGTGCGATTTTTGGCAAGCCTGACTACAAGGCGGTGATCGACCAGATGCGCGCGGCGCTGCGTTAAGTTCATTTGGATCATTTGATCCGGAAATGACCTAGGGATATCCCCTTGTAACTTCTTTGTTACAGGGGGGTGGGGTCGATTAACATCTGACCGGCTGTCACCGGCCCGCGCGAAACATGCCGGGTCCGTTGCGACTCAACAATACCGTTCAGAACCATGTCAGATTCCCCACGCCGCTTTTTCGGGCCCGGCATCGCGCTCATGCAGCGCCTGCCGATGACAGTCAAGCTTGTCTCCATGGCAGCGTTGCTGGTGCTGCCCATGGTGGCCATGGTGTTGCTGATGACGCAGTCCCTGTGGGAGCAGCGGCTTTACACACAGCGGGAACTGGCGGGCCTTTCGGTCGTGAACCGGATATCCGAGGTGGTGGCCCTGGCGCAGAAGCACCGCGGCCAGTCGCACCTGATCCTGGCCGGTGAGAGCGCGATGGTTTCGGCCCGGGACGCGACACGCAAGGAGCTCGCCACCGCGATCGAAGCACTCGACCGCGAGATCGCGGCCCACCCAGAGCATGGCTTGGCCAACGACTGGTTGTCCGTGCACAAGACGCTGCAGGAACTCATCCAGGGCAATCCGACGCCAGACCAGAGCGCCACCGTGATGGCGCGGCACACCGACCAGATCGCAAGGCTGATCCGCATGGTGACCATGGCGGCGGAGACCTCGGAGCTGCTGCTCGACCCCAAGGCAGACAGCTTCTTCCTGATGGACATCGTGGTCGAGCGCATCCTGCCCCTGGTCGAAGGCACCGACCTGATCCGGACGGAAGGCGCTGGTCTGCTGGCGCGCCCGGACGCCGGTTCGTCCTCCGAGGCGATCACCGAGGCCATCCGCGTGGGCAGCCAGGGCGACCGCCTGATCGCGCTGACGCGCCAGATTCAGGACCGCCTGGAGTCCCTCCAGCGCGCGGGTGAAACCGCGCCCGATGGGTGGAAGGATGTTCAGCGCTACAACACCGATTTCGCCAACTCGATTAAGCTGACGCTCGGTTCTGGCATGCTGATGGGCAATGCCATGGGCTTCTTCGAAGAGGGCAACAAGGCCGTGGAGACCCAGCGTGCGTTCGGCCGCGTGGCGCATGACCGCCTCAAGGCCCTGCTGGAAGAGCGGGCCGCGCAGGCATTGCAGAACATCACCTACCTGGCCGCTGGCGGCGTGGTGCTGCTGGTCTTGCTGGCCTATGGGCTGATGGCTTTCTACCACGCCACCGTCGACAGCCTCAAGAAGCTCGATAAGGTGATCGACCAGGCCACCGGGGGCGACCTGACCGGCGTGGCCGTGATCGCCGGCCGTGACGAAATGGCCGAGATGGGGCGCAAGTTCCAGGCGATGCTCAACAGCCTGTCGGCCATCGTGGCCGACGTGCGCAGCGTTTCCGCCGTGCTGGGACACATGGGTCGCCAACTGGTGAGCGACAGCGCCCAGCTGGCGGACCGCACGCAGGCGCAGGCCGCCGCGCTGGAGCAGGCAACGGCCAACGTGCGCGAGGCCGCCGACACCGTGACGCGCAACGGCGAAACGGTGCAGGAAGTCAGCCGCGTCAGTGAAGGCCTGCACCGGCAGACGGAACAGGCCAGTGGGCTGATGAACCAGACCATGCAGGGCATGGGAACCTTGCAGTCGACTTCCCAGCGCATGACCGAGATCATCGGCGTCATCGACAGCATTGCCTTCCAGACCAACATCCTCGCGCTGAACGCGGCGGTGGAGGCGGCGCGCGCTGGCGAGGCGGGGCGCGGTTTCGCCGTGGTGGCCGCCGAGGTGCGCAGCCTGGCCCAGCGCTCCCAGTCTGCCGCGGGCGAGGTTCGCCAGCTCATCGTCGAGTCCACCGACCGTGTGCAGTCCTCAGTCAAGCAGATCGCTTCCGTCAACGAGGTCATGGAGCGTCTGGTGGTGGGCATCCGCGACATCGCGGCCCGCATCGACAGCATGGCCGCTGCGAGCAGCCAGCAGAGCGCCGCGCTCAAGGAAGTGGCGCAGGCCATGGGCGAGATCGACACCGTGACCTACGAGAACGCGGCGATGGTGGACCGCACCAGCCGCCGTTCCAACCAGCTGCTCGGGCACACCGCCGTGCTCGACGAGGCCGTGCAGACCATGTCCATCACCCAGGGCACGGCAGACGTCGCCATGCGCATGGCGCAGGACGCCCTGGAGCACATCCGCACCGTGGGTTACGAGCGGGCCACCGAGGACTTCTACGACAAGAAGGGCCGCTTCATTGACCGCGACCTCTACATCTTCGTCTTCGACCGCGAGGGTACCTACCGCGTCATGGGGGCAGACCGCGCCAAGTCCGGCAGCCGGTTGCACGATGCGCCGGGCCTGGATGCCGACGCTCTGCTGAAGGACGCCTGGGAGCGTGCGGACACCGGTGGCGGCTGGGTGGAGTACAACATCGTCAACCCCGTCACGGGCGACGTGCGCGGCAAGTCCTCGTTCGTCCTGCCGATCAACGACAAACTGCTCGTCGGCTGCGGTGCCTACCGCAGCGCACTGAAGCAAGGGTGATCCCCGCGCCCTGCGCGGGGTGGTGTGAGCCAACGGCCCATGCCCCCGGGGGGCTTGCGTATTGAGCGACAATCCGGACTTTGTGCCGAATTTTGTCGACGTGTCCGATACCCTGACAGACCCCCACCGCATGACAGCCAGCGAACGCCGGGCCAGCGTGTCGCTGGCTTCCATTTTTGCGCTGCGCATGCTGGGGTTGTTCCTGGTGCTGCCGGTGTTCGCCCTGGAGGCAGCGAAGTACCCCGGGGGGGATGATCCCGCGCGGGTTGGTCTGGCCATGGGCGTGTACGGCCTGACCCAGGCGTTGCTGCAGATTCCGCTGGGCATGGCGTCGGACCGCTGGGGGCGCAAGCGGGTGATCCTTCTGGGGTTGGCGCTGTTTGCCGTGGGCAGCCTGGTTGCCGCGTGGGCGCCCACGCTGGACATGCTGACCCTGGGGCGTGCCCTGCAAGGCGGTGGCGCCATTTCCGCTGCCATTACCGCATTTCTGGCCGATGTGACGCGCGACGAAGTGCGAACCAAGGCCATGGCTCTCGTGGGCGTGAGCATCGCCTTGATGTTCGCCCTGTCGCTGGTGTTTTCGCCCGTGCTGGCGGCGCGTATCGGGCTGGGCGGGTTGTTCTGGCTGACGGCGTTGCTGGCCCTGGCGGGCATGGCCGTGGTGGTTTGGGTGGTGCCCCCGGAGCCGGCCGAGACCCGCGACGCCGGACGCGGCGGCCTGCGCGAGGTGCTGACCCACGCCGGACTGTTGCGGCTCGACTGGGGCGTCTTTGTGCTGCACGCGGTGCAGCTGGCCATGTGGATGGCGGTGCCCGCTTTGCTGGTCCAGGCCGGGCTGGCCCAGGCGCAGCACTGGCAGGTCTATCTGGCCACGCTGGTGGCGTCCTTCCTGGTCATGGGTGGCGTTCTTTTCCGCCTGGAGCGGCGCGGGCATCTGCGCGCGGTGTTCCTGTTTGCCATAGGCCTGCTCGTGCTGGTGCAGCTCGGTTTCTGGTTCAGCGCGGCGCACACGCCTTCGGTCTATGGCCTGTCGGCGGGGCTGTTCCTTTTCTTCCTGGGCTTCAACACGCTGGAAGCCAGCCAGCCCAGCCTGGCTTCGCGGCTGGCACCCGCGCATGCGCGCGGTGCGGCCCTTGGGGTTTACAACACCCTGCAGTCGGTCGGGTTCTTTGTGGGCGGGGCCGCAGGCGGCTGGCTGAGCAGCCGCTTCGGGGCGCAAGGCCTGTTCATGGTTTGTGCGGGCCTGACTCTGGCGTGGCTGCTGGTGGCGTGGCCGATGAAGGTGCCTGCGGCGGCTCCGTTGCGGCGCGTGTGACGGCAGGCTCCCCTGGCGCCGAAGGCTCAGGCGCCTGTGACGACGGTTTCACGGCCGCCAGCAGGTATTCCGACATCGTGCTGTACAGCGGGCGGCTGATCATCCGCGACACCAGGCTGGACAGCAGCGCGCCTGCCATCAGGCTCAGCACCATGCTGTGACCGTCGGTCATCTCCATGACGATGATCATCGCCGTGATGGGGGTTTGTGTCACCGCGGCCAGGAAGGCGGCCATGCCGATGGCGATGAGCGCCTGCACCTGCGACGCGTTGGTCAGCCAGGCAACGTCCGCCCCCACACCAGCGCCCAGGGCCAGGCTGGGGCCGAAGATGCCGCCGGGCACCCCCGACCACGCCGACCACCACGAGGCCACGAACTTCAGGCCGGAAAACAGCAACGGCGTGTGTTCCTCGATCGACTCCATGGCCAGCAATTCCCGGACATGGTGGTGCCCGCCCCCCAGGGCGGAGCCGCCGGTGACGATGCCAATTGCCGCGACGCCGAAACCGCACCACGCGGCGAACCGTACCGGGTAGGCACGCCGGTAGGCGCAGAAACGGTCGGGCAGGCCGGTTGACGACACCAGCAGCAAACGCGCCAGCAGCCCGCCGCTCAGGCCACAGCTCAGCGCGATCAGGAAGCCCGGCCAGAGCAGGTCCGACCAGGAAAGCACCTCGATGCTGACCCGGCCGAAGTAGGACAGGTTGCCGAAGACCGAGACGGACACCAGCCCGGACACGACGATGGCGGCCAGCATCAGCCCGCTGCTGCGCTGCTCCAGCCGGCGCGACAGCTCCTCGATGGCGAACACAATGCCGCCCAGGGGCGTGTTGAACGCCGCGGCGATGCCTGCCGCGCCCCCCGCCACCAGCAGTTCCCGGTCGGTGATGACCGTGCGTGGTGACAGGTAGCGCCTGGCGTGATGCATGACGCCTGCCGCCACCTGCACCGAAGGTCCCTGGCGGCCTACGGACAGCCCGGCCAGCACACCGCCCGACACCCCCAGGACCTTGGCGGCGCTCAGCCGCAGCGAGACGAACCGGTGCCGTTGCGACTTCGGAACGTGGCCATCCAGTGCCGCCATCACGTGGGGCACGCCGGAACCGGCGGCGCCCGGTGCCCAGCGGCGGATGAGCCAGACGACCAGGGCGGTCAGCGCGGGCGTCCACAGCAGGGGCAGCCACCAGTGCGTCCCGCGCAAGGACTGGAATTGTTCGAACGCCAGGTCGTGCAGCCAGGTGAACCCCACCACGGCCAGGCCGGCCAGCACGGCGAAGCCGATCACCACGGCGCGATCGAGCCACTGGCGGCCATCCGCCACCTCGAGACGCAGGTTTTCCAGGAAGTCGGGGTGGTTTGACCGGGGCATGCGTCCCAGTGTAAACACGAGCCCTTGCGGGCGGGGCAGGCAGGTCAAATGCTGCACAATCCCTGTCTGGCTTACACCACAGAAGAGAGGATTAGAACGCCATGGCATCCGTCAACAAAGTCATCCTGATCGGCAATTGCGGCCGTGACCCCGAAATCCGCTACCTGCCCTCGGGCCAGGCCGTGGCCAACGTCAGCATTGCCACCACCAGCCGCCGCAAGGACCGCAACAGCGGCGAGACGGTCGAGGACACCCAGTGGCACCGCGTCACTTTCTACGACCGCCTGGCCGAGATTGCCGGCGAGTACGTGAAAAAGGGCCGCCCCATCTACGTGGAAGGCCGCCTGAAGTACGGCAAGTACACCGACCAGTCCGGTGTCGAGAAGAACACGGTGGACATCATTGCCACGGAACTGCAGCTGCTGGGTGGCCGTGAGGGCATGGGCGGCGCGGGCATGGACGAAGGCGGCGGTGGCGGCTACGCCCCCCGTGCGGCTGCGCCTGCTGCCCGTCCGGCAGCGCCCGCACAGCGCCCGGCGCCCCAGCGCGCTCCCGCGCCCGCGCCGTCCAGCGGCTTCGACGACATGGACGACGACATTCCGTTCTGACGCTGCCGTCAGGCCAGCCGGCCCGCGCGAAGGTCGGCGATCGCCTGGTGGATTTCCTGTGGTGTGTTCATGACGAAGGGCCCGTACTGCACGATGGGCTCCTTCAACGGGCGGCCGGCGATCAGCAGGGCCTTGGCGTCTTGCGAGGCCTCCAGCACCGCACCGTCACCGCCGTCGTTGGCCAGCATGGCCATGCGCTGTGACTGAACCGCGGTGCCCCCCACCTTCAGCTCCCCCCGGTAGACATAGACGAAGGCATTGTGGCCTTCGGGCAGCGGTTGTTCAAAGCGAGCACCGGCCTTCAGGTGCAGGTCCAGGTAGAGCGGGGCGGAGGCGTCCCGGGTCACCGCGCCCTGCACGCCATGGCTTTCCCCGGCGATGACCGTCACCTCCACGCCAGCCGGTGTGACGAAGCGGGGCAGCTCCCCGGCCGGGATGTCGCGATACCACGGCGGACACATCTTGTCGCGCGCGGGCAGGTTCAGCCAGAGCTGGAAACCCTCCATCACGCCGTTTTCCTGCTGGGGAATCTCGGAATGGATCACGCCCCGCCCAGCGGTCATCCACTGCACGCCACCGTTCTCCAGCAGGCCCTCGTGGCCAGCGCTGTCGCGGTGCAGCATGCGTCCGGCGATCATGTAGGTGATCGTCTCGAAGCCCCGGTGGGGGTGGTCGGGGAAGCCCGCGATGTAGTCGTCCGGGTCGTCGCTGCCGAAGGCGTCCAGCATCAGGAACGGGTCCAGCCGCTCCTGCAAATCCTGCGTGAGCACGCGGGTCAGCTTGACGCCTGCGCCGTCAGACGTGGCCTGTCCGGCGACAAGGCGTTCCACGCCGCGCGGGCGGGTGACGGGGTGTGCGGTAGCGTTCATGGCAGATATCTCCAATATTGATCAGTATGGCATGTTCGCGTTGACCATGTGTGCAGTATGCGTTTAGAATCAAATAAACATTAAAAATGCGACCATTTCAGGGGCCGCCGGAACGCGCAAGCGACATGCTCTACACCGAACCCAAAGAAAAAAGCGCCGAATGGTTGCGCGCCGCCCTGGCGGAAATGGCCCGCCACGATGCCGCGTTCCACCCTGTCACCTACACCGTCTTTTACGAACATGTCGCAGGCTTGAATGCCCGCCTGTCGGACGCGCTGTTGCATTTCTGCCAGACCGAAGGGCGCTTGAGCGATGCCACGGTGCAGCGCCTGTACCGCGAGCATATCGCGGGGGTGGACGACAAGACCATGGACCGCATCAGCCGCGACTTCCAGCAGGTGATGGCGGGCATGGCCGAGACCGTGCGGCGCACCGGTGACCGCGCTGGCGAGTTCGGTGCGCAACTCCATGGCCTGACCACGGCCTTGCAGGCGGAGGGTTCACCCATGCTGCAACAGCACGTGGAGGAGGCCCTGCGCCACAGCCAGGACATGCAGCATTCCGCAGCGGCCCTGCAGGCCCAGGTGGACGCCAGTGAGCGCGAGATCGAGCGGCTGCGCGCCGACCTGCAGCGGGCCCGCGAGGAGGTGTTCGTGGACAGCCTGACGCGCGTGCTCAACCGCAAGGGGCTGGACCACCAGCTGGACAAGTTGCTGCACCAGTCGAAGGTCCCCAACGTCAGCCATGGCCTGGTGATGTTGGATATTGATCATTTCAAGCAGATCAACGACCGCCACGGCCATCTGGTGGGCGACCAGGTGCTGGCCGCGATGGGCGAGATGCTGCGCCTGACCGTGACCGATCCGGGCTACGTGGTGGCGCGTTACGGCGGCGAGGAGTTCGCCATCCTGCTGCCGCACGCCAGCCTGGAACGCACGGCGCAATTGGCGGAAAAGGTGCGCACCCAAGCCAAGGCCATGAAGCTGCGCAAGCGCAACGCGCCGGAGGTGGTGCTGAGCATCACCGTGTCGGCGGGCGCGGCGCTGTGGCGCGGGCAGGAAAGCGCCAATGACTGGCTGGGCCGCGCGGATGCGGCGCTGTACCAGTCGAAACAGGGCGGGCGGGACCGCGTGAGCCTGGCGGCCTGAATCAGCGCGCGGCGCTGGTTTTCTTTGGCGCGGGCCGGTGGCGCGCGCGCTGCGGCGCCGGAATGGCAGGCAGCGGCATCTCGGTGGCTGTGGCGCTGTGGATGACGCCGCCACCCAGACACACCTCACCGTCATAAAGCACGGCGCTCTGGCCGGGCGTCACGGCCCATTGCGGCTCGGCAAAGTCGAGCGTGAAACCGGTGGCGCTCGCTTGGGCCACGCTGCACGCGGCGTCGGCCTGGCGATAGCGCGTCTTGGCGCCGCAGGCGTTCAGGGCCGGCGGTTCACCGGCCACCCAGCTTGCATCTTCTGCCGTCAGGCGCGGTGACAGCAGCCAGGGGTGGTCGTGCCCCTGAACCACCCACAGGGTGTTGGTGGCGATATCTTTGCGGGCCACGAACCATGGCGCGTGTTCGCCGCCGCCCTTGGCTGCGCCTTTTTCCTTCACGCCGCCTATGCCCAGGCCCTGGCGCTGGCCCAGGGTGTAGAAGCTCAGGCCCACGTGCTGGCCAATCTCGCGGCCCCGGTCGTCGCGGATGGGGCCGGGTTCCTTCTGGATATAGCGGTTGAGGAAATCGCGGAACGGCCGCTCGCCGATGAAGCAGATGCCGGTGGAGTCCTTCTTCTTCGCGTTGGGCAGCCCGATTTCGGCGGCAATGCGGCGCACCTCGGTCTTGGGCAGCTCACCCACGGGGAAGATGGTCTTGGACAGCTGCGCCTGGTTGAGCCGGTGCAGGAAGTAGCTCTGGTCCTTCAGCGGGTCCAGGCCCTTGAGCAACTCGTGCTTGCCCGTGCCCTGGTTGAGGCGCACACGCGCGTAATGCCCGGTGGCGATCTTCTCGGCACCCAGCGCGAAGGCGTGGTCCAGGAAGGCTTTGAACTTGATCTCGGCGTTGCAGAGGATGTCGGGGTTGGGCGTGCGGCCCGCCTGGTATTCGCGCAGGAACTCGGCGAACACGCGGTCCTTGTACTCGGCGGCAAAGTTCACGTGCTCGATGTCGATGCCGATCACGTCGGCCACGCTGGCCGCGTCCAGCCAGTCCTGGCGGCTGGAGCAGTACTCGCTGTCGTCGTCATCTTCCCAGTTCTTCATGAAGATGCCGATGACGTCGTAACCCTGTTGTTTCAGCAGCCAGGCGCTCACGGCGGAATCCACGCCGCCGCTCAAGCCCACCACCACGCGTTGTCTGTTTGCCATGGCGGAATTATCCCCGCATCGCCGCAGCGGCAATGTCCAGCGAGCGCAGGCGCAGCGCAGGGTCGTACACGTCGCTGACGAGCATGAACTCGTCGGCCTCGGTCAGGTCAGCCAGGCGCTGCAGCCCGGCACGCACCGTGTCGGGCCCGCCAATGACGGCAGCGGCCAGAAAGTCGCCAATGCCCGCACGGGCCTGCCCGCCCACGTTGGCCCAGAAGTCCGCCACCGGCGGTTGCAGGCGACGCCGGTCGCCGGTAAGGATGCCCAGCACCCGCTGGTAGGTGCTGCTGGCCAGGAATTCGGCTTCTTCGTCGGTAGGCGCGGCAATCAGCGGCACGCCGATGATGGCGTAGGGCTTGGCCAGCGTCGCGCTGGGGCGGAACAGGCTGCGGTACAGCTCCAGCGCCTGCAGCAGCAGGCGCGGTGCGAAGTGCGAGGCAAAGGCATAGGGCAGGCCGCGTTCAGCGGCCAGCTGCGCCGAGAACAGGCTGGAACCCAGCAACCAGATGGGCACATTGGTGCCCGCGCCAGGCATGGCGATGAGGCGCTGGCCCGGCTTGGGATCGTCCAGCAGGCGTTGCAGTTCGGCCACGTCGCGCGGGAAGTCTTCTTCGGTTTCCACGCGGTCGCGGCGCAGGGCGCGCATGGTCAGGCCGTCCGTGCCCGGGGCACGGCCCAGGCCCAGGTCGATGCGGCCGGGGTACAGCTCGGCCAGCGTGCCAAAGGCTTCGGCCACCACCAGCGGTGCGTGGTTGGGCAGCATGATGCCGCCCGAACCCACGCGAATGCGCTGCGTGCCGCCCGCGATGTGGCCCACCAGCACCGCCGTGGCGGAGCTGGCGATGCCCGCCATGTTGTGGTGTTCGGCCAGCCAGTAGCGTGTGAAGCCCAGGCCTTCCACGTGCCGGGCGGTGCGCAGGGCGATCTGCAGGGCGTCGGCCACAGTGCCGCCTTCGCGCACCGCGACAAGATCCAGCATTGACAGGGGGATGGAATTCAGCGCTTTCGTCATGCGCCGATTGTCCCCCTGCGGGTATTTCCTTGCCGGGGCGGGCTTGTTCAGCCGCGCACTTCGCCTTCGCCCAGCACCACGTATTTCAGCGAGGTCAGGCCCTCCACCCCCACCGGGCCCCGAGCGTGGAACTTGTCGGTGGAGATGCCGATTTCGGCACCCAGCCCGTACTCGAAGCCATCCGCGAAGCGCGTGCTGGCGTTGACCATCACGCTGCTGGAATCCACCTCGCGCAGGAAGCGCTGCGCGTGCATGTGGTCGGTGGTGAGGATGGCCTCGGTGTGGTGGCTGGAGTACTTGTTGATGTGGGCAATGGCTTCGTCCAGCCCGTCGACCACCTTCACGCTGATAACGGGCGCCAGGTATTCCTCGTACCAGTCCTGTTCAACCGCATCCTTCAATTGAACGCCCGCCACACCGGCGAGGATGGCCTTGGCCTCGGGGCAGCAGCGCATTTCCACGCCCTTGGCGGCGTAGACGGCGCCGATGCGCGGCAGGAAATCGACGGCCACCGCGCGCGCCACCAGCAGGCTTTCGGTGGCGTTGCAGGGGCTGTACTTCTGCGTCTTGGCGTTGTCAGCCACCTTCACCGCCATGGCGATGTCGCAAGGCGCATCCACATAGGTGTGGCAGTTGCCGTCCAGGTGTTTGATGACGGGCACCTTGGCCTCGCGGCTGATGCGCTCGATCAGGCCCTTGCCGCCGCGCGGGATGATCACGTCCACGTACTGCGGCATGGCGATGAGCTGGCCCACGGCCTCGCGGTCGGTGGTGGGCACGAGCTGCACCGCGTCGGCGGGCAAGCCCGCGGCCACCAGGGCCTGCTGCACCAGGGCGGCCAGGGCGCGGTTGCTGTCGATGGCCTCGGAGCCGCCGCGCAGGATGCAGGCGTTGCCGCTCTTGATGGACAGGGAAGCGGCCTCGATGGTGACGTTGGGGCGGCTCTCGTAGATCATGCCGAACACGCCGATGGGCACGCGCATCTGGCCCACGCGGATACCGCTGGGCTGCTGCTTCATGCCCATGATCTCGCCAATGATGTCGGGCATGGCTGCGAGCTGCTCGCAGCCTTCGGCGCAGGTCTCGATGACCTTGGGCGTGAGCTTGAGGCGGTCCACCATGGGTTCGGCCAGGCCGTTGGCGCGGGCGCGTTCCAGGTCCTTGGCGTTTTCGGTCTGCAGCTGGGCCACGTTGGCGCGCAGCAGGGCGGCCAGCCCGCGCAGTGCGGCCACCTTGGTGGCGGCACCGGCCTTGGCCATCAGCGCCGAGGCGGCCTTGGCCTGCTGGCCCAGGGTGTTCATCAGTTCAACGGTGTTTAGGGCGTTCATGAGGGGGATTTTCTCACTTGTGCGCCAGTCTGGCTGCCGCCGGGGGTTCGCACGGGGGTATCCTGTACCATTGGTCAGGAAATCAACACAGGCGTCTGCGCAGCGGGCGGCAGGGACCGTTTGCGCGAACGCAACGACAAATAAAGGCAACAGTTGGACAACACCGGGATGACACGGGCGGTCGAGCAACGCCCTCAGGCGCTGCAGTTGCTCGGTACGCTGGTGGGCGTGTTCGCTGTGGTCATTGCCATCGGCCTGGTGGTCGTCATCGCCTTGCTGCAATACATGGGGCGTGCGCAGGACCAGGCGGCGGCCGACGCTTCCAGGGAGCAGTTTCGTGGCCTGATGGCCTTGCAGGCGCGGCAGCTGGCGTCCCACGTGCGGGACTACACCCATTGGGACGAGGCCATCGACCGGCTGTCCACCGCCTACGATCCCGCTTGGTGGGAAGGCAATGCCGGTGATTACGCCGTGAAGGGTTTTTCCCTGTCGTTCAGCCTGGCGGTGGACGGCAGCGACCGCCCCAGGCTGGAAGCCACGTCCGACGGCTCAACCGCAGACCTCTCTCCCGAAGTGCTCACGCCGTCGCTGCGTGCCCTGATGGAGCAGGCCCGGGCGCTCAAGCCCAGCGCGTCACCCGAAGACGCCGTGGCCACGGGCCTGGTGGAACACGATGGGACCATCCACCTGGCGGCGGTGTCGACGTACCTGCCCGAATCCAATGCCCAGCAGGTTCCAGACCCCCGGGCGGTTCTGGTGTTTGCCCGCTCCCTGGACGCCGGAGTGCTCCCCGCATCGGCGGGCATCATGGGCAACGAGGTCTTCGCGCTGCTGCCTCAGCCTGCTGGCGAGGGCACTTACGAACCTTTGACCCTGGCGGACGGGACGCCGCATGGCGTGGTGGGCTGGATGCCACCCGCCCCTGGCCGGCAGGTGGTGGAGCGCCTGGTGCCGTTGGTGACGGCCGCTTTCGTGGTGATGGGGGTGCTGCTGTGGCTGTACCTGCGGCGTGCGCGCCGCCTTGCCAAGGCCATCCACGCAGACGCGAACGCACGCGAAATGCTGGATCAGCGCAACCAGTCGATCCTTGAAGCGGTTGGTGAGGGCATCTTCGGTGTGGACAAAACGGGCAGGGTGGTCTTCGTCAACCCCATGGCCCTGCAGACCCTGGGGTATGAGAGGGACGAGTTCATCGGCCAGGAACCCCATGCCCTGATCCGCTGCCGCTTGCCCGGCAGCGATGCGGGTGACCTGCTCGACTGCCCGGTGCGCAAGACCCTGGCCGAGGCATGTTGCTCGATGAGCGACACAGAGAGCTTCACGCGCAAGGACGGCAGCGTCTTTCCGGTCGAATATCTGGTTACGCCCATGATGCGTGACGACGTGGTCACAGGTGCGGTGGCCGTGTTCCGGGACATCACCCGGCGGCGCAAGAGCGAGGAAGAGATCCGCTACCGCGCGAACTACGACATGCTCACGGGCTTGCCCAACCGCAACCTGCTGGCCGAACGCCTGAGCCAGGAGCTGAAACTGGCCCGCCGCGAGGGGGTTCAGGTAGGGCTGCTGTTCGTCGACCTCGACCACTTCAAGAACATCAACGACTCCGCTGGCCACGAGGTGGGCGACGTGCTGCTGCAGCAGGTGGCCCGCAGGCTGATCGGCTGTGTGCGTGAGAGCGACACCGTCGGGCGCCTGGGCGGCGACGAATTTGCCCTGATGCTTCCTCACCTGCACGACACCGCTGACGCGGCCCGCATTGCCGAGAAGGTCGTTTCTGTGCTGGGGGAACGTTTCGACCTGAATGGCCAGGAGGCCTGGATAGGTGCGAGTATCGGCATCACGGTGTTCCCCGGTGACGGTGACAGTGCCAGCGAACTGCTGCGCCATGCCGACCTGGCGATGTACAAGGCCAAGGAGTCCGGGCGCAACACGTTCCAGTTCTACAAGGCGTCGATGACCGAGCATGTGCTGCAGCGCCGGGCGCTGGAGGCCGACCTGCGCCGCGCGCTGGGCAGCGGCGAGCTGTTTGTCCACTACCAGCCCATCGTGGAGCTGGCCAGCGGCCGCACGGTGCACGTGGAAGCGCTGATGCGCTGGAAACACCCCGTCAAGGGCATGGTGCCGCCATCGGCGTTCATCCCCCTGGCCGAAGAAACCGGCCTGATCGTGGAGATGGGCGCCTGGGCGCTGGGCGAGTGCTGCCGCCAGGTCGCCGAGTGGCGTCGCGCGGGGCTGGAGATCGCAGTGGCGGTCAACGTGTCCGGCAGGCAGGTGCCCCGGGGGCTGCCCGTGGACCTGGTCCGGCAGACGCTGGCGCGGCATGGCGTGCCAAGTTCGGCCATCGTGTTCGAGATCACCGAGTCCGTGCTGCTCAGCACGTCTGCCTCGGTGAAGACATGGCTCGACGGGGTGCGGCAGCTGGGCATCGAGCTGATGATCGACGACTTCGGCACCGGTTATTCCTCGCTCAGCTACCTCAAGCACCTGTTCCTGAAATCGCTGAAGGTGGACCAGAGCTTCGTGTCCGGCGTGGTGGACGACCCCGACGACCAGGCCCTGGTGGGCGCGATACTGGCCATGGCCCGCAGCCTGGGCCTGTCGGTGGTGGCAGAAGGGGTGGAGACGGCCGAGCAGCGCGATTGGCTGCTGCGGCATGGGTGCGAATACGCGCAGGGCTACCTGTTCGGACGGCCTACGGCGCCTGCCGAGTTGACCGCCCGGCTCGTGCAAGCCGAGCAGGTATAGCGCTGCTCACTTGCTGGTTTCGCTCGGCGCGCGGCTGAGTTCGTTGTTCTCTTCGACCAGCAGGTTCAACAGTTCAACGAAGGTCTGCCGCTGTTGCGGCGACAGGGGCGCGAGGATCTGCTCCTGGGCCCGCAGCACGCCGGGCAGGGCCTGGCGCAGCAGTTCGGCTCCTTCGGGCGTGATGGTGAGCAGGCGCACGCGCTTGTCTTCCGGCGAGAGGCTGCGCTGCAGCAGGCCGCGCGCCTCCAGCCGGTCCACCACGCCAGCCGTGGTGGATGTGTCCAGCGCGATCCGGCTGGCAAGCGTGCGCTGGTCTATGCCGGGCTGGTTGTGCACGGTTTGCAGGGCGCCGTATTGCACCGGTGTCAGGTTGAGGTCCTGCACCTCTTGGTGAAAGATGCCCACCGAGATCTGGTGCAGCCGCCGTATGGCGTGGCCGGGCAGCTGGCCAAGGCCGGTGAACTCGATTTGTCGATTGGATGCCATGGTCTTAGAGTCTAGGGGATTCCACCGCTTGCAAGACGTTCAAATCATCACTATACTAATTGTTAGTGTGCTGATGAATTGAGTGCTTTCACATTTCAGGAGACCAAGCATGACGCAACAATCCCAAGATTTGCCGGTGCTCGTGGCCGGCGGTGGTATCGGCGGTCTGGCCGCGGCGCTGGCGCTGGTGCGTCGGGGCTTCAAGGTCAAGGTGTTCGAGCAGGCGCCCGAGATCGGTGAGATCGGCGCGGGCATCCAGCTCGGCCCCAATGCCTTCCATGCGTTCGACGCCCTGGGCGTGGGCGAAAAAGCCCGTGGGCGCGCCGTGTACACCGACTACATGGTGATGCACGACGCCATCGACGAATACCAGGTTGGCAAGATCCCGACAGACGAAAACTTCCGCAAGCGCTTCGGCAACCCCTATGCCGTGATCCACCGCGTGGACGTGCACCTGTCGCTGCTGGAAGGCGCGCAGGAGACCGGCCAGGTGGAGTTCCAGACCAGCACGCGCATCGAGCGCGTGGAGCAGGACGCCGATTCCGTCACCATCTATGACCAGCACGGCAACGCCTACAAGGGCCAGGCCCTGATCGGTGCGGACGGCGTGAAGTCCGTGGTTCGCCAGCAGTACGTGGGCGACCCGGCCCGTGTGACCGGTCACGTGGTGTACCGCGCCGTGGTGGACAAGAAGGACTTCCCGGTGGACCTGCAGTGGAACGCCGCCAGCATCTGGGTGGGCCCCAACTGCCACTTGGTGCATTACCCGCTGCGCGGCGGCGAGCAGTACAACGTGGTGGTGACCTTCCACAGCCGCGACAAGGAAGAGTGGGGCGTGCGCGAGGGCAGCAAGGAAGAGGTGCAGAGCTACTTCCAGGGCATCTGCCCCAAAGCCCGCCAGTTGATCGACCTGCCCAAGAGCTGGAAGCGTTGGGCTACCGCCGACCGCGAACCGATTGGCCAGTGGACCTATGGCCGCGCCACCCTGCTGGGCGACGCTGCGCACCCCACCACGCAGTACATGGCCCAGGGTGCCTGCATGGCGATCGAAGACGCCGTGACCCTGGGTGAGGCCCTGCGCGTGCACAACAACGACTGGACCAAGGCGCTGGACCTGTACCAGCGTTCCCGCGTGGCACGCACGGCGCGCATCGTGCTGTCCAGCCGCGAGATGGGCCGCATCTACCACGCCAAGGGCGTGGAGCGCCTGGTGCGCAACGACCTGTGGCGCGGGCGTTCGGCAGAGCGCTTCTACGACGCAATGGAATGGCTCTACGGCTGGAACGTGAGCAACTGCTTGGCTACCCCCTACTGACCACAACGGAGACAAACGATGAGTCAAGAACTTGGCCGCCTGGAAGACCTGCCGCAGGACTACCGCGACGAACTCAAGAAGCTCAACCTGGTGCCGTTGTGGCCCAGCTTGCGCGCGGTGCTGCCGCCCAAGGTGCCCACCCGCCAGACGAAGCCTACCTACTGGTCGTACCAGACCCTGAAGCCCCTGTTGCTCAAGGCGGGCGAGCTGACCCCCATCGAAAAGGCCGAGCGCCGCGTGCTGGTGTTGGCCAACCCTGGCCATGGCCTGGAGAAGATGCAGGCCAGCGCCGCCATGTACCTGGGCATGCAGCTGCTGCTGCCCGGCGAGTGGGCACCCAGCCACCGTCACACTCCCAACGCCGTGCGCATGATCGTCGAGGGCGAGGGCGCCTACACCACCGTGGACGGCGAGAAGTGCCCCATGAGCCGGGGTGACCTCATCCTCACGCCCACCGGCCTGTGGCACGAGCACGGCCACGACGGCAACGAGCCCGTGGTATGGCTGGACGTGCTGGACCTGCCGCTGGTGTACTACATGGAGGCCAGCTACCACATCAACGGCGAACGCCAGCAGGTCAACCCCGGCCGGGGTGACCGCGCCTGGACCCGCGCGGGCGTGGTGCCCACCACCGTGTTCCAGCGCAGCGACAAGCGTTACCCCATGCTGCGCTACCCCTGGGCCGACACCCGCGCCGCGCTGCTGTCGCTGGCGGCCGACCAGCCTGAGCAGGAATGCGTGCAGGTCACCTACGTCAACCCCGAAACGGGTGACGACGCCGAGAACATCCTGGGCTTCTACGCCCTGATGCTCAAACCCGGTCAGACCCTGCGCCTGCCCGTGCGTTCGCCCGCCGTGGTGTTCCACCAGATCGAAGGCCGCAGCGAGGCACGCATCGCCGAGTCCACCTTCGCCCTGAGCGAGGCCGACACCTGCTGCGCCCCCGGCTACACCGAGGTGACGCTGAAGAACCTCTCGGCCGACCAGCCGTCCTTCATCTTCATGGCCGACGAGTCACCCCTGCACCGAAAGCTCGGCGTTTTTGAAAACCGCGGCTGAGCCGCCGCGAAGCACCACACAACAGGAAAGCAAGTGAGCAACTACCTCTGGAATCCGCCTCCCGTCCAGTCCCTGCCCGTACGCGGCAAGACCGAGCGTTTCCCCATCAACCGAATCTTCTGCGTGGGCCGCAACTACCATGCCCACGCGGTGGAAATGGGCCGTCCCGTGGACAAGAGCGTGGAGCAGGCCTTCTACTTCACCAAGTCGCCCCAGACGCTGGTGGAAAGCGGTGCCACCGTGCCCTACCCGCCGCGCACCAGCAACTACCACTACGAGATGGAACTGGTGCTGGCCATCGGCAAGCCGGGTTTCCGCGTGAGCGAGGCCAACGCCCATGAACTGGTCTATGGCTACGCCGCTGGCCTGGACATGACCCGCCGTGACCTGCAACTGGTGGCACGTGACAAGGGCCGCCCCTGGGACACCGGCAAGGACATCGAGCAGGGCTCGGTGTGCTCCGAGATCGTGCCCATGGCGGGTGTGGTGGTGGACAAGGGCGCCATTGCGCTGGAAGTCAACGGCCAGACCAAGCAGTCGTCTGATGTGGACAAGCTGATCTGGAACATCCGCGAGATCATTGCCGACCTCTCCACCTACTACCACCTGCAGCCTGGCGACCTGATCTACACCGGCACGCCCGAAGGCGTGGGCGCTGTGGTGGCGGGTGACAAGATCACCGGCCGCGTGGAAGGCATTGCCGAGATCGTGCTGAACGTCGGCCCGGCCGAGTGAACGTGTCCATGAAGCTGTACAACTTCTGGCGCAGCGGCACGTCGCACCGGCTGCGCATCGCGCTCAACCTCAAGGGTGTGCCCTACGAGTACCTGGCCGTGCACCTGGGCAAGGAGGAGCACCTGAAGGACGCCTTCAAGGCGCTGAACCCGCAGCAGCTGGTGCCCGCGCTGGACACGGGTACGCAAGTGCTGATCCAGTCGCCAGCCATCATCGAGTGGCTGGAGGAGCAGTACCCCACGCCCGCGCTGCTGCCCGCCGACGCGGACGGCCGCGCCCGCGTGCGCGCCCTCGCGGCCCTGGTGGGGTGTGACATCCACCCCGTCAACAACCGCCGCATCCTGGAATACCTGCGCAAGACGTTCGGTGCCAACGAGGACGCCATCAACGCCTGGTGCGGCACCTGGATCACTGCAGGTTTTGATGCCTACGAGGCGCTGCTGGCGGCGGATGTCAAACGCGGCCGCTTCAGCTTTGGCGACACACCCACCCTGGCCGACTGCTACCTGGTGCCCCAGGTGGAAAGCGCGCGCCGCTTCAAGGTGGACCTGGCGCCATACCCCCTGATCCGCGCGGTGGACGCCGCCTGCGGCGAGCTGGACGCGTTCCAGCGCGCCGCCCCGGCTGCGCAGCCAGACGCAGCCTGATTCAAAGATTTTTTTCCAGGGCCGGTGCCGTGATGGCGCCGCGCCCTTTTCAACCATTGGAGCAAGCATGACATTGAAGAACGCCCTGCGTGCGCTGGCCGCTGGCGCGGCACTGACCGCCGCCGCCTTCACGGCACAGGCACAGACCCTGAAACTCGGCCACATCACGCCCCCCACCCACGTGTGGCACCAGGTGTCGGAAAAGATCGCCGCGGACCTGGACAAGGCTTCGGGCAGCAAGATGAAGGTGGAAGTGAGCCCGCTGCAGAAGCTCGGCAACGAGGCCCAGATGATCCAGCTGCTGCGCTCCGGCGCCATGCACTTCGGCGTGCTGACGGTGGGCGGTTTGTCCAACCGCGAAGAGTCCTTCCTGGCCTGGTCCCTGCCCTACGTCTTCAAGGACGTGGAGCACGCCTCGCGCGCCGCTGCCACGCCTGCGGCCAAGGAGATGCTCAAGCGCCTGGAGCCGCATGGCATGGTGGGTCTGGGCTACGCCTTCGCGGGCATGCGCCACGTGCTGGCGCTGCAGCCTGTCAGGTCGGCCAAGGACCTGGCGAACAAGAAGGTGCGCTCCTTCCCCAGCCCCATCTACAACGATTGGTGGAACGCCAACGGTGCCGCGCCCACGGCTCTGCCGCTGTCTGAAGTGGCGCCTTCGCTGACGACCAAGCTGCTGGACGCGGTGGACGTGGATCTGGACGCCCTTGTCGGCCTGAAGTTCCACCAGCAGGCGCCCAACCTGACGCTCACCAACCACATGGCCTTCCCGGCCGCGATCGTGGTGTCCAAACGGTGGTGGGACAGCCGCAGCCAGGCCGAGCGCGACATGATCGCCAAGGTGGTGGCCGATGCCGAGAAGTGGGGCTACAAGACCGCCATCGATGCCGACGTGAGCAACCTCGCGAAGGCCAAGGCGGACGGCGCCAAGGTGGTGGATGCCGACATCAAGTCCTTCCAGACCGTGGGTGGCAAGGTGCGCGAGCAGTACACCGCCAAGAACCCACTGATCGCTGATTTCTACAAGCAGGCCAAGGACCTGTAAGTCCATGGCGGGCAGACAGCCCGCTCCCGATCTTCGCGGACAGCGCCCCCTGGGGCCCTGTCTGCTTTTGTGCATTTTGCGGAGACATGGCGTGTACTCCTTGATTCAGACGTTCGACGGCTGGCTTGGCCGTATTGAAAAGGCGCTGGTGATGGTCCTGACCGCAGGCATCGCCGGCATCATGATGCTGCAGGTGGTGCTGCGCTACTTCTTTGGCGCACCGCTGTTCTGGGCCGAGGAAATCTCGGTCCAGCTGCTGGTGTTTGCAACGCTTTTCGGCCTGTCACTGCTGGTGCAGAACGGCCAGCTGGTGAGCATCGACTTCCTGCAGCGGGCCCTTGGGCACCGTGCGCGCCACGCGCTCCTGGCATTGCTCGGCCTGCTGTTCCTGGCGCTGGTGCTGTTCATGGCCAAGCTGGGCTGGGACTGGGTGAACCTGCCCGAATCGCGCATGGAGCTGGGGGCCACCACGCAGCTGCCGCGCTGGTACAACTACAGCGCCCTGCCGCTGGCCATGGTCTGCATGGCGTATCACCAGCTGGCTGCGCTGCTGCGCCATCTGCGTGAACTCACCCGTTCCGGCGAGGGGGTGGCGGCATGATCACGCTCATCGTCTTCTTCGGGCTGCTGTTCGCTGGCATGCCCATCCTCGGCGCCATCCTGGCCGGGGCCATCGCCTTCATGGCCACCAACGACCTGGCCGTGCTGTTCGAATCCATCCCCATCCAGTTCTACGGGGCGCTGGAAATCAACAGTCTGCTGGCCATCCCGCTGTTCCTGCTGGTCGGCGAAATCATGAACAAGGCGGGCCTGACGCAGCGCCTCATCGCGGTGGCCGAGGTGCTGGTCGGCGGCCTCAGGGGCGGGCTGGCCTATGCCAACCTGTTCACCAACGCCATGGCGGCGTCCATCCTGGGCTCGGCCGTGGCACAGATCGGCGTGATGAGCAAGGTGATGATCCCCGCGATGGAGCGCATGGGCTACAGGCGCGAGTTCTCGGGTGCGGTCACGGTCTCGGCCGGGCTGCTCGGCCCGATCATTCCGCCGTCCATGCTGATGATCATCTACGGCGTGGTGGCGGTGCAGCCCATCGCCCCGCTGTTCATCGCGGGGATCGTGCCGGGCTTGCTGATCGTCGCTGCTCTGGCGCTCGTCATCTTCCTGTATGGCGTCCTGGGGCCTGGCCTGCCGGCTGGCCGGGCAGACGCCCGCCAGGGCTCGCTCAAGGTACTGTTCGAAGGGCTGGTGCCCGCCGTGATACCGCTGGTGGTGATCGCGGGCATCATGCTGGGCGTGATGACGCCTACCGAGTCGGGGGCCGTGGCCGCCATCATTGCGCTGGTGCTGGGCTTCGTCTACCGCGAGCTTCGCCTCAAGGACCTGGCGCCCATCCTGCTGGGCGTGGCGCTCAACACCGCGACGATTACCGGGCTAATCGCTGCTGCCTCGGTGCTGAGCTGGGTGCTGGCCTTCCAGGGGGTGCCCGACATGGTTGTCGCTCACATGTCCGGTTTGACGGATTCGCCTTTCGTGTTCCTGCTGCTGGTGATCTTGCTGATGGTCCTGCTGGGCATGTTCCTGGAGAGCATCAGTGTGCTCATCGTGGTGGTGCCGCTGCTGATGCCGGTGGTGACCCAGCTTGGCATCGAACCGATCCACTTCGGCGTGGTGTGCACGGTGGCAACGGTGGTGGGCCTGGTGACGCCGCCCGTGGGGCCGGGCCTGTACATCGCCATGGTGCAGGCCGACATCCGCATGGGGCCCCTGTTCAAGGCCACCATCCCGTTCCTGCTGGCCGTGGCAGCGGCGCTGGTGCTGATTGCGGCTGTGCCCGCCTTGTCAACCTGGCTGCCCGGCGTGACCTCGGGCCGTTGACCCCAGGCGGCGGGTGGGAAGGTGGCAGGCGCGGGCCTGTACCATTGGGGGTCGTGTTCCTCTGCCCCCACCAGTTTTGCCATGACCCTACCGCTTCTTGCCCTGCTGCCCGTGGCCCTTGTTGCCATGGCCGTGGGGGCATGGCTGGGCGTGCGGGGCGGGCGCCAGCGTTGCGAGCAGGCGATGGCCGGTGTCGCGTTGCGCGACCCGCACACCGGCCTGCTCAACCAGCAGGCCACGCTGGAGGCGCTCGGCCGCGCCCTGTCGCTGGCAGACCGGCTGCGCCACCCCGTCACCGTGCTGGTCATCGAGATCGATGGGTTTGCCGGACTGTCCGCGCGGCTCGGTCCCGCGCGTACGGGCGCCCTGGAGCGTGCGCTGGCGCAACGCCTGGCCGCGCGCGTGCGCAGCCATGACCTGCTGGGGCACTGGGACCGTGGCCGCTTTCTGGTGGTGCTGCCCGACGCCGACGTGGCCAGCGCCCTGGTATTGGTCGAGGACTTGCGGCAGGTGGTGTGTGCCCAGCCGCTGGATGCGGCCGGTGAGAAACACGCGCTGACGGTGAGCGTGGGCGTGCATGGCCGCACCCCCCAGCCCGGCGCGCCGCTGTACGATCTGGCCCCCGAGATGGTGGTGGCCGCGCAGCGTGCGCTGGAAGCCACGCCGGGCGATGGCCCCAACCGCATCGAAATCGAACCCTGAATCCCCTTCCTTTCGCATGAGTCATTCCCCCGTCCGCAAAGCCGTTTTCCCCGTGGCCGGCATGGGCACGCGTTTCCTGCCCGCCACCAAGGCCATGCCCAAGGAGATGCTGCCTGTCGTTGACAAGCCGCTCATCCAGTACGCGGTGGAGGAGGCCTATGCCGCAGGCATCCGCGAGATGATCTTCGTGACCGGCAGGCACAAGCGCGCCATCGACGACCACTTCGACATGGCCTACGAACTGGAGCGCGAGCTGGAGGACGCAGGCAAGCAGGCACTGCTGGACCTGGTGCGTTCCGTCAAACCCGACGACATGGTGTGCATTGCCGTGCGCCAGGCACGTGCCCTGGGCCTGGGCCACGCAGTGCTGTGCGCCGAGCCGCTGGTGGCGGGCGAACCCTTTGCCGTGCTGCTGGCCGACGACCTGATGGTGGGCGAGCCGCCCGTGATGGCGCAGATGACGGCGCGTTTCGCCGAACTTGGCAGCTCCATCGTGGCGGTGCAGGAAGTGCCGCCCGAGCACACCAAGCGCTACGGCATCGTGGCGGGTGACTTCCTGAGCGACGACCTGATGGACGTGCGCCAGTTCGTCGAGAAGCCCGCGCCCGAGGTGGCCCCGTCCAACTGGGGCGTCGCCGGGCGCTACGTGCTCACCCCCGAGGTGTTCGACCAGATCCGCAGCCAGCCGCGCGGCGTGGGCGGTGAGATCCAGCTCACCGACGGCATTGCCGGCTTGATGGCCACGCAGAAGGTGCATGCCTTCCGTTACGCGGGCAAGCGCTACGACTGCGGCAGCAAGGAAGGTTTTCTGGAAGCGACCGTGGATCTGGCCATGGCCCGCGAGGACCTGGCGCCCAGCCTGCGGCAGGTGATGCAGCGCTGGGTGTGAGTCGCCTGGCTGCCGCTCAGGGCTGACCGGCCCACTGCACCAGCGCCTCAAGCGCCGGGCGTGCAGCCCGCGCGTTGGCGTGGTTGACGATGGCCACCAGCACACGGCGTTGGCCATCGGGCAGGTGCACGTAACCCGCCAGGGCCTGCACGTCGCGCAGGCTGCCGGTCTTCAGGTGGGCCAGGCCGGTTCCCATGACGCTGCGGCGCAGCGTGCCGTCCATCCCGCTCACGGGCAGCGATGCCATCAGCTCCGGCATCATGGGTGAGGCGTAGGCCAACTGCAGCAGCCGGGCCAGCGCCTGGGCCGAGATGCGTGCGTCCCGGCTCAGGCCGGCACCGTTGTCAATCACCGGCAGGGGGTATTCGGGGCCAAGGCGCCGCCACCACCACTGGGCCAGCGCTTCGCGTGAGGTATCGAATGTGGCAGGCATGGCGGGCAGAGCTGCCTGGCCCAGGGCCAGCAGCACGTGCTGCGCCATCACGTTGTTGCTGAACTTGTTCACGTCGCGCACCACCTCGGCCAGCGGGGGGGATTCCAGCGCCGTCAGCAGCGTGGCCTGCGCCGGTGTGTTGCCTTCGCGCACGTTGCCGTCGATCTGCCCGCCCAGCGATTGCCACATGCCCGCGACGGCCCGCTCGGCAAAGCGCTGCGGTTCCGGGTGGGCCAGTGGCCAGGCGCGCTCGCCGCAGGCTGCCGGAAAGCTGCCCAGGAAGCGCGGGCGCTGCGGGTCGTTGAAGTTGCCTCGCAGGCTGGTGCGCCAGTCGCCGCAGGGGCTGTTGTCCAGTGGCACCGTGGCGGGCCATTGCACCCCGGCCAGCGGTGGCTCCAGCGTCACGCGGGCCACGCCTGCGGCCGGGTCGGGGGTGAAGCCGAAAACCTGCGCCTTGAAGTTGACGAGCAGGGCGTCGGGCGTGGCGTTGTAGGGCCGCAGCGGTTCGCCGTCGAAGGCTCCGGGGTCGGTGACGGGCACGCTGTAGGCGCTGCGGTCCAGCACCACGTCGCCCGCCACGCGGCGCACGCCCTGGCCCTGCACGCGGCGCAGCAGCAGCCACAGCTTCTCGGTGACCAGTTTGGGGTCGCCGCCGCCCTGCACGTACAGGTTGCCTTGCAGCACGCCGTCGCGCACCGGGCCGTCTGCCAGCACCCGGGTGAGCCAGACATGCCCGGGCCCCAGGGTGTCCAGCGCGGCAAACGTGGTGACCAGTTTCAGCGTCGACGCCGGGTTTACCGGTTCGCCAGCACGGTGGCTCAGCCGTACCGCGCCTGCGGGTGTTGCATCAACCACCACTGCTGCCAGCGCGTCTGGCGGCACCTTGGCACGTTGCAGGGCGGACAGCACTTCGGGCGGCAAGAGTCCGTTCCCGTGCACTGGTGGCTGGGCAAGGGCGGGTGATGGTGTCCAGCTCAGTGACGCCAAGGCGATGGGCAAGCCGCGCCACAGGGCGGCGGCAAGCCGCAGCGCGTTACGCAAGGGGGGCAGGCAAAACAGAGGCAAACGAAATGGCGCGGGCATGGGAACGATTATCCCGGCACCCCGATAATCGGGGGATGCAGTCCAACCCCATCCTGGCCATTCCGCACCTGCAAAAGGTACTGGCCATCGACACCAGCACCGAGCACCTCAGCATTGCGCTGGGCGCAGCTGGCGACGGCGCGCCCGTGGCTGTGCACGAGGGCCCCGGCGGCGCACACGCCTCGGCCGCGCTGGTGCCTGCGGTGCAGCGGCTGCTGGCCGACGCAGGCTGGACGCTCGCCGGGCTGGATGCCATTGCCTTTGGTTGCGGGCCGGGGTCTTTCACCGGTCTGCGCACGGCCTGCGCCGTGGTGCAGGGGCTGGCCGTGGCGGGCCGCCCGGGGGGCATCCCCGTTCTGCCGGTGAACACCTTGCTGGCGGTGGCCGAGGAAGCGCGTTGGCAGTGTCTGGCGCAGGGGTTGGCCGTGCCCGCGCGCATCGTGGCCGCTTTGGACGCGCGCATGGACGAGATGTACGTGGCCGAGGTGGCGTTCCAGCCGGATCGCGGCCTGGCCCTGGTGGGTGAGCCCTGGTTGTGCAGCCCTGAGGCCCTGCCCGAGGCGTTGGCCTTGTGTGCCGACGGATCGCGTGCCTTGCTGGCTGGCAATGGCGCAGCGGTCTATGGCGGGCGCCTGCCCCCCGTGTGGCAGACCGCGCCCCAGGTGGCTGCGCTGCCGAAGGCGGCAGCCATGCTGCGCCTGGCACCGGCGCTGTGGGCGCAGGGGCTGGCCGTCGATGCAGCAGGTGCGCAGCCGCTGTACGTGCGTGACAAGGTGGCCCAGACCACCGAGGAGCGCGAACGCATCAAGGCGGCCAAGCTGGCTGCCCAGGCAGCCGAGGGAGCGCGGGCGTGAACGCCGAGGCAGAGGCCGTCCTGCGGCCGGAGGCATCGGCCTGGGCCGGGCGTGAGCTGGCCTTTGTGCCCATGGGTGCAGAGAACCTGCCCCTGGTTGCCGAGGTGGAGAAAACCGCCTACGCCCACCCTTGGAATCTGCGGCATTTCAGTGACTCGGTGGAGTCCGGCTACGCCACACAGATGCTGGTGATGACGCCGGACGCCACCCAAGACCCGCCTGCCTGGGCACACGCCCCCGCCTTGCCGGATGGCCGGTGGCTGCTGGGTTACTTCGTGGCCATGAAGGGCGTGGACGAGGTGCACCTGCTCAACATCACCACCGTGCCGCAACACCGGCGGCAAGGCTGGGCCCGGCTCATGCTGCAGGCGCTGGCCGGGTGGTCCCGCCTGCAGGGGGCGCACTGGCTTTGGCTGGAGGTGCGTGCCAGCAATGTGGTTGCCCGCGCCCTGTACGAGTCCATCGGCTTTCAGCAGGTGGGCTTGCGCCGGGCCTACTACCCCGACGCAGGCCAGCAGCGCGAGGACGCCGTGGTGATGAGCTGGAACCTGGCGCTGCCAGGGCAGGAGGCGCAGCCATGAACGACCGCCTGCCCAGCCTGGATGAACGCCAGTCCGCGATGCTGGCGGAAATGGGCATTGCCCTTTGGTGGCAGCACAAGGCTCCGGTTGTGCCTGAGGCGGTGCCTGCCGGCGCCGCGCCGAACATGCGGGCGGCCAACACCCGTCCGCCGCTGGCCGCGGCACCCGCTACCGACCCCGCGCCCCAGGCGCAGACGGCTCCCGCGCGTCCGCCAATGCCGAACTCGCCTGCGCAGCGTCCGGTTGCCGTGCCGGTGGTGGTGCACGAGGCGCCGCAAGGGGCGGACCTTTCCGGTATGGGCTGGGACACGTTGGAAGACGCAATCCGCAGCTGCACCCAGTGTGACTTGTCGCGGCGCCGCCAGCAGGCCGTGCCCGGCATGGGTGACCGTTCACCCGACTGGCTCATCGTGGGCGAAGCCCCGGGCGAGGAAGAGGACCGCCAGGGCCTGCCCTTCGTGGGGCGCGCTGGACAGTTGCTCGACCGCATGCTGGCGGCGATGGGCCTGACCCGCGAGCAGAAGGTTTACATCGCCAACGTCATCAAGTGCCGTCCGCCGCAGAACCGCAATCCCGACCCCGTCGAGATCGCCCAGTGCACACCCTACCTGTTGCGGCAGGTGGAATTGCTGCAACCCAAGGTGATCCTTGCCATGGGCCGCTTCGCCGCGCACACCGTGCTGGCCCAGGGAGGGGCCTTCGACGCCGAAGCCTTGCGGCAGATGCCGCTGGGCAAGCTGCGCGGCCAGGTGCACCAAGTGACGCTGGCGGGCCAGCGCCTGCCGGTCGTCGTCACCTACCACCCGGCCTACCTGTTGCGCAGCCCCGGGGAAAAGGCAAAGACCTGGGCAGACCTGTGCCTGGCCATGGACACCATGGACCGCCTGCACCCCGGGCGTAGCCAGTTGTAACAGCCGTAACAGCTGCGCCCAAACGGCACCTTTCCTTGCCCGGTGCGCATCGCGTGGTGGTAATGTGCCTTTCCTGGAGGGTGCCGCTTCATGCGGTTTGCCGCGCGGCGCCCGTTGGGCACAAGGAAGGAGAAAAAACCATGTCCATCCGTCAAAAATTCATGGCATTAATGCTGGGTCTGGTGGCTTTTGCAGGGGCGGGGGCCGCGTTGGCCCAGACCACGCCGGTGATCCGCACCTTCACCGTGCAGCAGGTGGCCGAGCTGGCGCCCGGCACCGAACTCGTCTTCAAGATCAATGGCACGCCAGCGGGCACTGCCACGGTCACGCTGGACGGCAGCGCCCATGCGGTCACGCTCAGCGAGACGAGCGCAGGCAATTACAGTGGCGCCTACACGCTGGGCATTCGCGATCAGGTCAAGTTCAACAGCGTGGTGCGCGCCACCCTGCGCGTGGCCGACAAGGACGTCCAGGCCGTGCTGGGCCAGACGCTGCTGACGGCATCGGCCCACCAGGCCGCGTTGGCGGCCGCCACGCCCACGCCGGTCATCGACTACTTTGGCACCCAGTCTGGCAACCTGTCCGGCGGGCACGAGATCACGTTCACCGTCAAGGGTACCCCCGGCGCGCAGGCGCAACTCACCCTGGCGGGCACGGACGCGCGCATTGCCCTGGCCGAGTCCCGCCCGGGCGAATACACCGGTGCCTACACCATCCGCTCGCGTGACCGCATCCTGGAAAGCAGCGCAGCCACCGCGACGCTGACGCTGGGCAGCAAGTCCGTGAAGGTGAGCAAGGCGCTGTCCGCGCAGGCGGTGCAGCCCACGCTGGCGGCGCGCCAGAGCTGCGACACCTGTGGCGTGGTGCAGTCCGTCGAGGTGGTGGAAGTCAAGGGCGAGCCGGGCTACGTGGGTGCCGTTGCTGGTGGCGTGGCCGGGGCGGTGCTGGGCAACCAGATCGGCAAGGGTGACGGCCGCACGGCGGCGCGCATTCTGGGCGCGGTGGGCGGTGCTTATGCTGGCCGCGAAATCGAGAAGAACGTCGTCAAGGAAAAGCGCTACGACGTGACGGTGCGCCTGCACAACGGCCGTGTGCAGACCGTGCAGCACGTTGAGAACCCTGGCCTGAAGAACGGTCAGCAGGTCAAGATCGTCGATGGCAAGGTGGTGGCCAATGACTGAGCGGCACAACCGTTTGGCACGTGCCGTTCTTGGCACGCTGGGCGCCGCCGTGGCGGCGTTGCTGGTGGCCTGCAGTTCGGGCCTGGAAGGCACGTATGAGGACCCGGTGGGCCTGACGCGTTACACCTTCCAGTCGAACGGCAAGGTGGTCATGACGATGATGGGCACCGAAATCGAGATGACCTACGAGAAGGAAGGCGACAAGATCAAGGTGGGCACGCCCGAGGGCCGGGTGGTGATGACCCTGCTGGACGATGGCTCCATCCAGGGGCCGATGGGTGTCAGGCTGACGCGCATGCAGCCCTGAGATTTGTTTCGGTATTGCGCTGGTTTGTGGGCGGCCAAGGCGTGTGCGCCCAGGCGCTGGCGTTTCAACGAGGCGGCCGGTGCAAAGCACCGGCTCCCCTGCGATGCTCGATGCCGTGGCCACGCGGCGGAACTCTCTGCGCGCTTGTAGCGCTCCGTTCGAACAGCCGCCGCAAGCTAGAGGACGAAGCGCGCTCAGGCGCGCTGGCCACGGCCTCTGCGCTTCTCGGCACCTCGTAAGGCGCGCCAGCCCCCGGGCACACACGTCTTGGCAGATGCACTGTTGGCACACAACCGGTGCGCTCCAACGCTCTTGGTGGCTGAGGCCGGCCTGGCCCTGTGGGGGCGATTCCTGTGGCGGCTGTGGCCGCCTGTCTGGGGCCGGGCGCGCGTTAGCGCGCTTCGTAACTGACTTGCGGCGGGTGTTCGAGGGGAGAGAGCGTTAGCGAACGGACCGAGTTTCCGCCGCACCGGCCCCAGGCAGGCGGACGCAGCGGAGTCGGCGCCAGAGGCGCCGACCGCCACAGTATGAGCCCACGCAGGGCCAGGCCTGCCGCAGCAAGCGAGGTTCCCCAGAAGCCGAAAGCCCCCCCGCAGCGCAAAGGTCAGATCCGCCGCTCCTCCACCGCGTGGCAGGCCACGCGCACCCCCCGGATGTTCTGCAGCACGGGCCGTTCCTGCTTGCAGCGCGCGTTGGCGTGCGGGCAACGCGGGTGGAAGGCACAGCCGCTCGGCGGGTTCAAGGGGTTGGGCACCTCGCCCTGCACCGGTGTGCGCGCACGTCCGGTGTCGTGCATCTTCGGAATCGCATCCAGCAGCATGCGCGTGTAGGGGTGGCTGGGCTGCTCGAACAGCGTGGCCTTGTCAGCCAGCTCCACCAGGCGGCCCAGGTACATCACGCCCACCTGGTCGCTCACGTGGCGCACCACCGCCAGGTTGTGGCTGATGAACAGGTACGTCAACCCCTGCTGACGTTGCAGGTCCTTCATGATGTTGAGCACCTGCGCCTGCACACTCACGTCCAGCGCCGAAGTGGGTTCGTCGCATACCAGGAACTCGGGGTTGGTGGCCAGCGCCCGCGCAATGGAGATGCGCTGCCGCTGACCGCCCGAGAACTGGTGCGGGTACTTCACCATGTCCAGCGGGCTCAGGCCCACCGATTGCAGCAGCTCGCCCACGCGTTCCTTGATGGCATGCGGGTCGCTCAGCAAGCCGTGCTCCACCAGCGGTTCGGCCACGATGTCGGCCACCCGCCAGCGCGGGTTCAGGCTGGCGTAGGGGTCCTGGAAGATCATCTGGATGCGCCGCCGTAGGATGCGGCCCTGGGGCGTGGCGTAGGCTGCGTGGGCATCTTGGCCATCGAAGCTGAAGCCGCCGCGTGTGGGCCCGTACAGGCCCACCAGCAGCCGTGCCACGGTGCTCTTGCCGCAGCCGGACTCGCCCACCAGTGCCAGTGTCTGGCCGCGCTGGATCTCGAAGCTCACGCCGTCCACCGCGTGCAGCAACTGGCGTGGCTTGCGTTCCAGCACGCGGTTGAGCCACGGGGCGGACACGTCGAACGTGCGGGCCAGGTCGTGCGCCTGGACGAGCGCGCCCGCAGGCGCGTTCACGGGGGAGGCAGAAGGCATGGTTTTAGTCTGGGTCATTGCGCCACCTCCTGGGCCGTGCCGGCGGCTTCGCGTGTGGCGCTGACGTCGTGCAGCCAGCAGGCGGCGCGGGTGGCGCCAGCGGGCATCAGGTCGGGGCGGTCGCTGGTGCAGCGCAGGAAGGCGTGCTCGCAGCGCGGGTTGAAGGCGCAGCCGCGCGGAATGGCGTTCAGGCGGGGCATGGCACCGTCAATCTGGTGCAGCTGTTCGCGCTCGCTTTCCATGTCGGGAATGCAGCTCATCAGGCCGCGCGTGTAGGGGTGCGCGGGCTGGTTGATCACCTCGTGCACCGGGCCGATCTCGGCCACACGACCGGCGTACATGACGGCCACGCGGTCGCAGGTCTCGGCGATCACGCCCATGTCGTGTGTGATCAGCATCACCGCCGCGCCGCGCTCGCGGCAGATGGTCTTGAGCAGCGTGATGATCTGCGCCTGGATTGACACGTCCAGCGCCGTCGTCGGCTCGTCGGCCACGATCAGCTTGGGTTCCGCCGCCAGGGCCAGGGCAATCACCACGCGCTGGCGCATGCCGCCCGAGAACTGGTGGGGATAGTGGTCGATGCGCTCTTCGGCCGCCGGAATGCCGGTGTCCTTGAGCAGCTGGATGGCGCGCTGGCGCGCCTCGGACTGGCTCACGGGCAGGTGGGCGGTGATGGTCTCGATCAGCTGGCGGCCCACCGAATACAGCGGGTTGAGCGAGGTGAGCGGGTCCTGGAAGATGGCGCCAATGCGGCGGCCCCGCACGTGGCGCATCTTGTTGGGGGGCAGGTTGTCGATGCGTTCGCCTTCGAGCAGGATCTGCCCGCCCGCGATGCGCCCAGGGGGCTCCAGTAGGCCGATGATGGATGCGCCGGTGAGGGACTTGCCCGCGCCGGATTCACCCACCACACCCAGGATTTCACCGGGCGCGATGTCGAAGGAAATGTCGTCGAGGGCGCGCAGCGTGCCGCGCCGGCCGGGGAATTCGACCACCAGGTTCTTGACTTGCAACAGGCTCATGGTCGGCTCCTCAGCGCAGTCGGGGGTTGAGGGCGTCGCGCAGCCAGTCGCCCAGCAGGTTGACGCTCAGGGCGATGAGGACCAGCACCACGCCGGGGAAGATGGTGATCCACCATTCGCCGGAGAAGAGGTAGTCGTTGCCGATGCGGATCAGCGTGCCCAGGGACGGTGACGTGGGCGGTGCGCCCACGCCCAGGAAGGACAGGGTGGCTTCGGTGATGATGGCCGTGGCCACCTGGATGGTGGCCAGCACCAGCACCGGCCCCAGCACGTTGGGCAGCACGTGCTTGCGCATGATGCGCAGCGGCGCCACGCCGATGACGCGTGCCGCCTGCACGTATTCCTTCTGCCGCTCCACCAGCGTGGAGCCGCGCACCGTGCGGGCGTACTGCACCCAGCCGGTCAGGGATATCGACAGGATCAGCACGCCGAAGGCCAGCGTCTCGTGCGCCTCGGGGAAGAGCGCCCGGCCGATACCGGCGATCAGCAGTGCCACCAGAATGGCGGGGAAGGACAGCATCACGTCGCACAGGCGCATGAGCACGGCGTCCACCCAGCCGCCCAGGAAGCCCGCCAGCAGGCCAAGGCTCACGCCCGCCAATACCGACAGCAGCACGGATGCCAGGCCCACAGCCAGCGAGATGCGCGCGCCGTACATCAGGGCCGAGAGGATGTCGCGGCCCTGGTCGTCGGTGCCGAGCAGGAAGTCGGCACGGCCCTCAGGGTGCCAGGCGGGCGGAAGCCGGGCGTTGCTCAGTTCCAGCGTGGCCAGGTCGAAGGGGTTGTGCGGCGCAATCCACGGCGCGAAGGCCGCGCATATGACGCAGATGAGTGCGATCACGGCGGCGGTGACCGCCGTGGGCGAGGTGCGGAAGCTGTGCCCGACGTCGCTGTCGAGCCAGCCCAGGAGTTTGTTTTTCATGTGTGTGGCCGTCCCTTCAATGCCCACCCGCCTTGTCCACGCGCAGGCGCGGATCGACGGCGAAGTACAGCAGGTCGACGATGAGGTTGATGACGACGAAGATGAGTGCGATCAGGCAGAGGTAGGCCGCCATGACCGGGATGTCGGCGAAGGTGACGGCCTGGATGAACAGCAGACCCATGCCGGGCCACTGGAACACCGTCTCGGTGATGATGGCGAATGCGATCAGGCCGCCGAGCTGCAGGCCGGTGATGGTCATCACGGGCACGAGCGTGTTCTTGAGCGCGTGGCCGAAGTGCACGGCACGGTCGCTCAGCCCCCGGGCGCGCGCGAACTTGATGTAGTCGGTGCGAAGCACCTCCAGCATCTCGGCGCGCACCAGTCGCATGATCAGCGTGAGCTGGAAGATGGCCAGTGTCACAGCGGGCAGGGTCAGGTGGTGCCAGCCCTTCGCGGTGAGCAGACCGGTGGTCCAGCCGCCGATGTGCACCACCTCGCCCCGGCCGAAGCTGGGGAACCAGCCGAGGATCACCGCGAACACCAGGATCAGCAGGATGCCGATGAGGAAGGTGGGCAGCGACACGCCCAACAGCGACAGCGTCATGAACACCTGGCTCATGAAGGTGCCGCGCCGCAAGGCCGCATACACCCCCATGGGGATGCCGATCAGCAGGGCCAGGCCGGCAGCCACCAGGGCCAGTTCCAGCGTGGCCGGGAAGCGTTCGGCAATGAGCCGCGACACCGGTGTGCCCTGACGCAGGCTGATGCCGAAGTCGCCATGCGCGGCGTTGACGAGGAAGTGCCAGAACTGCACGAAGAAGGGTTGGTCCAGCCCCAGGGTGGCGCGCAGTTCGGCCACCTGCTCGGCGGTGGCGTCCTGCCCCAGCATGAAGGTGACCGGGTCGCCCACATACTGAAACAGCATGAAGGCGATGAAGGCCACGGTCACCATGACCAAAGCCGCCTGGAAGAGGCGGCGAAGTATGAAAGCTAGCATGTGTGGTCTCCGGGGCGGAGCCCTTGTGAGGCTCCGCCCGCTGTGGATGGTGCGTGTTGAGTCAGGTCAGTTGACCTTGACGAGGCGCCAGTCGATGCGGTTGTCGGCGCGGTGCACCACATCGATGTTCTTCTTCATGGCCCAGGGGATGACCTGGTTGTGCAGCGGGATGTGCGCGACGTCGTCGTTCTGCAGCTGCAGCGCCTTGGTCAGCAGTTCGGTGCGCAGCTTCAGGTCGGTTTCCTTGCGGGTGCGCTCCACCAGTGCGTCCATCTGCGGGTTGCTGTAGCGGCCGACGTTGTAGTTGCCGTCACCCTGCGCCCCCACGCTGCGCACCAGCGACTGGATGCTGTAGAACGCGTCGAAGGTGGGCACGCCCCAGCCGAGCATGTAGATGCTGGCTTCGTAGCGCTGGATCATGGGGAAGTAGGTCGTCAGCGGCAGCGTGCGCAGCTTGGCTTTCACACCGATCTTGGCCCACATGGCAGTGATGGCCTGGCAGATCTGCTCGTCGTTGATGTAGCGGTTGTTCGGGCAGGCGAAGTCCACCTCGAAGCCATCCTTGTAGCCCGCGTCGGCCAGCAGCTTCTGGGCCGCGGCCACGTTGTAGGGGTGGCGCTTGTGCACGGCTTCGGTCCAGCCGTTGACCTGCGGGGCCACCAGCGCGCCGGTGGGCTGGCCCAGGCCGCGCATGGTGACCTTGTTGATGGTGTCGATGTCGATGGCCTGGTAGAGCGCCTTGCGCACCTTCACGTCCTTGAGCGGGTTCTTGCCCTTGATGTTGCTGCCTGGCAGCTCGTCGCGGTGCTGGTCCAGCCCCAAGAAGATGGTGCGGTTCTCGATGCCGTCGATGACCTTGAGGTTGGGGTTGCTGCGCACGCGCGGCAGGTCCTGCGGGCTGGGGTCGAGCACGAAGTCGACCTCGCCGGAAAGCAGGGCGGCCATGCGGGTGGCCACGGCCTTGACCGGGGTGTAGACGATTTCGGTCACGTTGGTGTCGGCCTTGCCCCACCAGTCAGCGTTCTTCTCCAGCACCAGACGCTGGTCGGGTTGCCAGGACTTGAGCTTGTAGGGGCCCGTGCCCATGGCGTTGCGGTGGGCGAAGTTTTCGTCCTGGGTCTTGATGTCCTTGGGCGCGACGGAGTTGTTCTTCTCGGCCCAGGCCTTGCTCATCATGCGCAGCTCGGTGAGCTGGTTGAGCAGAACGGGGTTGGGGTCCTTGGTGAAGATGTCGATGGTGTTGGCATCGACCTTCACGACGCGGTCGATGCCGTTGGTGTAGACCTGAAAGTTCGAGGTCTTGGACATGCCGCGTTCGATCGAGAACACCGCGTCGTCTGCAGTGAAGGGCGTGCCGTCGTGGAACTTGACGCCCTGGCGCAGCGTGAGGCGCATCTGCGTGGGGGTCATCTGCTTCCAGGCGGTGGCCAGCACCGGCTCGACCTTGAAGGTCTTGCTGTTGTAGTAGACCAGGGATTCGTAGACCGCGGCATGGATGCCGTTTTGCAGCGCGTTGTTCTGGGAATGGATGTCCCAGGTGGCGATGTCGCTGGCGCTGGTCCACTTGAACGTCTTGGCTTGAGCCACGCCACCCAGCGCGAGTGCGGCTGCGATGGCAAGGAGTTTGAGCTTCATTGTTGACACCTAAATAAAATGAAGAAGCCCAGATTTTGCAATATATGTGCCAGGTTTTCTCCGGTGTTTTCCCTCGGGTGGGCTGTCAGTTTGTCGGCCTGGCGACTTGGTCAGGTTTCGCCCAGGGATACCCCTATCTGCCGGGCGGTTTCCAGCAGCGGGTGCCCGGGGGGGACGTTGCGGTGCTGGTGCGCCACGTCGGCCAGGGCGATGCTGCCCAGCTGCCCGCCTTGCAGCGTCACCATGCGGTTGAAATGTCCGGCCATCACCAGCTGAGCGGCCTGGTTGCCGAACTGGGTGGCCAGCACACGGTCGAAGGGCGTGGGCGCACCGCCGCGCTGCACGTGGCCCAGCACGGTGGCGCGCACCTCGCTGTGCAGCAGGGGCTGCAGCTGTTCGCGCAGCACGTGGGCCACGCCGCCCAGGCGGATCGGGTCGGGGCTGTCGGCAATGCGCCGCTGCACCGTCATGCTGCCGCCGCGCGCCTTGGCGCCTTCGCCTATGCAGATGACGCTGAAGCGCTGGCGTGTCTCGCGCTCGCGGCAGACCTTGGCCACTGCTTCCACGTCATAGTCGATCTCGGGCAGCAGGATCACGTCGGCTGCACCGGCCAGGCCGGCTTCCAGCGCGATCCAGCCCGCGTAACGGCCCATGGTTTCCACGATCATCACGCGGCCATGGCTCTGGCCGGTGGTCTGGATGCGCTCCAGCGCCTCGGTGACGGTGGCCACGGCCGTGTCAAAGCCGAAGCTGCGTTCGCAGCCCACGATGTCGTTGTCGATGGTCTTGGGCACCCCCACGATGGGCAGGCCGCGCTGGCTGATGCCATGCGCGATCTCCATGCTGCCGTCGCCGCCGATGACGACCAGCGCGTCCAGACCAAGCGCGCGGGCGTTGGCCAGCGTCTGTTCGATGGTGGCTTCGGTGGCGAGCGGGTTGGCGCGGTTGCTGGTGCCCAGGATGGTGCCACCCAGCATGAGGATGCCGCTGACGCTTTTCCAGTCCAGCTCGCGCGTGCGGGGTGGATCGCACATGAGGCCGGCAAACCCGTCCTCGATGCCGATGACGTGCGCACCGCACTGGCGCAGCAGCGACTTGGTGACGGAGCGGATGACCGCGTTGAGGCCGGGGCAGTCGCCGCCGCCGGTGAGCACGCCGATGCGCATGGGAGTCTCCTTCGTGGGCGTGGGGGTCATTGGCCGCGAGGCCATAGCGCCCACAGTTGCAGGGGCTGCTTCAGGCCCGCTGCCAGCGTGTAGGCCTCGTCGCCCCAGCCGGTGAAGTAGTCGGCGCGCACGGCGCCCACAATGGCACTGCCTGTGTCCTGGGCCAGCACCAGCTTGCGCAGCTGGGCCACCGGCCCCACGGATTGCAGCCACACCGGGGTGCCGTAGGGAATGCTGTCGCGGTCCACCGCGATGGAACGGCCTGGGGTGAGTGCCACGCCCTGCGCGCCACGCGGGCCGAACTGGGCATCGAATTCGGACAGCGGTTCTTCGCGGAAGAAGACCACGCGCGGGTTGCTCCACAGCATCTCGTTGAGGCGCTGCGGGTTCTGCTGTGCCCAGGCGCGGATGGCTTCCCAGGTGCCTTCGCGGATGAGTCCCTGGTCAAGCAGCCAGCGCCCCACGCTGCGGTAGGGGTGGCCGTTGTGTCCGGCGTAGGCGACGCGCACCTGCCGCTGTTTGCCGTCGGGCTCGGTCAGCATCAGCCGCCCGGAACCCTGGATCTGCAGCAACAGCGCGTCAATGGGGTCGGCCAGCCATGCGATTTCCTGCCCGCGCAGGGTGGCCAGGGCGGCGGGGTCGGTGGCCATCTGCTGGCGGCTGTACCAGGCGTTGCCGCCACGCAGGCTGGCGGGCAGGCGGTACAGCGGCGTCTGGTAGGCGCCTTGCTGCACGCGGCTGGCGGCCATCGTCGGCTCGTAGTAACCGGTGAGCAGGCCTTGCGTGTCGCTGCCGTTGGGTTGCACCCGGTAGGGCTGAAGGCGGCGCATCAGCCATTCGTGCTGCTCCTGCGGGGAGGCCAGCGTCTGCTGGCGCACCTCGTTACACAGGCCCTGGTGGGGTGCGGGAGGACGCTCGCAGCTGCGCAGCCACGCGTTCCAGGCCTGGTGCAGGGCATCAAAGCCCCAGCCGGGCAGCTCACTCCAGCGCACCGGTACCCAGGTGCTCTTGCCGCGCTGTATGAGGGCCGGCAGCGGCTGGGCGTCGGCCCATTGCCAGGCGCCCGACGTGGCCGCCGTGACGAAGGGCTGGCCCGGCGGTGTTGGCGCTTCGGTGCCACCAGTCGCCGTGGCGGGGCGGGGCGGTATGGCTGTTGGAGTTGGTGGCAGCGGTTGTGGGGTCTCTGGCAACGGCGCGGTGCCGCACGCGGCCAGCGTTCCTACAATCAGGGTCACGAAGACGCTGCGCAAATCGGAGCGCAGCCAGAATTTCTGTCTGGTCATGACCTTGTTGTATCTGGAAGCGCTGGGCGCGTTGCTGTTGCTGGTGTTCATTGTCTGGTGGACCATGTTCTCCGGGCGCAAGAAGGGTGAATTGCCCGACGACGTGGAGCGCGAGAAATCTGGCAAAACCTCGGCGGACGACGCCGCAAAATCCGCTCGGGACGAACCCTGAGGAAACCGCCGCAGTAAGCGGCCCATCACAGATCGCGCAGCAGGTTGACGAGTTCCACCGCCGACTTGACGTTCATTTTCTCAAAGACGTGGGCGCGATGCACTTCCACGGTGCGCACACTGATGTTGAGCGTGTCCGCCACCAGCTTGTTGGGCAGCCCCGAGGCCACCAGCCGCATGACGTCGCGTTCCCGTTCGGTCAGGGCGGCAACGCGCGTCTGCAGTTCTTCTTTCTGGCGCCGCGCATTCAGCACCGTTGCCGAGCGCTGGAGGGCCTGCTCGACACGGTCAACCAGGGCGTTGTCAGAAAAGGGTTTTTCACAGAAGTCGAAAGCGCCGCGCTTGACCGCGTCCACGGCGGTCGCCACATCGGCGTGGCCTGACAGGAAGATCACCGGCATCGCGTCAAACCAGGGCATGGCCAGCAGGCGCTCGAAGAGTTCCAGCCCGCTCATGCCGGGCATGCGCAGGTCCAGCAAGGCGCAGCACGGGCCGATGGGGGCTGCCGCTCCCTGTTTCTGGGCATCCCAGAAGGCGTCGGCACTGGCGTAGGGCTCGCTCAGCAGGCGGCGCGTGCGCAGCAGCCAGCCCAGGGCGTCGCGCACGCTGGCGTCGTCGTCGATGATGTAGACCTTTGCTCCGTTCATGGCGAGCCCATCATAAAGAAGCCGCAGGCAGCGTGAAGTGGAACACCGTGCCCCGGGGTGACGCGGGTTCGAAGCGCAGGGCGCCGCCGTGCTGTTCCACGATGGTGCGGCACAGGTTCAGGCCCAGCCCCATGCCTTCGGCCTTGGTGGTGAAGAAAGGGGTGAATATGCGTTCGGTGGCTTCGGGGGACAGGCCGTGGCCGTGGTCGGTCACCGAGAAGGACACCCATTCACGCGTCGACGGGTTCCCGTTTGCGGCCGCAGGCCCTGCCCGCAGCCGCAGCCTGCGCAACTTGCTGGAGGCGGGCGGATCGCCAAGGGGCATGGCCTGCATGCCGTTGCGCGCGAGGTTGAGCAGCACCTGTTCGATCATGGTGCGGTCGCACCAGACCTGCGGGCAGCCCGGCGCGACTTCCACGTCGACCTGGATGCCCAGCTTGCGCGCCTGGAGCATCAGCAATGGCGAGATCGCGTCGAACAGGGTCACGACTTCAACGGCTTCGCGCTGGCTTTCCCGGCGGCGTACCAGGTCGGCCACGCTGCGGATCACCCGGCCTGCGCGGTCGGCCTGTTCCGCCATGCGGCGGATGGCGTTGGCAATGTCCTGCCGCAGGTCGGATGGCAGCGGTTGCACCGGGTCTTCGATGATGTTGAGCGAACCGGAAGCGTAGCTGGAGATGGCTGCCAGCGGCTGGTTGAGCTCATGGCTGATGAGAGACGCCATTTCCCCGGCCATCGCCAGGCGGGCGGTGGCCTGCAGGCGCTCTTGCGAGGTGCGCGAGAGTTCCTCGCTGCGCCGCTGTTCGCTGAGGTCGAGGATGGCGCTCATCCAGCCGGTCTGCACGTTCTGGGCGTTGACCAGGGGGGCTTCGATGATCAGCACGGGGAAACGTGTGCCGTCCGAGCGGATGAACTCGGATTCGAAACCCTCGCGGGGCAGCAGCTTGCCGGCCAGCCGCACGGCCAGCCGCTGTCGGTATTCCTCCACCTGCTCGGGGGGCCAGTAGGGGGCGGGCACGCCCGTGCCCATGAGTTGTTCGGCGCTCAGCCCCACCATCTGGCAGAAGGCGGGATTGACGTAGGTGATGCGACCTTCCATGTCCCGGGCACGCAGTCCCGTGACCAGGGAGTCTTCCATCGCCTTGCGAAACGCCAGCGCCTCGGCCAGTTCGCGTTCTGCGCGCAGCCGGCGCCGCAGGTCACGCGCGAACAGGGCGAGCACGCCGATGAGCGCAACCGCCAGCGCGCCCACCGCAACGGTCAGCACGTGCGGAAACCAGCCGCGGTACTCCCGGGCACGCTCCAGCCGCAGCATGTAGGCCGCGCCGGGCAAGTCCATCAGCGCCACGGCGTGGAACACTTCACTGGCATCGGCCAACTGGCCCTGTATGGTCAGGCGCGTGCCGTCCGCGTCGGTCAGCGCAATGCGCCTGCCGCGCTGGGCCTCGCCAGGAATCAGCTCGGACAGGATGCCCGCCAGGCTGTAGGCGGCGATGAGAAAACCGTCGGGCTTGCCATTGAGGCTGACGGGCAGGCAGAACTCCATCAGCTCCAGGCCCATGCCCTGGGCCGTGGGCCAGAAATAGCTGGGCGCGTAGGCCGGACCGCTGACGCGCTGCGCGTTGGCGCACGCCTGCTGGATGTCTGGCAGGGCATGTTGCCGCGAGCGGAAGGCGAACAGGTCGGGCTGGAAGGGGCTGGTCCGGCTGGCGCGTGTACCGAACTGGTTGTCCAGCCACTCGACATGGACGATTTCGCGGTGCAGAGCGAGCAGTTCGGCTGCACCGGTTTCCCAGGGCACGGGCGAGCCGCTGGTGCTGTGCAGGGCCACCAGGTTCTGCGCGCTTCGCAGCAGGCCGCCTCGGATGTCGGCGGTCATGTGGACGGCGCTCTGCTCCAGGCTGATCTGGTTCTGGCTGTCTTCGTACTCGCGGGCCAGGAACACCAGCGCGGCCAGCAGCAGGCCCACCAGCAGACAGAGCAGGCTCCACAGCGCCCAGCGGTGGGTGCTGTGGCCCGGCCGTGTCCAGCGCGGCCGCTTCATGGCGCTCCCTTGCCAGCCTTCACAGACGGCGGTGTTGCAGCGCGGGCAATTGCCGGCGCATCTCTTGCAGCCGGTTCATGTCGATGTCGCAGATCACCACGCCAGGCCCGATGGCATGCTGGCCCAGCACCGCGCCCCAGGGGTCGATGATCATGCTCTGCCCCCAGGTCTGGCGCCCGTTTTCGTGGGTACCGCCCTGGGCGCTGGCCACGACGTAGGCCTGGTTCTCGATGGCGCGGGCGCGCAGCAGCACTTCCCAATGGGCCTGCCCGGTGGTGTGAGTGAAGGCGGCGGGTACCAGCAGGATGTCCGCGCCCAGCTGGCGGTACAGCTCCGGAAAGCGCAGGTCGTAGCAGACGCTCATGCCGACCCGCCAGACCTGGCCGGAACGGTCGGTCAGATCGAACACGGTGGGCGTTTCACCGGCGGCCAGCACGGCGGCCTCGTCATAGCTTTCGCGCCCGTTGTCGTAGCGGAACAGGTGAATCTTGTCGTAGCGGGCGGCGGGCTTGCCTTTCGGGTCGTACACCAGCGAGGCGTTGGCCGCGTGCGCCGGGTCGTCGGTGGCCATGGGGAGCGTTCCGCCGACGATCCACATACCCATCTCGCGCGCGCTGTCGGTCAGGAAGTCCTGCACGGTTCCCAGGCCGGGGGTCTCCGCCAGCAGCAACTTGTCGCGGTCGTTGTGGCCCATGAAGCAAAAGTATTCCGGCAACACGGCCAGTTCGGCGCCAGCCACGCGCGCCTGCTCTAGCAGCTGGTGGGCCTGGGCAAGGTTCTGGTCAAGGCTGACGCCCGAAACCATCTGGATGGCGGCAACTTTCATGGCTGTCCTCTCTCTTTCTGCGGGGTGGGGCCTTCAGGGGCGATGTTACGCGCATTGACTTTTTCGATCTGCGGGTCGTTCCAGGTACCCGTGATGTGGAAGTGCTGGGTCGCCGCTGCCTGCAAAGGCTTGCCCAGCAGGAATTGCGCCAGGAAGGTGCCCAGGCCCACGGCCGGGTTGATCGCCGAGGCCACGAGGGCGGCCGTTCCGGCATTCAGCTCCGGCACCACGACCGCGGTGATGTCCTGTGTCTCGCGCGCGAGGTCGGCGGAGCCTTCGAGCAGCACGGCGGCGTTGACGCCCTTCATCTGCAGGTTGTTGGTGTTGGCGACTCCCTGCTCAATGCGCACGTTGCCGCGCACGAAGTCGAAGGCGAAGCCCTCGCTGAACACGTCCCGGAAGTCCAGCGTCAGCCGGCGCGGCAAGGCCTGCAGGCTGAGCACGCCGAGCAGCTTGGCCAGGCCGGGGTCGGCCTTGAGGAACTGGCCGCGCTGCACATCCACGGCCAGCGTCCCGCCCAGGCTGGGGTAGTGCAGGCCCAGTGGAGAGCCCACCCAGCCCAGCGTGCCTTCGATCTGCCCCTTGCCGCCCCGGATGACGCCCGGCATGCCAAAGCGCGTCAGCAGGGCGCCCGAATCTTCGATGCCCAGGCGCAGGGTCAGCGCCGTGCGCCGTGCGCCGCCCATGCCCTGGCTGGCCGCGCCCATGGCCGCCCAGTTGCCGGTAGCTTCGAGCCGCGCCTCAGGCACGCTCAGGTTGAGCTTGGTGAGCCGCCATTCGCGCGTGGTTTCGCTGGCCGACAGCGCGGCCGTGCGGTTGACCGCCTCGATCTCGAGCTTGCCGAGGGAGCGGTTGTTGAGTTCGAAGTTGTTGACCACGATGTCCAGGGCAGGCACATGCTGGGGCGGGCTTTGCAGCAGGTTTTCCACGCCCGACGTGGCGGCGGGCGGCAGCGTCAGGCGGGCCAGCCGCGCGTAGACCCGTCCGGGCGTGTTGGCCACGGTGGGCCGGAACTCGACGTAACCGTTGAGTTCCCGCGCGTTCACGTTGAGGCGCCAGGTATCCCCCTCGCGTGAGCCGCCAGCCACCACGTCGTGGAAGTGGCGGCCGTCCTGATGGATGCGCGTGGCCTCCAGGCCGAAGGACGTGGGCCAGTAGGCGCGGGTGTCGCCCATGTCCGGGGCGGCCGCCCCGTTCCCTGCCAATGCGCGTTCCCAGGCCTGTACGTCCAGGTCGCCGAGCGCCAGCTGCGCCTGCACGCCGTTGGCTGGCATGTCGGGCCGTTCACTGCGCAGGGCAATGGCGCCGCGCAGCACCCGCGTCCCCTGGCTGATGTGCTCGCGTTCGTAGCGCGCGCTGAGCACCGGGCGGTTGCCCCCGCCAAGTTCCAGCGAAAGGCGGTCGCGCTGAGGCGCGTTCGGGTTGTCGCGAGTCTGGGAGCTGATGTCGAAACGCAGGGGCAGAACCTGCGAAGCTTCCTTGGCGAGCGGCTCGGGCAGGCGGGACGCCAGACCAAGCAGGCTGGATTCCACCAGCACGTCGGTGCCATCGGGCGTGAAGCCCAGCCGTATCTGGTAGCTGGTGCTGCCCGACGTGTGCTGGCCCAGCTGCGCCAGCCAGCCGCCGTCACGCAGGTTGCGCAGGCCCTCGGCGCTGGCCGTGCCCTGGCCCTGGAAACGGACGGTGCCATCGCCCGCAGGCCTGGCCTGCATGGCGCCGCTGAAGCGCAAATCGCCGCCGAGTGCGCGCGCACTCGCCTGGCTCAGCTGGAAGCCCTTTTCGTTGAACTGCAGCAGGCCCGTGGCGCCTTCCAGCCAGGGCGTCTCGGGCGTCACGCGGATGTCGTTGCGTGTGAACCGCACCACGCCTTTGACCTGCGTGTCGTCCACCTTGTCCAGTGGCAGATCGAGTTCGAAGCGCACGTCAGCCGGGCCGGTGATGGTGGCGCGCCGCAGCGCCTCTCCGGTCATGCCCAGCAGCGGCGAACGGTTGACGAACGCCAAGGCATCGGTGGCCGGACCCGTCACCTGGGCCTGCACCACCAGGCGGGGTGAGTGTTCCATGAAGTTGGCGATGCGCGCGTCGGCCTGGCTGGCGCGCAGCTGTGGCGAAGCGCTCACCCTGCCGGATGCGCCGCCGATGTGCAGCGATGCGCGGTCGATGTGCAGATCGGCGGCCACATCATCCAGGGCCGGCCAGGGCAGGCCGCCCGCGGGCAGCAGGTGCTCGGGAACGTAGGCAAACTGCACGCCGCCCAGCCGGGCGCGAACGTCGAAGTTGCCGCTGCCGGGACGCTCGAAGGGGAACTCCCAGAGGTCGCCCTTGACGACGAAGCGTGCGTCACGGGCCTGCCCCTGCCTGACGGCGTCGCGGACGTAACGCCGCACGGACTCCGGGATTTCCTGGGGCAGGTAACGGTGAACCCGTGCGCCGTTGGCCCGGTTCAGGGTGGCGGTGAGTTCCAGCACGCCGGGGAAGCGGCTGCCCGATGGGCTGGTCCTGGGGTCGCTCGTGTGCCAGCGCCCGCGCGCTTCGCCCTGGGCGTCGGCGTTGGCAAAGCGCAGCCGGGGCAGTTCGACGTCGATGTCGTCCCCCTTGTGCGTCCATGTGGCTTCGGCCTCCAGTTCGTCGAAGACCAGCCGCGGGTCTTCGAACATCCCTGGGAAATCGAGTGAGCCGTTCTTGAGCGTGATGGTGGCTTTGCCTCCGCCCTGGTGGGCGTCGAAGTCCAGGCGGGCGCCCTGCAGGCCCGGCCGCCCGAGCGGATGCCGGGTGGTTCCCTTGTCGTCGGTGTGGGCGGGGGGCGCCGGTGCGGCGGCCAGCGCCAGGCCGTTCACGCGGCCACGGGCCTCCCACTTGCCGGGGCGCCACTGAACGTCCAGGGTCTCCACCAGCCCGTGCGGGCGCAGGTCGTGAAGCCCCTGGTGGACCCACTCGTCAAACGGCAGGTGGCTGGCCAGTGCCTGGGTCAGGTCCAGGTCGAGCCGGTCGGCCTGCAGCTGCATGGCCTGCAGCTGCCCATTCTTGTCCACGGTGTGGCCGTAGCGGATGTTCCCGCCCGGCCAGTTCACGCCTGTGAGCGTCCGGAAGGCCAGATTTTCGCTGGCGAACTGCCACTCCTGGCCGCCATGGCGCACGCTCAGCCGGCCTTGCAGGTCATGCAACGCCAGGGGCGTCTTGTCGCCCAGCTGCACCTTCACGGCGGTGAGGGCCAGGTCACTGGTGATCCCCCGGACTTCGCCCCGCTGGACGTCGGCCCACAGGCGCAGGGCACCCTTGCCCTCGTGCAGTTTCGTGCCCAGCCAGCCGCTCATGTCCAGGTACTCGTGCAGGTGGCGCAGGTCGATTCCAGTGAAATCGCCGTACAGCGTGCCGTTCCATTCGCGCCACCGGCTGGCGTCGGTGACCCAGAGCGGTTGCCTGAACTGCCCGCGCAGGCTGAAGCGTTCCCCCCATTCGGCGGGGGGCGTGGCGTCCAGGCGCAGCAGGTGCTGGCGGCCCGGGTTGCGCACGACCAGGTCCAACCCCTGCAGTTCCAGCGGTGGCGCGTCGGGCCGCATCTCGTCGGTCCAGCGCAGGCGCCCACCGCGGATGGCGAATTCGGTCTGGGAAAAGAACCAGTCCACCAGCGCGTTGCCATCCTGCTCGGGCGAGGTTCTGGACACGTCCATGCCCGCGACCTGGATGCGGCCGTCGGCTGTCCGGCGCACGTCCAGCACGGGGGCCTGTATCAGCAGCTGCTCAAAGCCCAGGCGCCAGAGCGACTGCGCCGAAACCGCGCTCAGGATGCTGGGCAGGTGCAGCGCTTCGCGTTCCTGCTGGTCGAACAGCCGCACGTCCCTGAGCTCAAAAGCCGGGATGAAGCCTGTGGATTCGGCCCGGATTTCGCCGATGCGGACTTTCACCCCCAGTGACCGAGTGGCCAAGCTCTCCAGTTCCGGCCGCCAACTGTCGATTCGCGGCACAATCACCGCATGCAACACCCCCCAGCTCAGGGCAAAAACGAGCCAGGCGCCAGCTGCCAGCCAGAGCAGCCAGCGTGTCAGCCTCGCTGCCAGTTTCAGGCGGCGCGACGGGAGGGTGAAGCCGGAATTCATAAGCACGCGAAATTATGATGGCCAGTGACGCAGAGGGTTCTCAGAACATTCAACAATTTGTTTCCAAACCTCTCGGCCTGGCGGAGCATTCCCGCTATGTGCAGCGCATCCGGCGGCGCTATGCGGGCGAGCTGGATCTGTTGCCGCCCGGGGCGCCCGATCATGCCGTGATGACGGCAGCGTTGGCAGCGTTGCGTGAACGGGGTCTGGACCTGGGGGCGGCCTTGCGCGTGCTGCGCCAGCTGGTGATGGAGCGCCTGGTGGTGCTGGACTGCGAGCAGGGTGCGCCCCTGGCCACGGTGACACGTGCCGTGACCGATCTGGCGGAGCTGGCCTTGAACGAGGCCCTTGCGCAAACCCAGCTGGAACTCGATGACCTGCATGGCGCGCCCATGTACCAGGATGCGTCCGTGCCTGCCGCCCAGGGGCCGGTCATGCGCCGTGCCGAGCTGTGGATCATCGGCATGGGCAAGTTCGGCGCCCGCGAGCTCAATGTCTCCAGCGACATCGATCTCATCTACGTCTACGACAACGATGGTGAGACCGCAGGCAACAGCGCCGGGCGCAACCGCATCAGCAACCATGAGTATTTTGGCAAGGCGGTGCGGCGCATCTACAGCCTGATTGGCGACATCACCGAACACGGCAACGTGTTCCGCGTGGACCTGGCCTTGCGGCCGAACGGCAACTCCGGCCCCGCGGCAGTGTCGCTGGGGGCGCTGGAAGAGTATTTCCTCGTCCAGGGGCGCGAGTGGGAGCGGTTTGCCTGGCTCAAGAGCCGGGTGGTGGCCCCTGCCAGCGCGGTGGCGCAGGGCAGTGCCCTGGCACTGCGCGCCGTGGTGCTGCCCTTCGTGTTCCGGCGCTACCTGGACTACAACGTGTTCGAGTCGCTGCGCAGCCTGCACCGGCAGATCCGCGAGCACGCCAGCAAGCGTGCGGCCGGGCACCCTGAACGGGCGCACGACGTGAAGCTTTCGCGCGGTGGCATACGCGAGATTGAGTTCACCGTGCAGCTGCTGCAGGTGGTGCGCGGCGGCCAGTTCCCCGAACTGCGCACGCGCCCCACGCTGGCGGCACTGCCGCGCCTGCAGCGCGCCGGGCTGATGCCCGAGGCCAAGGTGCAGGTGCTTGCCGAGGCCTACGACTTCCTGCGGCGCGTGGAGCACCGCATCCAGTACCTGGACGACCAGCAGACCCACATATTGCCGACCCGAGATGACGACCTGGCCTGGATCGCTCACACGATGGGGTTTGACAACGCCTGCGCCTTCCTGCACGCGCTGGACGCCCACCGCGAGGTCGTGGCACAGGAATTCGACACCCTGCTGGGCGCCACCCCCGGCGGCTGCAAAGGGTGCAACGGCGGCAAGCAGCGCAGCGCGGTGGAAGACCTGCAGTCCGTGCTGCCGCAGTTGCCGGCGAACTTCTCGGCCAAGGTGGCCGAGTGGTGCGAGCACCCGCGTGTGCTGGCCCTGCGCGAGGACGCCCGCGTGCGGCTGGCGCGCCTGGTGCAGCGCACCGGCGCGTGGCTGGAGGCTGGCCGGGTGAGCGAGCAGGCCGCCTTGCGCATGGCCGACTGGATCGAACCCCTGCTGCGCCGGGAAAGCTACCTGGCCCTGCTGCTGGAGCGGCCGTCGGTGCACGAGCGCCTGCTGCACGTCTTTGGCGCCGCCAAATGGCCAGCGCGCTACCTGCTCAAGCACCCGGGCGTGATCGACGAACTGGCTGGGCGCCAGCTGTACGAGGAGCGTTTCGACCCGGCGGTGTTCGAGGCGGAACTGGAAACTCGCCGCAAGGCCCTGGCCGCGACAGGTGAGGACGACGACGAGGGGCTGCTCGACCTGCTGCGCCGTGCGCACCATGCCGAAACCTTCCGCACCCTGGCGCGCGATGTCGAGGGCGTGCTGTCCGTGGAACAGGTGGCCGATGACCTGAGCGCCCTGGCAGACGCCGTGCTGCGCGTGACGGGCCGCTGGTGCTGGCAGCGCCTGAAGAACCGCCACCGCGAGGAGCCACGCCACGCCATCATCGGCTACGGCAAGCTGGGCGGCAAGGAATTGGGCTACGGCAGCGACCTGGACATCGTCTTTGTCTACGAGGACGACGACGAGAGAGCGCCCGAGGTGTACGCCGCTTTCGTGCGCAAGATGATCAACTGGCTGACGGTCAAGACCAGCGAAGGCGACCTTTTCGAGATCGACACCGCCTTGCGCCCGAATGGTAACTCCGGCCTGCTGGTCACCACCTTTGAAGCCTACGCCAACTACCAGCAGCAGCGCGGCAGCAACACGGCGTGGACCTGGGAGCACCAGGCCATCACGCGGGCGCGCTTCGTGCTGGGCGCGCCCGACCTGGCGGCGCGTTTCGACGGCGTGCGGCAGGCCGTCATCACGGCGCCCCGCGACGAGGCCCTGCTGGCTGCCGAGATACGCGCCATGCGCGAGCGGGTGCGCGCAGCCCATGCTGTGCGTGAGGGGCTTTTCGACATCAAACACAGCCCCGGGGGCATGGTCGACGTGGAGTTCGCCGTGCAGTTCCTGGTGCTGTCGCGCTCGGCACAGCACCCGCAGCTGCTGGGCAACATCGGCAACATTGCCTTGCTGCAGCAGGCCGAGCTTGCAGGGCTGCTGCCCGAGGGTGTGGGGCATGCCGCCGCGAATGCCTACCGCGAACTCCGCCAGCTGCAGCACCGCGCGCGGCTGGACGAAGCCAGCACGCAGGTCGATCCGGCGCCGATCCAGCAGCACATCGACGCCGTGCTGGAACTCTGGCGCCAGGTGCTGGGCACCGCGTGATGTGAGTGTGTGCGGGGCGTGGGCCCCGCCGGCCGGTCAGGCGCCCTGGTAAACGCCCTGGGCGGGCAGCTTTGCCGATATTTCCTTGCGGAAGCGGTTGAGTTCCTGCACGGACTTGAAGCTTTGCTCCAGCAGCAGGCTCATGTTGTGCAGGATGCGCTCGACCACCTTGGTTTCCCAGGTGTTGTCGAACTGGATCTGCTGGCTCAGCCACTGCTCCAGCCACTCGGGGTTGGGCAGGCGGCTCTGGATGGTGTCGCGCGGGTAATGGGCCTTGCTGACGTGCAGGTTGGTGGGGTGCAGCGCCTGTGCGGTGCGGCGGGCGCTCGCCATGAGCACACCCACTTTGGCGAAGGCCGCCTTGGCCTCGTCGCCAAACTTGCCGATGGCGCGCTTCATGTAGCGAAGGTAGGCGCCGCCGTGGCGGGCTTCGTCCTGGCTCAGCGTGGTGTAGATCTGCTTGATGACTGGCTCGGTGTGCCATTCGGCGGCACGGCGGTACCAGTGGTTCAGGCGGATTTCACCGCAGAAGTGCAGCATCAGGGTTTCCAGCGCCGGGGCGGGGTCGAATTCGAAGCGGATGTCGTGGAGCTCCTGCTCGGTGGGCACCAGCTCGGGCCGGAAGCGGCGCAGGTATTCCATCAGCACCAGCGAGTGCTTCTGCTCCTCGAAGAACCAGATCGACATGAAGGCGGAGAAATCGCTGTCGTCGCGGTTGTCGCGCAGGAACATCTCGGTCGCAGGCAGGGCGGCCCACTCGGTGATGGCGTTCATCTTGATGGTCTGCGCCTGCTCGTCGCTCAGCAGGCTGGCGTCGAACTTGTCCCAGGGGATGTCCTTGTCCATGTCCCAGCGGACGGATTCGAGTTGCTTGAACAGTTCAGGGTAGAGCATGCGAGGGGTCTCAGTAACAGCGTGCAAAGCGGCCGAAGGGCGCAAAGCCCCTGATTCTAAAGGGGAACCATGAAAAACACCTTACAAATCATGGGATTGCAAGGGGGCTTTGCCGGTTGGCCGGGGGGTTACCAACTGTTGCAACTGTGCTCGCGGTTTTGTGGGAACTTTCGTTAACGGGCTTGCGTCCTAAAACGCAACCGGGCCGCATACGGCCTGGGGTGGAAAGTTTCCTTGTACCGCGAAGTCTGCCGGGCTTGCCTGGTTGCAATCCCGAGGCGAATTTCTCCTCCTCCCTCCCTCCTCCCCTTGTCTCGGGGCGCTTCGCGGTACCTTCTTATGCCAGCCGGCAGAGGCTCAACACCTCTGCCGGCTTTTTCGTGGTCACGCGGGAGGCAGCGGCCGTCAGGCCGGGCGGGTGTCGGTGAAGCTCTGCCTTTGCGACAGCTTTTCGTACAGCTTGGCGAGGTTGGGGTGGTCGCCACGCCAGTCGATGTCGGGGAAGCGGAAGTCCAGGTAACCCAGGGCGCAGCCGGTGGCCAGGTCGGCCAGCGTGAGGTGGATGCCGTGGCAGAAAGGCTTGTCGGCCAAGCCCTGGCTCATGGCCTTGAGGCTGGCGTGGACCTTGCCCATCTGGCGGTCGATCCATGCCCGGGAACGTTCGTGTTCGGCGCGCTTGGGCCAGATGGCTTCCATGCGGGCCAGGATGGCTGCGTCGAGCAGGCCGTCTGCCAGGGCTTCCCAGGTCTTGACCTCCACGCGCTCGCGCCCGCTGGAAGGGATGAGCTTACCCACGGGCGAGAGGGTGTCGAGGTATTCCACGATGACACGCGAGTCGAAGACGGCTTCGCCGCCTTCCATCACCAGGCAGGGCACCTTGCCCAGGGGGTTGGCGTCGCCGATGTGCGTGCCATCGGCCCAGACGTCTTCCTCGACGAATTTGAACTCCAGTTTCTTTTCGGCCATGACGACGCGGACCTTGCGTACGTAGGGGCTGGTGACGGAGCCGATGAGTTTCATGGTGTTCGTGAGTAGACGATTGGTTTTTGATTTTAGCCAGCCGTTTGGCGGCAAGCCGGGCGGGGGTTAACCGCCCGCAGGCCGGGCCTTCTACAATCCGGGCCATCATGCAAGCCGCTTCCTCCCCTTCCTCCTCCGTCGATTTTTCCCCCGTCACCGCCCTGTCGCCGCTGGACGGCCGCTATGTGGGCAAGCTTGCCGCGCTGCGCCCCTACATGAGCGAGTACGGCTACATGCACCGCCGCGTGCAGGTCGAGCTGGCCTGGTTCGAGCACCTGAGCGATGCAGGTTTTGCCGAATTCCCGCCCTTGTCGAAGGAAGCGCGCGCTCACTTGCGTGCCATCGTGGCCAACTTCAGCCCGGCCGACGCCGAGGCCATCAAGGCCATTGAGAAGACCACCAACCACGACGTGAAGGCCGTGGAGTACTGGATCCGTGGCAACGCCGCCATGGGCGTCAAGGGCGCCTTCGATGGCTGGCCCGAGCTGCAGAAGGCCGGTGAGTTCGTGCACTTCGCCTGCACCAGCGAGGACATCAACAACACCAGCCACGCGCTGCAGATCAAGGCCGGGCGCGACCAGGTGCTGCTGCCCGGGCTGGACGCCATCATCGCCAAGCTGCGCGCGCTGGCCCACACCTACGCCACCGTGCCCATGCTGAGCCGCACCCACGGCCAGACCGCCAGCCCCACGACCGTGGGCAAGGAACTGGGCAACGTGGCCGTGCGCCTGGCTGGCGTGCGCGCCAAGATCGCCGAAGTGAAGCTGATGGGCAAGATGAACGGCGCCGTGGGCAACTACAACGCCCACCTGAGCGCCTGGCCCGAGTTCGACTGGGAGGCCTTCAGCCGTGCCGTGGTGGAAACGCCCGAGGCGGTGCCTGGCGCTGCCGCCGACGTGAAGATCGGCCTGGGCCTGACCTTCCAGCCATACAGCATCCAGATCGAGCCGCACGACTACATGGCCGAGCTGTTCGACGCCGTGGCACGCAGCAACACCATCCTCATCGACATCGCGCGCGACATCTGGGGCTACATCAGCCTGGGCTACTTCAAGCAGAAGCTCAAGGCAGGCGAGATCGGCTCGTCCACCATGCCGCACAAGGTCAACCCGATTGACTTCGAGAACGCCGAAGGCAACCTGGGCCTGGCCAACGCGCTGTTGAAGCACCTGAGCGAGAAGCTGCCCATCAGCCGCTGGCAGCGTGACCTGACCGACTCCACCGTGCTGCGCAACATTGGCGTGGCGCTGGGCTACGCGGTTCTGGCGCACCAGTCGCTGATGACCGGCCTGAACAAGCTGGAGTTGAACGAGGAAGCGCTGGCAGCCGACCTGGACGCCGCCTGGGAAGTGCTGGCCGAGCCCATCCAGACCGTGATGCGCCGCTACGGCGTGCCGGGCGCCTACGAGAAGCTCAAGGAAGTGACGCGCGGCAAGAGCGTGACCAAGGAGGCGCTGCACGCGCTGATCGTGTCGCTGGACATTCCCCAGGCCGACAAGGACCGTCTGCTGGCCATGACGCCCGCGAGCTACATCGGCAAGGCCGTGGAGCTGGCGCAAAGGGTCTGAGCAGAAGCCGGCGATGGCAGTGGAACTCTACAACCGCAACGGGCACATCTGCCTGATGATCTCCCACCTGGGGGACGAGGCAGGGGACGCGGTGCAGTGCAACCAGTTCCTGGTCATCCACGGTGACACGGGGGCCGTGATCGACCCGGGCGGCAACGTGGCTTACAACGAGCTGCTGTTGACGCTGGGCCGCTTCTTCCCGCCGCACAAGCTCAGCAAGATACTGGCGTCGCACGCCGACCCGGACATCATCGGTTCGCTGGACCGCTGGATGACCTCCACGTCGGCCTCGCTCTACATTTCCAGGCTGTGGGAGCGTTTTGCGCCGCACTTCTGCAAGCCTGGCAAGACCCAGGGCCGCATCGTTGGCATACCGGACCAGGGCATGCGCATTCCCCTGGGCGACGCAGAGCTGGTCGCCTTGCCTGCGCACTTCATGCATTCCGAGGGCAATTTCCAGTTCTGGGATCCGGTCAGCCGCATCCTGTTCTCTGGTGATCTGGGCGTTTCCGTGACCACGCCCGAAGAGGCCATGCGCCCGGTGACCTCGCTGGCGCCGCACCTGCCCAAGATGGAGCCGTTTCACCGGCGTTACATGGTGTCGTCCAAGGTGCTGGCTTTGTGGGCGGGTATGGTGCGGGATCTGCCGATCCGCATGATCGTGCCGCAGCATGGGTCGCCGCTGGCCGGCGCAGCGGTGCAGGAATTCATCCAGTGGGCGGGCAACTTCCCGTGCGGGGTGGATCTGCTGACGCAGGCCCATTACGCGGTACCCCGCTGACGCGGGAGCCGCTCAGGCCTCGCCCCGGTTCTCCACCGCGCGTTCGGCGTAGGCGTTGAAGCGCCAGGCGCTGCTTTCCAGTGTGATGCGCCGCCACGTCGCGCGCTTTTCACCCGGCGTCATCTCGGGCCAGAGCTGCACTTCCTCGAAGGTGCGGCCGCAGCCCTTGCAGAGTTCGTCACCCTGGCTGGTGGAGCAGATGGCGATGCAGGGGGTGTCGGGCGTGGTGTCGTACCACGCTTTCCACGCATCGTAGGCCGCGCGGGGCATGGTGTCCTCGTCGGCGTGTTCCTCGCGGCTGTAGACGAGCAGGGCGTAGACCTCGGCCAGCGCGCGGATTTCCGGGGCGAGCGATATCCCGTCTGGCGAGGGCTTGCGCTCACGCCAGAAGTTGATCGCTGCTTCGATGTCGGTGATGTGGATGCCTGCCATGCTCTTGCGCCTCGGGGGCGCGATCATAGCGGACCTGGCAAGACCCCGCGGCGCGCGAGGCCAGGGCTGTTTCGGTTCAGCCGCCGTTGGGCCTTTCGTCGCGCAATTGCTCACGCACGAGGTTGTCGACATGGCGGACGCGGGCGTCCAGGATGGACAACTCTACGTGATCGATATCGCGGCTGCTGCGGGCCCACTGCTGTGCGGCACGCAGGCGTTCCAGCGCGCCGGGGGCGTCCAGGTGTGCCAGCTTGGCCTCGGCCTCGGCGCGGGCGGCCTGCACCGGTTGCTGCAGGGTGTTGTGCAGGGCCGAAAGCATCTGCCAGGCCTGCGCATCGCGGGGGTGGGCAACGGTCCATGTGCGCAGGCGTTCGACGGCGGCCCGCTGTGTGGCAGGGCTGGCCTGCAGCGCTGCGCGCGCCCCAAGCAGCAGGCCTTCGCGGTTCTCGCTGGACAGGGCCTGGTCGCGCAGGGCGGTCAGTGCCGGGCCGCCTGGGGCCTCACTGACCTTGAGCGCGAGCAGCACTTCCAGGGTGAGCCAGTCGATGGCGGCGCGGGACGTTGCGTCGTCCACCGGGGTGGCGCGCAGGCTGGCAAGGGTGTCCAGCGCGGTGGCGCTGTCGCGCAACTGGGCGGCGGCCAGTGCGCCCGCGTAGCGTTGGCCCAGCCGCGTTGCGTCGCGCAGAGGGCTGCGGGCGGCGGACTGGCCGGTGCGAGCCAGCGCCTGCAGGCGGTCCACGGCCGTTTCGGCCAGCACGCGGGCGCGGGCCGACATCATGGCGTGGTAGCTGGCCGAAACCGGGGCACGCACGGCCTGCTCGCCAGCGTGCCCGTCAGGCACCCGGGCCCGCATGTCGGCAATGCGCTCGGTGGTCAGCGGGTGGCTGCGCAGGTAGGGAAAGGCGCCGTCGTCGTTGAGGCGCGAGGCCTGCTGCAGCTTGTCGAACATGGTGACGAAGCCGTGACCGGAGAAGCCCGCTTCGGTCATGACGCCGAAGCCCACACGGTCGGCTTCGCGCTCCATGTCGCGCGAGAAATTGAGCTGGGACTGCTGTGCCACCGCCTGTCCGCCGACGATGGCGGCGTTGGCCACGTCGGCGTTCTTGGCCGCGCTGGCAGCCAGGGCGCCCAGGATCATGGCGGCGAGCATCCAGGGGGCTTGCTGGTTCTGCCTGGATATGAGCCGCGCGATGTGGCGCTGCGACACGTGGCTGAGCTCGTGCGCAAGCACCGAAGCCAGCTCGTCGGCCGAGGCCACGGTGCCGATGAGGCCCAGGTGCACGCCCAGGTAGCCGCCGGGCAGGGCGAAGGCGTTGACGGTGCGGTCACGCGCGAGCATGACTTCCCAGGCAAAACGCTCGGCAAGCTCGGGCGGGACGTCGCCGCGTGCGCGGGCGCTGGCCAGCAGGGGCTGCCAGATCGCCTGCAGGTAGGCCGTCAGGGCGGCATCATCAAGGTAGTCGGGGTCGCGGTAGATGGCCCGGGCAATGCGGTCGCCCAGGCGGCGTTCCTCGCTCAGCGTCATTTCGCCGCCGTCACCCAGCGCGGGCAGGCTGCGCTGGGGGGCTGGCGGCACCTGGGCCTGAGACAGGGTGAGGGGCGTGATCAGCAGCGGGGCGGCCAGCAACCAGGGCAGGCCACGTGACAGAAAGGGTGCTCGCATCCCCGTATGATGCCCGCTTCCCGTAAAGATTCCATGAACAGCCAACAGGACGCCGAACGATGAATGCCTCTCCCCTTACCCATTTCGACGCCCAGGGCCAGGCCCACATGGTGGACGTGGGCGCCAAGGCGGCCACCCGCCGCGTGGCGGTGGCACAAGGGCGCATTGCCATGCAGCCTGCCACGCTGGCGCTGATCACGGCGGGCACGGCCAAGAAGGGCGACGTGCTGGGCGTGGCGCGCCTGGCGGGCATCATGGGCGCCAAGCGCACGGCCGACCTGATCCCGCTGTGTCACCCCATTGCGCTGACGCGCGTGGCGGTGGAGTTCGAGGTGCAGGAGGCCGACTGCGCCGTGCTGTGCCGCGCCACCGCCGAGACGGTGGGCCCCACCGGCGTGGAAATGGAGGCGCTGACCGCCGTGCAGGTGGCGTTGCTCACCATTTATGACATGTGCAAGGCCGCCGACCGGGGCATGGTGATTTCTGACGTGAAGCTGCTGGAGAAGCACGGGGGCAAGTCGGGCAGCTTCGTGGCGGAAGCCTGACGCTCAGCCCGGCTCCTGGCCTTTGCGGGCGGCGCCCTTGGGGTGCGCAAAGGCCTGGCGGGCGCGGGCGAGCTGGCGCAGGCCCTCGGCCACGCGCGCGTTGACCGATCCTGTCGGCCACTGCCCATGGGCGTCGGCGCTGCCTGCGGGCAGGCCGGTGAGCAGCTCCATCGCCTCGTCCACGCTGTGCACGGCCCACAGGCGAAAGCGGCCCTGGCGGGCTGCGTCCACCACCTCCTGCCGCAGCATCAGGTGGCAGATGTTGCTGGCCGGAATGAGCACGCCCTGCGTGCCCGTGAGGCCGCGCGCCGCGCAGATGTCGAAGAAGCCCTCTATCTTCTCGTTGATGCCGCCCACGGGCTGCACCACGCCGAACTGGTTGACGGAGCCGGTGACGCCCAAGCCCTGCTTCAGCGGCATCTGGCCCAGCGCGGACAGCAGCGCCGTGAGTTCGGCGAGTGAGGCGCTGTCACCTTCCACACCGCCATACGACTGTTCGAACACCAGGCTGGCCCGCAATGACAGCGGTGCGCCCGTGCCGAAGCGCGCCGCCACGAAGGCCGAGAGGATGAGTACGCCCTTGGAGTGGATGGGGCCCCCGAGCTTGACCTCGCGTTCGATGTCGATGACCTCGCCGTCGCCCACGCGAGCGGTGGCGGTGATGCGCACCGGGTGGGCAAAGGTGGCGTCGCCCAGCGGCACGACGGCCAGACCGTTGACCTGCCCGGTGTGTTCACCGTCGGTGTCCACCAGCAGCTGGCCGCGCAGGATCTCGTCGTGGTAGCGCTCCTGCAGCCGCAGGTGGCGGTGCCGGTGGGCGTCCAGGGCGGTCTGCACATGTTCGCGTGTGATGCTGGCAGCCTGCGCCTGTGCGGCGAAGTGGTTGGCCTCGCGCATGACGTCGTCCAGCGGCTGGGTGTGGGTGCTCAGGCGCTGTGAGTCGCTGGCCAGGCGGGCGGCGTGCTCGATCAGCCGCGCCACGGCGCTGGCCGACAGCGGGCGCAGGCCTTCACGGCGGGCCAGCGTGGCAATGAGCCGGGCGTAGGCGGCCGTGTTGGCCGGGGTGCGTTGGATGTCGCTCTCCATGTCGGCGTTGATCTTGAAGAGTGCGGCGAAGTCGGGGTCGTACTGGCTGAGCAGGTAATACACCATGCGCTCGCCGATGAGCACGATCTTCAGGTCCAACGGCATGGGCTGCGGCTCCAGCTGCACCGTGCCGCTGAGACCGATGAGGTCGGAAAGCGATTCGATGCGCACCACGCCCGCGTGCAGGCAACGCTTGAGGCCTTCCCACGCATATGGCTGGGTGAGCACCTTCATGGCGTCAAGCACCAGGAAGCCGCCATTGGCGCGGTGCAACGCGCCAGCGCGGATGAGTGTGAAGTTGCTCATGAGCGTGCCCATGTGCACGAAGTGCTCGATGCGGCCCACCAGGTTCTGCAGCGTGGGGTGGTCTTCGTAGACCACGGGGCGCTGGCCGTCGGCGGGGTTTTCCACCAGCAGGTTGACGAGGTAGCGCTGGACCGAGATGGTGCCGGAGTAGGTGGTGGTCTCGGTGTCGCCTTCGCTGTGCGAGGTCTCGTGCAGTGTTTCGCCGCTTTCGGTGATGTCCTGCAGCACCGCGTCAAGGTAACTGGTCACGTCCTGCAGGTCCGCGTAGCGCGGGCGCAGGTCGTCGACCATGCGCGTGACGGTGTCGCGCAGGGCTTCACTGCCCACCTTCTTGAGGCGCGCCTGCAGGTCGCGCCGCCAGTGCGGGAACTCGTTGAAGAGCTGGTGCATGTGCTCGCGCAGATCCTTGATGTGCTGTGCAAGCTCGTCCTGTTTCGCCTGGGGAAGCTGGGACACCTCTTCGGCGCTCAGCGTGTTGTCGCCGTCCTTCATCGGCACGAAGGCAAAGCCGCCCGGCGTGCGCAGCAGGGCGATGTTGAGCTTGGCGGCATCGTCGCCCAGGGCTTGCAGGGCGCTCACTTCGCGCTGTTTCTCCTCTTCCTGCAGGGCTTCGACACGGCCCCGGTACTCGTTGCCCTGGAATACGGCGTTGATGGCGGGGGTGAGCTCCTCCACGAAGCGCTGCATGTCGTCACGCAGGGCGGGGCCGCGTCCGCACGGCAGGCGCAGCAGCGCGGGGCGCGTGGGGTCGGCGAAGTTGTAGAGGTAGCACCAGTCGGCGGGCGCATCACCCGTCTGCCGTTCGGCCGCCAACAGCTGGTGCACGATGGCGTGGCGCCCGCTGCCGCTTTCGCCCAGCACGAAGAGGTTGTAGCCGCGGTGGCGTATGTCCAGTCCCAGGTGCACGGCCTCCACGGCACGGCCATGGATTTGCGCGGCGTCGAGGTCGGGGAGCTCGTCGGTGGTGGCGAAGCCCAGGGTGGACGCGTCGCAGGGCGTGTGGAGCTGGCCGGGGTGCAGGGGCTCGGTCATGGGCTGGACTCGCAGGTTCAGAGGGGGCCGCCTTCCGGGGCGCTGGGGGCGGGGGATTCCGGTGTGGCCATGCCCGCGCGCATTTCGCGCAGCGCGTTGGCGCGGAACACCTTTGGGCTGACGCCGGTGTGCTTGCGGAAGAAGCGGCTGAAGTAGGCGTCGTCGTCAAAGCCCAGTTCGGCGGCGAGCTGCTTGACGGGCAGGCTGGTGTAGACGAGTTCGCGCTGCGCCTCGTGCAGGATGCGCGCGTTGATGACGTCCAGCCCCGACATGCCCAGCACCTCGCGGCACAGGCGTGAGAGCTGTCCGGCGGTCACGCCCACCTCTTGAGCGTAGGCCTGCACCGAGTGCTGTTTGCGGAAGTCGCGGTCCACCAGGGCGCGGAATTTTTCGATCTGGCGTGCCTTGCGCGACGAGAGCCCCATGCTCGCGGGCGCCTGCCCGTCACCTTCCAGGCCGCTGATGCGGCAGACCTGAATCATCAAGGCCAGCAGCAAGGACATGCCCGCCGCCAGTTGCCCCGGCGCGTGGCTGCGCGACTCCTGCTCCAGCGCCAGGAACAGCGGCATGAGCCGGTTGACGTAGCGCATGTCGTCTTGCAGGGGCAACACACGGGGCTTGCGTATGGTCTGCAACAGCTCGGGCATGGTGGCAGCGGCCAGGGACTCCAGCGTCTTCTGGGTGGCGGTGACCACCGGCCCGTCAATGTCCTGCGAGAAGCGGAAGCCGTGCACGTGGCCGGCTGGAATGACCAGCAGGCAGGGAGCGTGGGCTTCGACGTGTAGCTCGTCGATCTGCACCTGCACCTGGCCGCGCGTGAGGTAGAGCAGTTGCAGGAAGGCGTCGTGCCGGTGGGGCTGGATGAACCACTGGTAGGGGGCAGAGCGCTGCGGAATCCACTCGAAATTGAACGAGTTGGACCATGCCGGGGACGCCTGGTCGCCGTACAGATCGTAGTTGGGGATGACCCGGGGATACGCCATATGCAGGCTCCAGTGTGCACGAATTGTCCTGCTCTTGGCGCAATTCGTCAAAAACAGCCCGGCGCGCGGAACCAACAATCCACTTCATATTTGTGCAGGAGACGAACGTGTCGAACGTGGAAGATTGGTTGGGCCTGGCGGGCAAGGTGTGTGTGGTGACTGGCGCGGCCAGCGGTATTGGCGCTGCCGTGGCCAGCGGCTTGGCCGAAGCGGGCGCGCGCGTGGCCCTGCTGGACCGCGATGCCGAGGGAGCCGAGCGCCACGCGGCTGCCCTGCGCGGTATGGGCGCGCAAGCCCTGGCCGTGGCGTGTGACATTGCGCAGCCCGACAGCGTGCAGGCCGCCGCCCGAAAAGTGCAGGCCGAACTGGGCACCTGCCATGCGCTCATCAACAACGCGGGCCTGCTGCGGCCCGGCAATCTGGGCGATGTCAACCTGGACGACTGGAACCTGGTGTTGTCCATCAACCTGACCGGCTACCTGCTGTGCGCCCACGCCTTTGGCGAGCCGATGCGCGCGGCGGGCATGGGCAGCATCGTCAACGTGGCGTCCATTTCGGGCCTGTTCCCGCAAAGCGGCAGCGGTGCCTACAGCGCGAGCAAGGCGGGCGTGCTGGCGCTGTCGCGTCAGTTGGCGGTGGAGTGGGGGCCGCAGGGCGTGCGCAGCAATGCCATCTGCCCCGGGATGATCCGCACCGCCTTGTCGGCCAAGTTCTACGAAGAGCCGGGTTTTGAAGCGAAACGCGCCGCCGTGACGGCCAGCCGACGCATTGGCGAGCCGCAGGACATTGCCAACGTGGCCCTGTTCCTGGCCAGCCCGCGTTCGGGCTACGTGAACGGCGCGGAGCTGCTGGTGGACGGCGGCATGGCCAACATGCTCATGGACATGGTGCCGCGCCCTGGCTACAACCGCACCGCCTGAACAACGAAGGAGACGAGCATGAACCAGAACTTTGAATGTGACCTGATTGTGGTGGGCTCCGGCGCAGCGGGCCTGTCGTGCGCCATCACCGCGAAAAAGCGCGGGCTGGACGTGGTGGTGCTGGAGAAGGAGCCGGTGTTTGGTGGCACAACGGCGTTGTCGGGCGGTGTGCTGTGGATTCCGCTGAACCACCATGGTCGCAAGCAAAACGCGGCCGACACAGTGGAGGCCGTGCGCACCTACATGTTGCAGGAGACGGGCAGCTACTTTGACGAGGCCGCCGTGCAGGCCTTTGTGGAGAACGGCCCCAAGATGGTCGAGTTCTTCGAGCGTGAGACGGCGATGAAATTCATTCCCACGCTGTACCCGGACTACCACCCCGACGTGCCGGGTGGCGTGGACATCGGCCGTTCCATCCTGGCAGAGCCCTACGACATTCGCGGGCTGGGCAAGGACATGCCGCGCCTGAAGCTGCCGTTGCGCACCATCACCTTCATCGGGATGATGTTCAACTCGTCCAACGCCGACCTCAAGCACTTCTTCCGGGCGACCAAGTCGCTCACCTCCTTCGTGTACGTGGCCAAGCGTCTGGCCAACCACATCAAGGAACTGGTGCTGTACCGGCGCGCTATCAACGTGACCAGCGGCAACGCTCTGGCCGCGCGGCTGGCCAAGTCGGCGCTGGACCTGGGCATTCCCATTCTCACCAGCACGCCGGCCAAGCAGATTCTGATGGAAGGAGACAAGGCCGTGGGTGTGCAGGTGGCGGGTGAAGGCGGCGAGCGCCGCATCACTGCCCGGCATGGTGTGGTGCTGGCCTGTGGCGGTTTTCCGCACGACGTGAAGCGCATTGCGCAGGCCTACCCGCACCTGCGCAGCGGGGGCGAGCACCTGTCGCCCACGCCTGTGAGCAACACGGGCGACGGCGTGGCCATGGCCGAGGCCGCAGGGGGTGTGGTGGACATCCGTTTCAAGGACACATCGGCCTGGATGCCGGTGTCGCGTGTGGTGTTCCCGGACGGCGAGGTGGGCGTGTTCCCGCACCTGTTGGACCGGTACAAGCCTGGCGTTATTGGCGTGCTGCGCAACGGCAAGCGCTTTACCAACGAATCCAACTCGTACCACGACGTGGGCGCCGCGATGATCGAGGCCTGCCGTGGCCAGAAGGAAACGGCGATGTGGCTGGTGTGCGACAAGACGACGCTGTCGAAGTACGGGCTGGGTTACGTGAAGCCTGCGCCCATGCCTATCGGCCGTTTCATAAAAAACGGTTACCTGTTTGAAGGCAAGACGCTGGCCGACTTGGCGCGGGCAACGGGCATTGACGCGGCCGGCCTGGAGCAGACCGTGCGTGAATACAACGTGCATGCCGTCAAGGGCGAGGACCCGGCCTTCGGGCGCGGGCGCACCAGTTTCAATCGCTACCTGGCCGACCCCGACAACCGCCCCAACCCCTGCGTGGCGCCGGTGCAGACCGGGCCGTTCTACGCGGTCAAGGTGATCATGGGCGACCTGGGCACCTTCGATGGCGTACAGACCAGCGTGGTGGGAGAGGTGAAGAAGCGCGACGGCTCGGTGATTCCCGGCCTGTACGCGGTGGGCAACGACCGCGCCAGCATCATGGGGGGCAACTACCCGGGCGCTGGCATCACGCACGGCCCGAACATGACCTTCGGCTTCGTCACGGCCAACCACATTGCCGACCTGGCGGGAGCAAAGGCATGAACGCCCTGGTGCAGCCCTGGTTGAGCAAGCCGCTGATAGACCACCGCATCTACACCATTGCCCTGCGCAAGATGCCGGAGTTCCTGGAGGTGTTCAACCGCCTGGCCATGCCGGTGCTGATGCAGACGCTGGAGCACCCTGTGGGCTTTTACACCAGCCTGGTGGGGCCGCAGAACCAGTTCGTGCACCTGTGGGCTTACGACGACCTGGCCGACTACGAACGCCGCTGCCGTGCGCGCGACACGCACCCGGACTTCCCGGCTTACTTGCAGGCTTCGGGGCACCTCATCACTGCGCAGGAGACGCGGCTGATCCGCGCGACCGAGATGCCGGGCTGGTTGCCCAAGCGCTAGTGACGGGTTCGATGAAACGCAGCGAGCGGCCCAAACCCGGCGATCTGTTGCTGGACGTCAAGCTGCTGCGTGTGTCTCTCCGTTCAACGGATTCATGAGGAGAAAGTCATGCATCTCCCTTTTGACGGCAAGTACGCCGTGATCACCGGCGCCGGCAGCGGCATCAGCAAGGAAACGGCCCGGGTGTTCGCCGAGCGCGGCGCCAAGGGCATTGTGCTGGCCGACCTGAACCTGGCCAATGCCACGCAGGCCGCGCAGGAAATTGCCGACGCCACCGGCTGCAACTGCCTGCCCTTTGCGCTGGACGTGGCCAAGCCGGAGACGGTCGAGGCCTTGTTCGCCTTCGCCATGGCGCAGTTCGGCGCGGTACACATCCTCGTCAACGGCGCAGGCATCTGCACCTACCTGCCGGTGGAAGAGGTGGACGCACAGCGCTGGGACCGCGCCATGGACATCAACCTGCGCGGCTCCTACCTGTGCGCGCGTGAAGCCTTGAAATACATGAAGCCGCAGCGCCAGGGCAAGATCGTCAACATCGCGTCTGTGGCGGCGCGCATTGGCGGTGTGGCAGCAGGCGTGGACTACGTGGCGTCCAAGGGTGGCGTTGTGTCAATGACGTACGCGCTCGCCAAGGCGTGTATGCCCTTTGGCATCAACGTCAACGGCGTGGCGCCCGGGGTGATAGACACGCCGCTGATTGCTGAACACAGCTACCCCGAAGGCACCATCATCGGCCAGCCGCGCGACGTGGCCAACGTGATCGCCTTCTTGGCCAGCGATGACGCGCGGCACGTGCAGGGCTGCACCATCGACGTCAACGGCGGCCTTTACATGCACTGACCGCACCCGCAGAGTTTCCAAACCATCCTAAACATCAGTCTCTATCTCTTATGAAAATCCTGGTACCAGTCAAACGCGTGGTGGACTACAACGTGAAGGTACGCGTGAAGGCCGACGGGTCGGGCGTGGACATCGCGA
>NZ_BAAGVK010000018.1:0-121132 GCF_054780915.1 Hydrogenophaga aquatica | reverse complement strand
AGCAATGTCGTCATCTGAAAAATCAACCGACAACGGCCGCGTCAGCGGTGGTTGTGCAGACCTTCCCTAACTTCCCGGTGCCACATCACCTGCAGACGGCATGAACCAAGCGGGTTTGTCGCGGTGGCGCCCTGACATGACATGGACATCCCGTTGTGGACGTGATAATCATCACACCCCGCCGTGCTCACGGCCCGGCCCAACCACACACATGCCCTTGCAACGCTCTGCCCTCGCCGCCTTCCTGTCCACAGGACTGGCTGCGTCGTGCCCGGCGTACGCCGAGGTAGCCACCCACGCGGCCACGATGGCCAGCTGGTCATGGCTTGGTGGCGGCGCCATGCTGTTGACCGGAGCGGCCCTGGCGCTGCAGCGCTGGCGCCGCAAGGACCGTACCCCGGCTGCAGGGCCGCCCCCCGGCGAGCCGCACACGCCGGACGTGCTGCCCGACCTGCTGTTCGAGATGGACCTGGAGGGCCGCTACCTGGCCTGTCACCAGGGACTCCATCCGGAACTGCTGCTCACGTCACCAGAAAAGTTGATAGGGCAGACGGTACGCGATGTGATGCCCGCAGGCGCTGCGGACACCGTCCTTGAGGCCCTGCGCGAATCCCTTGAAAAGGGCTACTCGAATGGCAAACAGTACTGTCTGACGTTGCCGCAAGGAGAACGCTGGTTCGAGCTGTCGGTGGCGCGCAAGCCACAGCGCCCAGGTGTCGCGCCCCGCTTCACCGTGCTGTCGCGCGACATCACCTGCCGCAAGCTGGCCGAGACGGCGCTCGACAAGGAGCGCGCAACCTTGCGGGCTTTCGTGCACGCCTTGCCGCAACTGGCCTGGATGAAAGACCGGCAGGGCCGCTACCTGATGTGCAACCCGCTCTTCGAGCAATTCTTTGGTGCTGCCGAACCTGACATCGTCGGCAAGACCGACTTCGACTTCGTCGATGCCGAATTGGCGGCGTTCTTCCGCCAGAAGGACCAGGAGGCCATGGCCGCCGACGGCCCCTGCGTCAACGAAGAATGGATCACCTATGCGAACGACGGCCGCCAGGCCCTGCTGGAGACCACGAAGCTGGCCGTGCGCGACGCCGATGGCCGGGTGATTGGCGTCGTCGGCGTGGCTAACGAAATCACCGAGCGGCGGCGCATGGAGGATGCCCTGCGCGCCAGCGAAGCCAGGTACCGTTCGCTGATCGAAAAAATCCACGCTGCCGTGGTGGTGCACGACGCCGATCTGCGCGTCATCGTGGCCAACCCGGTGGCATGCCAGATACTGGGGCTGCCGGAAAGCGAGCTGCTGGGTGCGTCATCGGCCGACCCGCGCTGGAAGCTCTACCACGAGGACGGCAGCCGGCTGACGCCGCCAGAGTTTCCCGCCAACCGCGCGATGGCCACCGGCCAACCGGTACGCAACCTGGTGATCGGGTTGAGCCGGGGTGGCGGCGAGAAGGCCTGGGCACTGGTCAGCGCAGACCCCGTCCTTGGCGATGACGGCAAGGTCACCCAGGTCATCGTGACGTTCGTGGACATCACGCAGCGCAAGCTGGCCGAACGCGACCTGCACCTGCTGACCAAAGCCGTCAACGCTTCTTCGGATGCCGCGTACATCATCGGCACCGACGGCCGCTTCGCTTACGTGAGCGACGCGGCCTGTGTGTCGCTGCGCTACAGCCGGGAGGAGCTGCTTCAGATGGGGCCGGCCGACATAGACGCCGGCCTGCTGGCTGGGGCGGTCACCCGCATGATCGAGCAGATTTCGAGCAAGGAACCATCAAACGCCCGGCACTTTGAAACCAGCCACCGCCGCCGCAGCGGCCAGCTGTTCCCCGTGGAGATCAGCACCTCTGCCATTGAACACGATGGCGTGCGCTACGGCCTGGCGATGGCCCGCGACATCACCGAACGGCGGCGTCACGACGAGGTTCTGCGCAAACTGGCCCACCTGGCAGAACTGGCGCCCGGCTTCTTCTTCACCTACCTGCTGGAAGACCGCGCCACGGGCAGGGGTGTTTTCCACTACGCCAGTCCGGGCATCTGGGATCTGCTGGGCCTCACCCCGCAGCAGGTGCTGCACGACGCTTCGCTGATCTACCGCTGCATGCAGCCGGGGGAGGAGCGCCGCGTGCGCGCGGCGCTGGCCCGCGCGGCACAGACCATGCAGCCCTGCGTGATCGAGTACCGCACCAGACACGCCACGCTGGGTGAACGCTGGGTGGAGCTGCGCACCACCCCGGAACAGAACAACGACGGCAAACTGCTGTGGCACGGCTACCTGAACGACATCACCGAACGCAAGAAGGCCGAACGCGAGCTGAGCGAGTCGTACCGCATGCTGCAGGAACTCTCCACGCTGAGCGAGGCGACACGTGAAGAAGAGCGCAAGCGCATTGCCCGCGAGGTGCATGACGAACTGGGGCAGCGCCTGACAGCGCTGCGGCTGAGCCTAGCCATGCTGCGTCTGCAGCACGGCGAGTACCAGCCCGAGCTTTCCCAAGGCCTGCAGAACCTGGTCGACACCGTGGACTCCACCATCCAGGTGGCGCGGCAGGTGACGTCGGCACTGCGGCCGTCTGCCTTGAACATGGGCCTGCGCCCGGCGCTGGAATGGCTGGCCAGCGAGTTCAGCCAGTATTCCGACACGCCCTGCCTCACCGAACTGGCGCCCAGCATTGCCGAGTTGAGCGAGGCACAGGCCACTGCGGCCTTCCGGATCGCTCAGGAGTCGCTGACGAACATCGCTCGCCACGCGCAAGCGACCCAGGCGTCCATCCGTTTTCGGCGCACCGCCACGGACCATTGGCTGGAAATCAGCGACAACGGGCAGGGGTTCGACCCTCGCCTGCCGGGCGTGCGCTCACTGGGCCTGGCGGGCATGCGGGAGCGCGGGCTGATGCTGGGCGGCGAGCTGACCATCATCAGCGCCCCAGGAGAAGGCACCACGGTGCGCCTGCGCATTCCCGCGCAGGCCAGGGCCACAACGCCGTCAGACCAGCAGTGAGCGCATGCGCTCGATGGCTTCGCGCAGATCTTCCATGGCGCTGGCCGTGGAGAAGCGCACGTGGGTGCCGGTGTCGCGGTCGCTGAAGTCACGGCTGGGCGTGGCCACCACGTGGGCGCGGCGCATCAGCTCGGCCACGAAGGCTGCGCTGTCGTTCACACCCAGCTTGTGGAACAGCGGGCTGGCGTCGGCCCAGGCGTAGAAGGCGCCGTCGGGCATCACCGGCAGGCCGAAACCCAGCTCCCGCAAGGCAGGAATGAACGCGTCGCGGCGCGCCTTGAACTCGGCGCGGCGGCGTTCGTACTCGGCAATGCTGTCGGGCTCGAAACAGGCCAGCGCAGCGTGTTGTGCCACGGTGCTGGCACAGATGTAGAGGTTTTGCGACAGGCGCTCCACGGCGTCCACCAGCGTGTCGGGCACCACCAGCCAGCCCAGGCGCCAGCCGGTCATGTTGAAGTACTTGGAGAAGCTGTTGACGCTGACGATGTTGTCATCCATCGCCAGCGCCGTCTGCCCGTAGCGCTCGTCGTGGCTCAGGCCCAGATAGATCTCGTCGATGAGCGTGACGCCGCCGCGCGAGCGCACCACCTCGTGGATGCGGCGCAGCTCGTCCGGGTCGATGGACGTGCCAGTGGGGTTGGAGGGCGACGCCAGCAGTACGCCGCGCGTGCGCTCGCCCCAGGCATCGGCCACTTCCTTGGCATCCAGCTGGTAACGCTGTTCGGCGGTGGTGGGCAGCAATACCGCCCGCGCACCGATGGCCGAGAGGATATGCCGGTTGCACGGGTAGCTGGGGTCGGGCATCAGCACTTCGTCGCCCGGGTCGAAAAGCGCCAGGCAGGCCAGCTGCAGCGCGGCCGAGGCGCCTGCGGTGATGGCAATGCGCCGCGCGGGCACGTCCACACCGAAGCGTTGCGCGTACCACTGGCTGATGCGTTCGCGCAGCGGCAGCAGTCCCAGCGCGTTGGTGTACTGCGTCTGCCCTTGGTCGATGGCCCTGTCGGCAGCGGCCTGCACCAGCGGCGGCGCGGTGAAGTCGGGCTCGCCGATGTTCAAAAAGATCATGCGGGGCTCGCCGGGCCCCAGGCTGGCGGCCAGGGCTTGCGCCTCCTTGGCCACCTGCATCACGTAAAACGGGTCGATGCGCTGCGCGCGCTCGGAAATTCTCATCGGGTTCACATCATCAGGGCCTTGACCAGATCCAGCTGCCGGTCGGGCTTGTCGTGGTTCAGGTCCAGGCTGGATTCAAGCCGCCGCAGGTGGTCCAGCATGTTGGCCACTGCGGCGTCGGCGTCACCGGACTCGCACACGCGCAGGAACTGCTCGTGCTCGTCGGTGGAGCAGTGCGGATCGTTGCTGCTCTGGTAGAGCATGGCGATCAGCGAGCTGCGCGCCACGAGTTCGGTCAGGATCTCGGTGAGCACCTTGTGGCCTGTGGTCTCAGCCAGGGCCACGTGGAAGTCGCCCAGCAGGCGTTCGCGCACGGCGCCCGCCGAAGGCGTCTTCAGCGTGGACCGCTCGACGTGGATGTGCTGGCGCAGGCGGTCGTAGTCGGCCCGGGTGGCCTTGGCCACGAACAGGCGAACGATCTCGCTTTCCAGCAGGCGCCGCACCGAGAAGACCTCGCGCGCCTCCTCCACGCTGGGCTTGCTGACGAAAGTCCCCTTGTCGGGGATGGTTTCGACCAGCTTGTCCTTGGCCAGCATGAGCAAGGCCGCACGGACCTTGGTACGGCTGACGGAGTAGACCCGGCCCAGGGCTTCCTCGCGGAGCCAGGTGCCGGGCGGGATGCGTTTTTCCACGATGGCGGAGGCCACGTCCTGAGCGATGCTCTCGACCGTGGGCCCCCGCTCGGACGCGTCCAGGGAGCTGACGGCCGCGGCCGGAGCATCGTTCATGGGGTGTTTGGCTTTCCTGACCATCCGGGCATTTTAGGTTCTGGCTCCGGTGACACTGCGCACGGCCCCAGGCTGAACGCTCGGCACACCGTCAAGAAAGCGGCGGCAGGGGGCCCAGTGGTTCATCAGCAGGTAGTAGGTGATGCCGGCGGGCAACAGGCTGGCGTACCAGCTCACGGCCGGGAAACTCAGCGCCACCACGGCACCCGCGAGCGTGGCCAGGATGCCGGCCCAGTTCACACCACGGTATGGGCCGTTCGCGTCGTATAGCTTCTTCACGTCCAACTGGCGGCCGCGCAGGATGTAGTAGTCCACCACAAGCACCGCGAAGATGGGGCCCAGGAAGGCAGAGTACGTCTGCACGAAGATCTGCAGGCCACTGGCGGACTCGTCCTTCACCAGCACCCAGGGGAAGGTGCAGAACGCCAGCAGGCCCACCAGCACGGCCGACTTCTTGAACGACAGCTTGAACACGTCCATCAGCACATAGGCCGGGGGCACCACGTTGTTGAGCACGTTGGTGGTGACCTGCGCGAAGGCAATGAACAACAGCGTGATGACCAGCAGTGGCTTGTTGTCCACGGCGCTGGAGAACACGGCGATCGGGTCGGCGGTGCCGGTGGCGCCCGAGACCATCAAGCCGATCAGGCCCATGAACAGGGTAGCTGGCAGGATGGACATCGAATAGATGACCGTGAGCAGGCCGGGCTTGACGTCTTTGTGCAGTTCGCGTGCATAGTCGCCCACGTTGAGCATCATGGTGCTGTAGATGCCCAGGAACAGCATGGTGGCGCCCCAGAACGGCAGGCCCCAGGTGCCTTCGATGCTGGTGATCTTGGCGTCGATGGCGCCGCCGTACTTGGTGATGACGGCCCAGAACATGTAGACGAGAGACGCGATGATGAAGACGCTGCCCACGTTTTCCAGCCATTTGATGCCCTTGAAGCCATAGACCGAGAGGGCGATCTGCAGCAACTGGAACACGATGAACCAGACGACGAGGTTGTCGAAACCGAACATCGTGGCCGTCACGGCGTTGAGGGCGCCCGCGCCGATCCAGCTCTGGAAGCCGAACCACACCACGGCGGGGATGGCGCGCACGAAGCCAGGGAAGCGCGTGCCCGCGAAGCCGAAGGCCGTGCGCGCCTGCACCATGAAGGGTATGCCGTACTTGTGCCCCGCTGCCCCGTTGATGGCCAGCGCCACACCGATGACGAAACAACCGATCGCAATGGCCACCACCGCCTGCAGCATGTTGAGCTGGCCAACCAGGCTGGAGCCCATGGCAAAGGTGCCGATGGACACGCAACCGCCCAGCCATGCCAGCAGGTAGGACCAGCGGTCCATGATCCTGGTCTCCTGCGGCGCCAGCGATTCCTCGCCAGCAGCCTTGTCTTGGGTATCACTCATGGTTTGTCTCCTCTTTGGGTGAAGTGTGGCGCTTTCAGGCGCCAAAGTGCTCGAACTGCCCGGCAAAGGCTTTCGGGCGGGGGAAATCCAGGTCGCCGTGCTTGCTGGTCTGCAGCCCCAGGTGCACCAGGGACTCGGCCAGCTTGACGGCGGCGGTCACGCCCTCCACCACGGGCAGGCCCACAGCGCGGGAGATGGTCTCGGTGAGGTCGGCCATGCCGCCGCAGCCCAGAACGATGGCGCCGATGCCGTCCTCAGCCTTGGCGCGGTGGCATTCCTCGATGATCTTTTTCAGGGAACAGCCGGGGTCGTGTTCCAGGTCCAGCACGGGAATCTCGGCGGCGCGCACCTTGCGGCAGTGGTGCGCAAAGCCGTATTGCATGAGCAGGTGCTCGGCAATGATGCCGGTGCGCGCCAGCGTGGTGACGACCGAAAAGCGCGTGGAAATGAGCGTGGCCATGTGGAAGGCCGCCTCGGCAATGCCGATGACCGGCGCACGGGTGAGTTCGCGTGCCGACATCAGGCCCGGGTCGCCGAAGCAGGCGATCACGTAGGCGTCGGTGCCCAGCTTCTCGCCTTCCATGATCTGCTCGGCCACACCGACCGATGCGACCACCTCGTCGAAATGGCTTTCGATGGACACCGGGCCGCTGGCGGGTTGCACGGCGTCGATCAACGTACCCGGTGCGGCAACGCGGCGAGCCGCCTGGCCGATGGTGTCCGTCATGCCTTGGGTGGTGTTGGGGTTGATGACCCGGATGCGCATGTCAACTCCTTGTTTGCGATTATTGGATTCGTATTTTGTATACAAAGAACGGATACGACAATATGCAGCCCATCGGTGTTTACCCGCACGCCGGCCGCCGTTCGTCGGCGCGCACAAAAAAACAAAGGGCCCCGAAGGGCCCTTTGTGGAGAGGCAAGACGCTGATCAGCTGAGCAGGTCGAGCAGGGTGCGCGCGATCACCTTGGTGGCGCGCCGCAAGTCTTCCAGCACCACACGCTCGTCCGCACGTTTGGCGTGCGACTCCAGCACCGTGCGCGGACCCGCGCCGTAGATGACACCGGGAATGCCCCGCTCCACGTACAGGCGCACGTCGGTGTAGAGCGGCGTGCCCACGGCGGGAATGGCTTCGCCAAACAGCTGCTCACCGTGCTTCTGGATGGCATGGACCAGCGGCGCGTTGCCCGCCAGGGGCACCATGGCGTTGGCCAGCAGCATGCGGCGCACGTCCACCTTGAGCTGCTTGCCGCCACGCGGGGGGGCAAAGGAGGCCGCGGCCTCTTCGATGACACGGCGGATGCTCGCCTCCACCTCGGCCGGGTTCTCTTCCGGGATCATGCGGCGGTCGAGCTTGAACACCACCTTGCCCGGCAGCACGTTGGTGTTGGTGCCGCCGCTGATCTGGCCCACGTTCAGGTAGGGATGGGTGATGCCTTCCACCTTGGAGGTGGTTTTCTTGTACTCGGCGTTGAGCTGGTACAGCGCCTGCAGAATGTGCACGGCGCCTTGCAGGGCGTCGGTGCCGCTGTCGGGGATGGCGGCGTGGGCCATCTCGCCCTGCACGGTCACTTCCAGCTGCAGGCAGCCGTTGTGCGCGGTGACGACCTGGTAGCTGAAGCCCGCGGCGATCATCAGGTCGGGTTTGGTCAAGCCTTGCTGCAGCAGCCAGCCGGGGCCCATCTCGCCGCCAAACTCTTCGTCGTAGGTGAAGTGCAGCTCCACCCCGCCCTTGAGCGGCAGACCGAGCGATTCCAGCGCGCGCACCGCGAAGGTGAACGTGGAGAAGTCGCTCTTGCTCACTGCCGTGGCGCGGCCGAACATCTGGCCGTCCACCACTTCGCCGCCGTAGGGGTCATGCGTCCAGCCTTCGCCGGGCGGCACCACGTCGCCATGGGCGTTGAGCGCCACGGTGCGGCCATCGCCGTAGCGGCGGCGCACGATCAGGTTGGTGATGGACTCCAGGCCGTAGTCCTTGACGGCCTGGGTGGGCACGGCGTGTTTTTCAGCGTCGAAGCCGAAAGCCTGCAACAGTTCTGCAGTGCGCTCGGCGTGCGGCGCGTTGTTGCCCGGCGGGGTGTCGGTGGGCACGCGCACCAGTTCCTGCAGGAAGCGCACCTGTTCGTCGAAATGGGCGTCGATCCAGGCGTCGAGTGCCTGGTAGTTCTGGGGTGTGGTCATGATGCGTCCGAGGTGAGTTGGTCGAGCAGGTGCTGGAAGGCGCGCACGCAGAGTTCGGTGTCGTCGTTGGTGATGGATTCCAGCGGGTTGTGGCTGATGCCGGCGTTGAGCCCGCGCAGGAAGAGCATGGCCTGGGGCATGATTTCGTGCAGCTTCATGGCGTCGTGCCCGGCACCGCTGGGCATGCGCAACAGGGGCAGGCCCAGGGCCTGCACGGCGCGTTCCCAGCGCTGTTGCCACACCGGAGCAGAAGGCGCCGCAGCGGCGCGCATGATTTCCTCCACCGTGCAGTGCAGGCCGCGGCGCTGACAGATGCGCTCCAGTTCGGCCAGCACGTCAGCGGCGCAGGCGTCGCGCACTTCGTTGGTGGTGGCGCGGATGTCGAGGCTGAAGCGGCAGCGGCCCGGCACCACGTTGATGGAGCCGTTCGGCACTTCAAGCATGCCCACGGTGCCCACCAGGTCGGGCACCGAGGCGGCGCGCTTTTCCACATACAACGTGAGTTCGGCGGCGGCTGCAGCAGCGTCGCGGCGCATGCCCATGGGCGTGGTGCCCGCGTGGCTGGCCATACCCACAATTTCGCCCACGTAGCGCACGCTGCCGTTGATGGAGGTGACGATGCCCAGCGGGACGTCCTGCCCGTTGAGCACAGGCCCCTGTTCAATGTGCACTTCCACGAAGCCCAGGTAGCGTGCCGGGTCGCGCTGCAGCTTGGGGATGTCGTCTATGCACAGACCCGCGTGCTTCATCGCGTCGCGCATGGAAATGCCATCGGCGTCGAGCTGGTCGAGCCACGCTTCGTCGAAATGGCCGGTGAGCGCGCCCGAACCCAGGAAGGTCGCCTTGTAGCGCTGGCCCTCTTCCTCGGCGAAAGCCACCACCTCGATGCCGTAAGGCAGGCGCTTGCCCTGACGGGACAGTTCGCGCACGCAGGCCATGGGCACGAAGATGCCCAGCCGCCCGTCGTATTTGCCGCCGTTGCGCACGGTGTCGTAGTGGCTGCCGGTGAGCAGCCTGGATGCGCTGGCGTCGCTGCCGTGGTAGATGCCCACCACGTTGCCCACGGCGTCGATCTCCACGTCGTCAAAACCGCAGTCGGCCTTCATCCAGTGAGCAATGCGCTGGGCGCAGGCACGGTGCGCGTCGGTCAGGTAGGTCACGGTCAGCTCGCCGCGTTCTGCGTAACCGGGCTCGGAGTGCTCGGCCAGCTTCTCTGCCCAGTCCCACACCAAATTGCCCAGGGTGGGCTCCACACCGAACTTGTCGTTCAGGCGGATTTCGGCAATGCGATGGATGTTGCGCAGCGCCTCGGCACGCTCGAACTCGGGGTGGTTACCCAGGCGGCGCGCGAAGGTGGCAATGATCTCGGCCTTGTTCAGCCCCAGGCCGCGCGGGCCGCGCACGGCCAGAATGAAGGGGAAATCGAACTTGGCGTTGTAGTCGGCGTTGAGCTGCTGGATGCGCGAGAACTCCTCGGGCGTGCATTCGGTGAGCCCGGCCTTGCCCTGCTCGTTGGTGGACTCGGCCGTCAGGGTCTTGGACACCATGGCCTTGCCCGCCAGCTCCGGGTGGGCGCGGATCAGCCTGAGCTGCGCGTCCACACCCGCTTCGCGCACCACCTCGATCATGGCGCGCTTGAGGTGCGCCACGCTGGCGAAGGGCCGCGCTAAGGCGGCGCGCTCGGCAATCCAGGGCGAATGTTCGTAGGTGCCGTCCAGCAGTGCCGTGAATTCGGCGGCGCTGGCGGCGTTGAGCTGTTCTATCGTCAAGGGCATGGCGGTCACTCCCACACGAAGGCGGTGGCGGGGTTGAAGGGGTGCGTGGCCTTCCAGTGGCGCGCAATGTCGATGCGGCGTGTGACCCAAACACGGTCGTGTTTTTCGATGTGGTCCAGGAAGCGCTGCAGCGCGCGCATGCGGCCCGGGCGGCCCAGCAGGCGGCAGTGCATGCCGATGCTCATCATGCTCGGGCGCTCGTCGCCCTCGGCGTAGTGCACATCAAAGGCATCCTTCAGGTATTCAAAGAACTCGTCGCCGTGGCTGTAGCCCTGTGGCAGGGCAAAGCGCATGTCGTTACAGTCCAGCGTGTAGGGCACCACCAGGTGCGGGGCGAGCGAGCCGTCGGTCTTCTTCACCTGCAGCCAGAAGGGCAGATCGTCGCCGTAGTAGTCGCTGTCGTACTCGAAGCCGCCGAAGTCCGCCACCAGGCGGCGGGTGTTGGGGCTGTCACGGCCCGTGTACCAGCCCGCACCGTGCAGTTGCTGGCCATGGTCGCCGGTCAGCCGGGCGATGATTTCCATGCCTTTGTGCAGGTGCTCGCGCTCCAGTTCGGGCTCCATGTTCTGGTAGTGGATCCAGCGCCAGCCGTGGCAGGCGATTTCGTGGCCCAGGTCCAGAAAGGCCTGAGTCACTTCGGGGCAACGCTCCAGCGCCATGCTCACGCCGAACACGGTCAGCGGCAGGCCGCGTTTTTCGAACTCGCGCAGGATGCGCCACACGCCCACCCGGGAGCCGTATTCGTAGATGCCTTCCATGCTCAGGTGCCGGGCCGGGAAGGCGGCCGGGTTGAACATCTCGGACAGGAACTGCTCGCTGCCTGCGTCGCCGTGCAGCACGCTGTTTTCGCCACCTTCTTCATAGTTGAGCACGAACTGCACCGCCACACGGGCGCGGCCGGGCCATTGGGCGTGGGGCGGGTTGGGGCCGTGGCCGTAAAGGTCACGCGGGTAACGCTGTGGGCTGCTCATGGGTGTTGTCTCTTGCGGGTTGGGGGTTGAAGGTCATGGGCGCAGCGCGGCGCCCAGGTCTGAGGTGTGCGGGTTGAAGCGCAGGTTGCGCTCCACGTTGGTGATGTGGTGTTCCATCAGGCGCACGGCGGTGCGGGCATCGCGACGCTCCAGAGCGTCGACGATCTGCACGTGCTCCTGCTGGGAGTGTTCTGCCGAATGGGACGACTGGTACATCAGCGAAATGAGCGACGAGCGCCCGAGCAGGTCGCTGAGCAATTCGGCCAGCACGTCGTTGCCCAGCATGCGCGCCAGCACCACGTGGAAGTCGGCCAGCAGGCGCGTGCGTCCGGTCACGTCGGTGCGGGCCACGGCTTCGCGCTCCTCGCGCAGATGGGCGCGCAGGGCGGCAATCTGTTCGTCGGTAATGCTTGTGCAGAGCTGGCGCACCATGGCGCCTTCCAGCATGGAGCGCACCTCGAACACGTGGCGCGCCTCGTCCACACCGGGCGTGGAAACAAACGCGCCGCGCGCGGGCTCCAGCGTGACCAGGTGGTTGCGGCTCAACTGGTTGAGTGCCTGACGCACGATGGTGCGCGAAACCTTGAAGATGTCGGCGATCTTCTGCTCGGCCAGCTTGGTGCCGGGCATGAGGCGACGCTCGACGATGGCCAGGGTGATCGATTCGACGATGCGCTCGGTGGCGCCAGCGGGTTCGTCACCAGGCACGCTGCGGGCCGCACGGCTGGCCCGCTTGCGCGCGGGTGCAGGCTTGGCTTCCAGTTGCGGAGCAGGGGAAGGTTTGCGGGCCATGTCTCTCTTTGTTGTGTTCAAAGTGTGTGCTAAAGTGTATACAAAAATAAACGGCACTGCAAACACCATGCGCCTTTTTGCCTGCCGCCCCTTCCCACCCTATCTGGAGATCACACCATGGGCCACCTCAGCACCCACGTTCTGGACACCATGAATGGCTGCCCCGCCGCTGGCATGAAGGTGACGCTGCAACGCGTCACCAGCCAGGGCGTGGAAACGGTCAAGAGCATCACCCTCAACCACGACGGGCGCAACGACGGCGGGCCGCTGCTTGACGCCAGCAACATGGCCGCTGGCCGCTACCGCCTGACCTTCGAGGTGGCGGCGTATTTCCGCGCACGCGGCGTGGCACTGCCCGAACCCGCCTTCATCGACACCGTACCCATCGATTTCGGCATTGCCGATGCCGCAGGCCATTACCACGTGCCCCTGCTGGTCAGCCCCTGGGCCTACTCGACCTACCGCGGCTCGTGAAAACCGCCCTGACCGCGCAGGAAATCCGTTAAGCTCTAGGGAAATCCCTGATTTGGGTGTATGCGTAGTTGTATACACTTTATGCACGTCGCCGCGGAGCCCGGTCACCCGGGGCCCATGCATCGGCCCTACCGGTTGCGACGTTTCCTCCTCACAGAGCCCGCAGTGGTGAGGTGTTTGCACAGCCTCAGGCTGTGCTCACATCATTGGTGAGGATGCGATGGATGCATACCTTCTCGACTGGGCCAACCTGCTGCTGCGCTGGGCCCACGTCATCACGGCCGTCGCCTGGATCGGCGCGTCGTTCTACTTCGTCATGCTGGACAACAGCCTGTCCCCCCCCACCCATGGCGACCTGAAGGCCAAGGGCGTGGACGGCGAGATGTGGGCCGTGCACGGCGGCGGCTTCTACCACTCCAACAAGTACATGGTGGCACCCAAGTGGCTGCCACTGCCGCAGAACCTGCACTGGTCGTACTGGGAAAGCTACTCCACCTGGCTGACCGGATTCGGCCTGTTCACGGCGCTGTACCTTTTCAACGCGGGCACCTTCCTCATTGACAAGAGCGTATTCGACTGGACGCCAGCCGCCGCCATCGCCACATCGCTGGGCTTCCTGGTGGCGTTCTGGGTCATCTACGACGTGATCTGCCGCACGCTGGGCCAGCGCAAGAATGGCGACCTGGTGGTGGGCGTGCTGGTGTTCCTGTTCATCGTGTTCGCCTCCTGGCTGGCCTGCCAGCTGTTTGCGGGCCGCGCCGCCTTCCTGCTGGTGGGCGCCATGATCGCCACGGCCATGAGTGCCAACGTGTTCTTCTGGATCATTCCCGGCCAGCGCAAGGTGGTGGCATCGCTGCGTGCGGGTGAAACACCCGACGCCATCCACGGCAAGCGTGGCAAGCAGCGCAGCGTGCACAACACCTACTTCACGCTGCCGGTGCTGATCGCCATGCTGTCCAACCACTACGGCTGGCTGTACCAAGGCCCCAACAACTGGTTGGTGCTGGTGCTGCTGATGCTGGCGGGCGCCCTCATCCGCCACAGCTTCGTGGCACGCCACAAGGCCCACGTGCTGGGCCGGCGCACGCCGTGGGAACACGCCGTGGCAGGCACCGTGGTGCTGGTGGGCATGGCGGTGTGGCTGGCCCCCGCCGCTCCCAGCCCCGAAGCCAGGGCCGCTGCCAGCCAGCCCGTGGCCTTCGCACAGGTGCAGAGTGTCATCGAGCAGCGCTGCGCCATGTGCCACAACGAAGCACTGCCAAGCAAGGGCGTTGCCCTGCACACCCCTGAGCTGGTCAAGCAACATGCCCAGGCCATCTACCAGCAGGCATCGGTGCTCAAGCTGATGCCGCTGAACAACGCCACGCAGATCACCGAAGACGAGCGTGCCCTGATCAAACGCTGGTTCGATCAGGGAGCAACGGTCAACTGACCGCCCGGTTCCCCCCCTCCACCCAAGCGCAGCCCGCCCGAAAGAAATCAGGGCGAAGAGGCGAGCTGCGCCTGTGGTGGACCACTTCAACCACAAAAAACCCCTGGAGACAACCATGAGTGAGACCGCAGTCCACCCCGTGGATGAAAAACTGCCCACCGGCCGCCTGGCTGCGCTGGGCCTGCAACACGTGCTGGTGATGTACGCAGGCGCGGTGGCCGTGCCGCTCATCATCGGCCGCGCGCTGAAGCTGAGCCCCGAGCAGGTTGCACTGCTCATTTCCGCCGACCTGTTCTGCTGCGGACTGGTCACGCTGATCCAGAGCCTGGGTGTGACACGCTACTTCGGCATCAAGCTGCCGGTGATGATGGGCGTGACCTTCGCGGCCGTAGGACCGATGGTGGCCTTCGCCAACGCCACACCGGGCGTGGACGGGGCGCGCGCCATCTTCGGCGCGATCATCGGTGCAGGCATCATCTCGATGCTCATCGCCCCCATGGTGAGCAAGCTGCTTCGGTTCTTCCCGCCCGTGGTCACCGGCACCATCATCGCCATCATCGGCATCAGCCTGATGCGCGTGGGCGTGGGCTGGGCCCTGGGTGGCCCGCCCCCGATGGCCCAGAGCGTGGACGTGCCCAAGCTGGTGGCCATGGTGGACGGCGCCAAGGCCGCAGCAGCGCAGTCGGGCGCCGAGCTGACCAAGCTGCCCGGTCCCATTCCCATGGTGGACAACCCGGCCTACGGCGCGCTGGACAACCTGGCCATTGCGGCCGTGGTGCTGGTGTTCATTCTGCTGCTGGTGAAATACACGCGGGGCTTCGTGGCCAACATCTCGGTGCTGCTTGGCATTGTGGTGGGCTGCGTGATCGCAGTGGGCATGGGCAAGATGAATTTCGACAAGGTGGACAAGGCACACTGGTTCGACGTGGTCACGCCCTTCGCCTTCGGCACGCCCACTTTCGACATCGTGATGATCCTGACCATGACGCTGGTGATGATCGTGGTGATGATCGAATCGACCGGCATGTTCCTGGCGCTGAGCGACATCACGCAAAAGCGCATCACCCAGCCGGAGCTGGCCGCAGGCCTGCGCACCGACGGCCTGGGCACGCTCATCGGCGGCATCTTCAACACCTTCCCGTACACCAGCTTTTCGCAGAACGTGGGGCTGGTGGGCGTGACGGGCGTGCGCAGCCGCTGGGTGTGCGTGGCGGGCGGCGTCATCATGATCGTGCTGGGCATGCTGCCCAAGATGGCGGCCTTCGTGGAATCCATCCCCACCTTCGTGCTGGGCGGCGCCGGGCTGGTGATGTTCGGCATGGTGGCGGCCACGGGCATCCGCATCCTGGCCAACGTGGACTACCGGGGCAACCGCAACAACCTGTACATCGTGGCGCTGTCCATCGGTTTCGGCCTGATCCCGCTGGTGGCGCCGCGCTGGACGCAGCAGATGGCCCACGGCCTGCACCCGCTGCTGGAAAGCGGCATTCTGCTGACGGCAGTGTCAGCGGTGGTGCTGAACCTGTTCTTCAACGGCGCCCGCGAGGACACCGAAGGCGCCATTGAAGCGGCCAAGACCGCCGAGGCACACTGACCGGCAGGCCATGCGCCCTCCACGCACCGAAGGCGAGGTCCGCAAGGACCTCGCCGCCGCTTTCCGGCTTGCCGCGCTGGCGGGCTGGGACGACACGATCTACACCCACCTCTCGGCAGCCGTGCCCGGTGAGCCGGGGGTGTACCTCATCAACGAATTCGGCCTGGGGTTTGACGAGGTGACAGCATCCAGCCTGGTGAAGGTGGACCTGCAAGGCCGGGCCGTGGACGGCAGCGGCCGACCGGTGAACCCGACGGGCTTCACCATCCACGGCGCCGTGCACGCAGCACGCCCCGAGGTGGAATGCGTGATTCACCTGCACAGCCCCTGGGGCGTGGCACTGTCCATGCGGCCAGAAGGCTTGCTGCCCTGTTCCCAGTGGGCCATGCGCCTGCACGGCCGCCTGGGCCGCCACCCCTACGAAGGCCTGGCTCTGGGCGCAGACGAGCAACGCAGGCTGGTGACCAACCTGGGGGCGCTGGACGGCCTCATCCTGGACAACCATGGCGTGCTCACCGTGGGCCGCACCGTGGCCGAGGCGTTCATGTTGATGCACATTCTGGAGCGGGCCGCGCAGGCCCAACTGCGCGCCATGGCCGCTGGAGCACCCGTATTGGTTGCCACACCGGAACTGGCCGAACGCACGTTGCGGCAATGGCTGGGCGACGGCAGCGAACGCGATGGCGACCTGGAATGGCCCGCCCTGCTGCGCCGCGCCCACCGCCTTTCGCCGGGCTTTGACCTTTGACAACCTTTGTTTCTACTGGAGTACCTGCCATGCCCGCCCTTCGCGTGGAATTGTTCAAAGGCCGCACGCCGGAGCAAAAGGCCGAACTGGCCAAAGCATTGACCGACGCCTGCGTGCGCGTGCTCGGCGGTTCGCCCGACGGGGTGGACATCCTCTTCTTCGACATTGAGCGGCACGACTGGTCCACTGGCGGCCAGCTCTGGAGCGACAAGGCGCCTGCGCCGCCTGCGAATTGAGTCGCCACGCTGTCGCTGCTGTTCTCTTTCACCTGCCTGTGGGTGGCCTGGACGGCCATCCCGCAAGGTGTGTTCACTGGCTACCCGGCTACTGGCTGTTGACGCAGCCAGCAGCCTGAGTCACACCGTGGCAATGCGCATCAGGTTGGTGGTGCCGCTCTCGCCAAAGGGCATGCCTGCGATCATCACGATGGTTTCCCCCGGCTGGGCAAAGCCGGTTTCACGGGCCACGCTGCAGGCCTGCGTGGTCATCTCGCGGCCGTCCTGAGCCCCCTGGACGTGCACGGAATGCACGCCCCAGGCCAGCGCCAGGCGGCGCGCAGCGGCACGGCTGGGCGTCAGGCTCAGCACGGGGGCGTCGGGCCGTTCGCGCGCGGCGCGCAGGCTGGTCTGGCCAGAACTGGTGTGGCACACAATGGCCGACGCCCGCAGCAAGGCAGACGCACGGCGCATGGCGCAGCACACGGCGTCGGCCACACCCGCTTCGCCCGGCACGGGCGACGAGTGCGAAGCCTCGATCAACTGGCGGTACAAAGGGTCGGACTCGGTGCCTTCGATGATGCGGTTCATCATGGCCGCAGCCGCCACCGGGTGCTTGCCCGCCGCGGACTCGGCAGACAGCATCACTGCATCGGCACCGTCGTAGATGGCGGTGGCCACGTCAGACGCCTCGGCGCGCGTGGGCACCGGGCTTTCGATCATGGATTCCAGCATCTGCGTGGCCACGATCACCGGCTTGCCCACCTTGCGGCAGGCGCGCACGATGCGCTTCTGAATGGCAGGCACACGCTCGGCGGGCAGTTCCACCCCCAGGTCACCACGCGCCACCATCACGGCGTCGGCCTCGGCTACCACCTCGTCCAGCCGGTCGATGGCTGAAGGCTTTTCCAGCTTGGCCACAATGCCTGCACGTGCACCGATGAGGGCGCGGGCCTCGGCCACGTCCTCGGGCCGCTGCACGAAGGACAAGGCGATCCAGTCGGCGCCCAGTTCGAGCGCGGCATCCAGGTCGCGGCGGTCTTTGGGTGTGAGCGCCGAGATCGGCAGCACCACACCGGGCACGTTCACGCCCTTGCGTTCCGACAGGCGCCCGCCCACGGCCACGAGGGTGTCGGCGCTGCTCGCATCGCAGCGCTGCACCACCAGGCGCAGCTTGCCGTCGTCCAGCAGCAGTTCGGCGCCCGGCACCAGCGCGGCAAAAATCTCGGGGTGGGGCAGGTTCACCCGCTGCGCGTTGCCGGGCACGGGGTCCAGGTCGAGCCGGAAGGGCTCGCCTGGCACCAGTTGCACCGGGCCGTCGGTAAAGGTGCCCACGCGCAGCTTGGGCCCCTGCAGGTCGGCCAGAATGCCGATGGGGCGGCCAGTCTCGGCCTCCAGCTCGCGCAGGATGGCAAAGCGCGCGGCATGATCGGCATGGCTGCCGTGGCTGAAGTTCAGCCGGAACACGTCCACGCCCGCCAAGAAGAGTTCACGGATGGTCTCGCGGTCGGCGCTGGCCGGCCCCAGGGTGGCGACGATCTTGGCTCGCCGCGTTCGACGCAGGGTCATGTGCTTCCTTGGTCCGGCGCCTCGATGACGATGGCCCGGAAATCGTTGACATTGGTGAGCGTGGGGCCAGTCACCACGGAGGCCCCCACCGCTTCGAAGAATCCATGGCCGTCGTTGTTGGCGAGGCTGTCCAGCGGGCGCAAGCCTTGCGCCCAGGCACGCGCCAGCGTGTCGGGGCCCACCAACGCGCCAGCAATCTCCTCCAGCCCGTCCACGCCGTCGGTGTCACCCATCAGCGCGTGAATGCGCGGGTGCCCACCCACCGTGATGGCCATTGAAAGCAGGCACTCCACGTTGCGCCCGCCCCGGCCCTGCCCGCGCACAGTCACGGTGGTTTCACCGCCCGACAGCAACACGCAGGGCGCGGCAAAAGGCTGGTTGCGCCCGGCCACCTGCAAGGCCATGCCGCCCAGCACCTTGCCCACGTCACGGGCCTCGCCTTCCAGCGCATCGCCCAGAATGTGCGCGGGGTATCCCGCCTCACGGGCCACGGCTGCAGCAGCTTCCAGCGCCATCTGCGGCGTGGCCACCATGCGCGTTTCGGCCCGGGCCAGGCGCGGGTCGCCAGGCTTCACAGACTCGCCACGGCCGCTCTCCAACACCTCGCGCACTGGCGCGGGCAGGTCGATGCCGTAACGGCGCACGATGGCAAGCGCGTCTTCGCAGGTGGTGGGGTCGGCCACGGTGGGGCCGGAAGCGATGTCGATGGGGTTGTCGCCCGGCACGTCGGACAGCAGCAATGTGACCACACGTGCCGGGTGGCACGCCGCCGCCAACCACCCGCCCTTGATGGCCGACAGGTGGCGACGCACGCAGTTCATCTCGCTGATGGTGGCGCCGCTGGCCAACAGCGCGCGGTTGACGGCCTGCTTGTGCTCCAGCGTCAACCCATCGATAGGCAGAGGCAGCAGGGCCGAGCCGCCACCCGAGATCAGGCACAGCACGATGTCGTCTTCGCGCAGGCCCTGCACCACCTGCAGCAGGCGCTGCGCGGCTTGCAGGCCTGCGGCGTCAGGCACGGGGTGCGCGGCCTCCACAATTTCAATGCGTTCGCACGGCACGGCGTAGCCGTAACGCGTCACCACCAGGCCGCTCAGCGGGCCGTCCCAGTGCTGCTCCACCGCCTGCGCCATGGCGGCAGACGCCTTGCCCGCGCCAATCACCACTAGCCGCCCAGCGCCCAGTTCGGCACGGGTGGGCAGGTGGGGCGGCACGCACAGGGCAGGCTGTGCAGATGCCACCGCCGCATCGAACATGCGGCGCAGCAGTTGGGCGGGCGTGGCGGTGGTCTGGGTCATCGTCGGGCTCTAGGTGGTGAACGGGTTGCGTCAGCCAGCGCTCTGGCCGATCTCGAAGTTGTTGAGTTTCTCCAACGCACGCACGATACCCGAATGGTCCCAGGCCGAGCCGCCGTGCGACACACAGGCACTGAAGAGCTGCTGGGCATTCGACGTGGCGGGCAGCGCCAGCCCGAGCGACTTGGCCGCGCTGAGCGCCAGGTTCAGGTCCTTCTGGTGCAACGCAATGCGGAAGCCCGGGTCGAAGGTGCGCTTGATCATGCGTTCGCCATGCACCTCCAGAATGCGCGATGTGGCCAGCCCGCCCATCAGCGCCTGGCGCACCTTAGCGGCGTCGGCCCCGGCACGCGCTGCAAACAGCAGGCCTTCGGCCACGGCGTTGATGGTCAGCGCCACCACGATCTGGTTGGCCACCTTGCAGGTCTGGCCGTCACCGTTGCCACCCACCAGGGTGATGTTCTTGCCCATCACCTCGAACACCGGCTTCACGCGCTCAAACACCTCCGGCTTGCCGCCGACCATGATGGACAGCGTGGCGTTGCGCGCGCCCACGTCACCACCGGAAACCGGCGCGTCCAGGTAGTCACAGCCCAGGGCCTCGATCTTCTGCGCGAACACCTTGGTCTCCACCGGCGAGATGGAGGACATGTCCACCACCGTCTTGCCCGGGGTCAGCCCCTTGGCCACGCCTTCTTCACCAAAGAGTGCCTCTGCCACATCGGGCGTGTCGGGCACCATGGTGATGATGATGTCGGCTCGCTCGGCCACGCCACGCGCGTTCAGGCATTGGGTTGCAGAACTTTCGGCGATCTCTGCAGGCACCTTGCCGTGGGTATAGACGAAAAGCTGGTGCCCCGCCTTCATGAGGTGGCCCGCCATGGGCGTGCCCATGATGCCGAGGCCGATGAAACCGATCTTCAGGGGTTGCGTTGTCATGTGTTTCTCCTTGTTGTGGATGTGCTGGTGCAATGTTGAGGAAGGGGTTCAGGCCAGAGCCTTCAGCCAGCCCAGCCCAGCCTCGGTGGTGCTGGCGGGCTTGTATTCGCAGCCCACCCAGCCGTCATAACCAATACGGTCCAGGTGGCGGAACAGGAAGGCGTAGTTGATCTCGCCCGTGCCCGGCTCGTTGCGCCCGGGGTTGTCAGCCAGCTGCACGTGGCCAATGCGCGCCAGGTGCTTTTGCAGCGTGGCTGCCAGTTCGCCTTCGGTGCGCTGGGCGTGGTAGATGTCGTACTGCACGAAGGCGTTGTCGGCGCCCACCTCGTCCAGCAGGTCCAGCGCCTGTTGCGTGCGGCTCAGGTAGAAGCCGGGAATGTCGTAGGTGTTGATGGGCTCCACCAGCAGGCGCAACCCTGCAGCCTTGAGGCGCGCAGCGGCGTGGCGCAGGTTGGCCACCAGGGTCTCGCGCAGCACGCTGTCGGGCACCCCGGCCGGGGCCTTGCCCACCAGGCAGTTGAGCTGCTTCACCCCCAGCGTCTGCGCGTAGGCAATGGCACGCTCCACACCTGCGCGGAATTCCTCCACGCGGTCCGGGTGGCAGGCAATGCCGCGCTCGCCTGCATCCCAGTCACCAGCCGGCAGGTTGTGCAGCACCAACTGCAGGCCGTTGGCGTCGAGCCGGGCCTTGATGTCATTCGCCTCGAAGGCGTAGGGGAACAGGAATTCCACCGCCTGGAAGCCCGCACGCGCCGCAGCGTCAAAGCGGTCCAGGAAAGGCAGTTCCGTGAAAAGCATGGTCAGGTTGGCCGCAAAACGGGGCATGGTTCAGTCTCCTTGTGTTCTCAAAGTCGCAACGGTTCAGTCCAGCAGCGCCACGGCGGTGGGCACGTCTGCCTTGTTGGCGGCCAGTTCCTCGAACTCCGTCACGTTGTCGATCTCGGTGCCCATGGCGATGTTGGTCACACGCTCCAGAATCACCTCGATCACCACCGGCACCTGGAACTCGGCCATCCAGGCTTCGGCCTGGCGGATGGCGGGTGCAATCTCCTCTTGCCGGTGCACGCGGATGGCCTTGCAGCCCAGGCCCTCGACCACCTTCACGTGGTCCACGCCATAGCCCTGCGCGGCGGCGTCGCCAGCGGGGGCGTTGATGTTCTCGAAGCCCAGCTGCACGCAATAGTCCATGCTGAAGCCGCGTTGCGACTGGCGGATCAAGCCCAGGTAGCTGTTGTTCACCACCATGTGGATGTAGGGCAGCTTGAACTGCGCACCCACGGCCAGTTCTTCGATCATGAACTGGAAGTCGTAGTCGCCCGACAGCGCCACGAGCTTGCGTTGCGGGTCGGCGGCGCGCACACCCAATGCGGCAGGCACCGTCCAGCCCAGCGGGCCAGCCTGCCCGCAGTTGATCCAGCGGCGCGGGCCGTACACGTGCAGGAACTGCGCGCCCGCGATCTGGCTCAGGCCGATGGTGGAGACGTAGGTCACGTCCTTGCCGAAGGCGTTGTTCATGCACTGGTACACGCGCTGCGGCTTCATGGGCACGGTTTCGAAGTTGGTCTTGCGCAGGTACTCGACCGAGGACTTGCGGCCCAGACACTCGGTGGCCCATGCGCTGCGGTCGGGCAGTTGCCCGGCGGCGCGCAATGCCTTGGCGGCTTCCACGAACAGCTCCAGTGCGGCCTTCGCGTCCGACACGATGCCGTAGTCCGGCGCGAACACACGGCCAATCTGCGTGGGCTCAATGTCCACGTGAATGAACCTGCGGCCCTTGCAATACACCTCTGGCGAACCGGTGTGGCGGTTGGCCCAGCGGTTGCCAATGCCCAGCACAAAATCACTGGCCAGCATGTTGGCGTTGCCGTAGCGGTGGCTGGTCTGCAGGCCGCACATGCCCGCCATCAGCGGGTGGTCGTCGGGAATGGCGCCCCAGCCCATCAGCGTGGGAATCACGGGTATGCCGGTGATCTCGGCAAACTGCACCAGCAGGTCTGCCGCGTCGGCGTTGATGATGCCGCCACCTGCCACGATCAACGGGCGCTCGGCGGTGGCCAGCATCTCCATCGCCTTGTCGATCTGCTTGCGCGAGGCTGCAGGCTTGTACACCGGCAGCGGCTCGTAGGTGTCGATGTCGAACTCGATCTCGGCCTGCATCACGTCAAACGGCAGGTCGATCAGCACCGGCCCCGGGCGGCCCGAGCGCATCAGGTGAAACGCTTGCTGGAAGGCGCGCGGCACCTGGGCGGGCTCCAGCACGGTGGTGGCCCACTTGGTCACCGGCTTGGCAATCGACGCAATGTCCACCGCCTGGAAGTCTTCCTTGTGCAGCCGTGCGCGCGGCGCCTGGCCGGTGATGCAGAGGATGGGAATGGAGTCGGCCTGCGCGGAATAGAGGCCCGTGATCATGTCGGTGCCCGCAGGCCCCGACGTGCCGATGCACACACCGATGTTGCCCGGCGCGGCGCGTGTATAACCCTCCGCCATGTGCGAGGCGCCTTCCACGTGGCGCGCCAGGATGTGCGAAATGGTGCCGCGTTCGCGCAGTTGCGCATACAGCGGGTTGATGGCCGCGCCAGGCACGCCAAACGCCTGGGTGATGCCTTCCTTCTCCAGCACCAGCACGGCCGCCGTGGCGGCTTTCATCTTGGGCATGTCTATCTCCTGTAGGTGGGTTTGCTATGCGTCTGGTGGAATATTCGCCCCGGCAACTCGGATTCGGAAGGCGGCGCTGGCGCATTTCGCTTATTCCATGGTGGAATACCGTCTATGGAACGCATACAAGCCATCCGCCTGTTCGTCCGGGTTGTGGACCTGGGCTCCTTCAGCAAGGCCGCCGCCGAACTGGGCATAGGGCAGCCCGCCGCCACCAAGCAGGTACGACGCATGGAAGCCCAGCTGGGCGCGCGCCTGCTGCACCGCTCCACACACGGCGTCACGCCTACCGAAATCGGGCTGCTCTATTACGAGAAGTGCAAACTCATCACCCACCACGTGGAAGAGGCAGAGTCCGTTGCGGCGTTGCTGCAGACGCAGGTGCAGGGCGCACTGCGCATCAGCACCTCGGTGGCCTTCGGGCGGCGCGTGCTGGCACCGCTGGTCATGCAGTTCATGCGCATGAACCCGCAGCTCCAGGTGGACCTGAGCTGCGACGACCGCTATGTCAACCTGGTGGAACAGGGCGTAGACGTGGCCATCCGCATGGGCCCCCTGGCCGACTCCACCTTGGGTTCACGCTACCTCGGCCTCAACCCCTGGGTGGTGGCCGCCTCGCCGGAATACGTGAAACAGCGCGGCACACCATCGACGCCCAAAGACCTGAAGGACCACGACGCGCTCATCTACAGCACCGTGCAAGGGGACGCGCGCTGGCAGTTCAGCGGCTCGGGCGGGCGTTCGGCCACGGTACCCGTGCGCGGGCTGCTGCGCTCCAACAACCTGTCGACCCTGCTGGTGGCCGCGCGCGAGGGCATGGGCATTGCCGCGCTGCCACGCTACGTGGCGGAAGAATCGTTGCGCAAAGGGTCGCTCGTTCCGCTGTTGGACGAATGGCAGCTGCCGCAGCAGGAAATCCATGCGGTGTACCCCTCTCCCCGCATGGTGCCGACCAAGGTCACGCAGTTCATCGACTGGTTGCAGGGCCAGTTCGGGCCCGAGTGGTGGGCGCGCACGGCAGGCGCGGGCAAGCGCAAGGGGTTGCCCCAGGAATGAGGCAACGGGCACTCACTTGCCAATGCAGAACGACGAGAAGATCACACCCAGCAGGTCGTCGGAGCTGAAGGCCCCGGTGATCTCGTTCAGCGCGTTCTGCGCCAGCCGCAGTTCCTCGGCCAGCAGGTCCAGCGACTGAGCCTGCGCGGCCAGGTGCAAGGCCGCCAGCTCCAAATGCTCATCCACCTGGCGCAACGCCTGCACGTGGCGCTCGCGGGCAATGTAGAGCCCTTCGGCTCCGCTCTGCCAGCCAGCCAGTTGCAGCAAGCGCTGCCGCAGGGCGTCCAGCCCGTCACCTGTCTTGGCCGAAAGACGCAGGTTTTCGTGCGCAGCGTAGCCTGGCGCGGTCACGGTTGAAGGCACGTCCTGCGTCGTGGGCAGGTCGCAATCTTCCGACACATCGGCCTTGTTCCACACGTCGATCACCGTCACGCTGGGGGGCAGGCGCGCGTCCAGCAGAGCCGCGATCTCGGCATCCGCCCCGTCGTACGCAGGCTGCCCCACGCGCGTCAGGTCGTGCAGGAACAGCACGGCATCCGCCGCCTCGATCTGCCCCCAGGCCCGCTCGATGCCAATACGCTCCACCTCGTCGATACCCTCGCCCTCGCGCAGGCCTGCGGTGTCGATCACGTGCAGCGGCACACCTTCTATCTGGATGGTCTGCTGCACCACATCGCGCGTGGTGCCCGCAATGGGGGTGACGATGGCAAGCTCGGCCCCGGCCAGGGCATTGAGCAGCGAACTCTTGCCCGCGTTGGGCTGCCCGGCAATCACCACCTTGATGCCCTCGCGCAGCAAGGCCCCCTGGCGCGTCTTGCGCATCACTTCGGCCATGCGTTGCTGCAGCCGCTCCAATTGCCCCTGGGCATCGGCCTTCTTCAGGAAGTCGATTTCCTCTTCAGGGAAGTCGAGCGTCGCCTCCACCAGCATGCGCAGGTGGATCAGCGCGTCGCGCAGCTCGCCAATCTCGCGCGAAAAGTCCCCCGACAGCGAACGCGACGCGCTGCGCGCCGCCGCCTCGGTGCTGGCATCGATCAGGTCGGCAATGGCCTCGGCCTGCGCCAGGTCGATCTTGTCGTTCAGGAAGGCCCGCTCGGTGAATTCGCCGGGCTGGGCCAGGCGCAGCCCCGGCAGCCGCGCGCGGCCCGTGACGCTGTCCAGCTCGGCCGCAGCCCCCAGGCAGCGCGCCAGCAGCAGCTGCAACACCACCGGGCCACCGTGGGCCTGCAGCTCCAGCACGTCTTCGCCGGTGTAGGAATGCGGCCCCGGGAAATGGATGGCCAGCCCGTGGTCGATGGGCGAGCCGTCGGCATCCCGGAAGGGCAGGTAGGTGGCTTCACGGGACCTGAGGGCCCTGCCGCACAGCGCCTGCACCAGCGCCCCCAGCCCACGGCCGGACACGCGCACGATGCCCACCGCACCGCGCCCGGGTGCGGTGGCGATGGCAACGATGGGGTCTTGGTGGCGGGGCAGCATGATCAACGGGAGCAGCGGTAGGCAAGGCCAAGGAAAAAGGGCCGCTGAAGCGGCCCTTTGAGGTTACTTGAACTTCGGCATGTTGAACTTCAACGGCACACCCATGCGGTGGTTGATGTACGCCTGCTGGGCGATCGTCAACACGTTGTTGGTGATCCAGTACAGCACCAGGCCAGCCGGGAAGAAGAAGAACATCACCGAGAACATGATGGGCATCATCCACATCAGCTTGGCCTGCAGCGGATCGGGCGGCAGCGGGTTCAAGGCAGTCTGGAACACCGTCGTCAGGGCCATCACCAGCGGCAGGATGTAGAACGGATCCGGCGTGGAGAGGTCGGTGATCCAGCCCACCCAAGGCGCGTTGCGCATCTCCACGCTGGACAGCAGCACCCAGTACAGCGCGATGAACACCGGGATCTGGATCAGGATGGGGAAGCAGCCGCCCAGGGGATTGACCTTCTCCTCGCGGTAGATCTTCATCATCTCCTGCTGCATCTGCTGCGGGTTGTTCTTCAGGCGCTCGCGCATTTCCATGATGCGCGGGTTGATCGCCTTCATCTTGGCCATGCTGCGGTAGGCGCTGGCGTTGAGCCAGTAGAAGGCGGCCTTGATCAGCACCACCAGCAACACGATGGCCCAGCCCCAGTTGCCCACGAAACCGTGGATCTTTTCCAGCAACCAGTACAGCGGCTTGGCCAGGATGGTCAGCCAGCCGTAGTCCTTCACCAGTTCCAGGCCGGGCGCCAGGCTCTCCAGCATCTTCTCGGCCTGCGGGCCGACGAAAAGGCTGGCTTCCAGCGCCTTGGTCTCGCCGGGAGCAACGCTGCCCACGCCGGTGATCATGCCCGCGGAGTACAGGCCACCAACCTTGCGCACGAAGTTCTCGCGCTCGGTGCCCTGGCCCAGCAACCAGGCGCTGGCAAAGTAGTGCTGCACCATGGCCACGTAGCCGTCGCTGGCCATCTTCTGGAAGCTGGCCTTGTTCTTGTCCACGTCCTCGAAGCTGACCTTCTGGTACTTGGATGCCTCGCTGTACACGGCCGGGCCGGTGAACGTGGAATAGAAGGGGGTCTCGCTCTCGGCCTTCATGCCGTCGCGCACCAGTTGCAGGTAGAGCTGCGGGGTGACGGCCGCGTCGCCACGGTTGATCACCTCGTGCTTCACGCCGATGTCGTAGCTGCCACGCTTGAGCGTGTAGGTCTTGGCCAGCACCAGGCCGCCCATGGGCTCCGACTCGAAGCGCAAGGCCAGGCTGTCCTCGCCATCGGCCAGCTGCGTGCCGCCAGACACCAGGCGCATCGGCGTCTTGTGGGTCGGGAAATTGCCGCCGATCAGGCCGGTCTGCGCCACGTAGGTGTGCTTGTCGTCCTGGGTCAGCAGTTGCAGCGGCTCCAGGGGCTGGTTCTTGTCCAGACCGGTCACGGCAGCGTGCTTGAGCATCTGCGCTCCCACCAGAGAGCCGCCTTCGCTGTCGAACGTGAGCTTGAGCACGTCGGTCGTCACGGTATGGGTCTGGCGCGGAATGCTCGGGGCCTGGGCGGGCACGTCAGAGGCACCGCCCGCCGTCGCGCTCGGCTGGGGCACGCTGGCGTCGGTGGCAGCTGGCTGCGTGGCCACCGCCTTTTTCGAGCTGCTGGAGGGGAAGAAGGTGGCCTGGTTGCCGTTGTAAATCTGCCACTGGTCCCAGATCAGGATCAGCGAGAAACCAAAAATCACCCAGAGGATGGATCGGCGGATGTCGCTCATGACGGTTTCTTTTCAGTCGTTGCGGACGTTAGAGAGGAGAACGGCCGTTGCACCTGCTCGGGCACGGGGTCGCAGCCGCCGTCGCACCAGGGGTGGCAACGGCCCAGCCGCTTGAGGGTGAGGTAGCTGCCTGCCAGCGCGCCGTGCCGCTCCAGCGCCTGCAACGCGTAGGCGGAACAGGTGGGCTCGAAACGGCAGGATGAGCCCAGCCACGGGCTCAGCAAAAGCCGGTAGCCCTTGACAAGGGCCACCAGGAAGCGCTTTGGCCAGTCAAGCATGCGCGCCCCCCGCTTCGGCTGTGTGACGCAAACGGCGCGCCAGGCGCTCGCCCAGCAATTCCTGCAGTTCCGCGCGCGCAGTCCGGCGCAGCGCATCGGACGTTGCGCTGACGAACTGATCGCGTGCAAAGCCGCTGCGCAAGCGCACCACCAGCGCCTGCGGCGGCAGGGTGAGGGCAAGCTCCCGCGCCACCGCGTAGATCTGGCGGCGCAGGGTATTGCGGGTCACGGCACGCCGTGCCCACCGCTTGGGGATCAACACACCCAGCCACGTGCCACCGCCGGGAAACAACCCGTGGGCACCGCTGTGGGCGGAGGTGTCGGTCATGTGCAGGGCGAAATGCTGCGTCTTGGCCACCGGCGGGCCAGCCAGCGCTGCCTCGAACTGGGGGCGAGAACGGATGCGCTCCAAGCGACAGACCCGAGGCATGGACAAGCCGGCGGACTCAGCCGTGACGGACGGCCGAAGCTGGCTCAACCCTGACTCAGACGGCCAGGCGCTTGCGACCCTTGGCGCGGCGTGCGTTCAGCACAGCACGGCCACCGCGGGTCTTCATGCGAACCAGGAAGCCGTGGGTACGGGCGCGTTTGATTTTGGACGGTTGGTAGGTGCGTTTCATGATTCGGTCCAATCGGGTGCGCTTAAAACCGCACTGCAGGCTGGTGCCCGCGTGGCGGCCCGGCTGCGCGCCCGGGTTAGAAAGGGTTCAGATTCCAAGGGAACCCGTGATTATTGCAAAATTTCCCGGTTTGGCCAAATGCGGGGCATTCAAGCACGACCGTTCGCACGCCGCCATGGCACAAACCAGCATGTGGATAACTCCGGTTCCGCACTACAATCCAACGCTTGCCCAGCGCGAGCTTTCCACAAGCGCCCGCCGCTCCCGTCCGTTTGCACACCACCCCCATGAGCCAGCCCCATCCCATGTCCGACGCCCCACAAGGCACGCCCGATCTGTGGCTGGCCTGCGTCGAACGGCTGGCGCAGGACATGCCAGAGCAGCAGTTCAACACCTGGATCCGCCCGCTCACGGCCAAGGTCTCCGGCGGCGGTGAAAAAGTCACGCTGGCCGTGGCCAACCGCTTCAAGATGGACTGGATTCGCGCGCAGTACGCGGGCAAGATTGCCGCCGCGCTCGAAACCCTGGCAGGCAAGCCGGTTCAACTGGAGTTAGCGCTCGCTCCGCGTGAAGCGCCCACCAGAACTGGCGTTGGCCAGCCTGGACGCCCCACGCAGGCGCCGCAAGACCCGGTGTTCGCCGAACTGCCCGAGGTACCCTCCCCGCCCGAACCCAAGGCCGAAGCCCACAAGCACCGCCTCAATACCGCGCTCACCTTCTCCACCCTGGTGGAAGGCTCCGCCAACCGCATGGCGCGCGCTGCGGCCATGCACGTGGCAGGCAGCCCGGGGCAGTTGTACAACCCGCTGTTCATCTACGGCGGCGTGGGCCTGGGCAAAACCCACCTGGTGCACGCCATCGGCAACCAGCTGCTGGCCGACAAGCCCGGCGCCAAGGTTCTCTACATCCACGCCGAGCAGTTCGTGTCGGATGTGGTCAAGGCCTACCAGCGCAAGACCTTCGACGAGTTCAAGGAGCGCTACCACTCGCTGGACCTGCTGCTCATCGACGACGTGCAGTTCTTCGCCAACAAGGAACGCACGCAGGAAGAATTCTTCAACGCGTTCGAGGCGCTGCTGGCCAAGAAGAGCCACATCGTCATGACCAGCGACACCTACCCCAAGGGGTTGACGGGCATCCACGAGCGCCTGGTGTCGCGCTTCGACTCGGGCCTCACGGTGGCCATCGAGCCGCCCGAGCTGGAAATGCGCGTGGCCATTCTCATCAGCAAGGCCGAGAGCGAAGGCACCGCCATGCCCGAGGACGTGGCCTTCTTCGTCGCCAAGAACGTGCGCTCCAACGTGCGCGAACTCGAAGGCGCACTGCGCAAGATCCTGGCCTACTCGCGCTTCAACCAGAAGGACATCTCCATCCAGCTGGCGCGCGACGCCCTGAAAGACCTGCTGTCGATCCAGAACCGGCAGATCAGTGTGGAAAACATCCAAAAGACGGTGGCCGACTTCTACAAGATCAAGGTCGCCGACATGTATTCCAAGAAGCGGCCCGCCAACATTGCCCGGCCGCGCCAGATTGCCATGTTCCTGGCCAAGGAACTCACGCAGAAGAGCCTGCCCGAGATCGGCGAGCTTTTCGGCGGCAGGGATCACACCACCGTGCTGCATGCCGTGCGCAAGATCGCGGCAGAGCGCCAGACCGTGAGCGAGCTCAACCAGCAGCTGCACGTGCTGGAGCAGACGCTCAAGGGCTGAGCCCTGTCAGGAAGCGCCTCGCAAAACTGTGACAATGTGTATGGCAATCACCACCCGTCAACCCGGTAAGAAAGCAAGGACATGATCGTTTTTCAATCGACCCAGGACAAAGTGTTGGCCGCGCTGCAGTCGGTGGCGGGCATCGTGGAACGTCGTCATACCCTGCCAGTGCTGGCCAACGTGCTGATCCGCAAGACAGCCGGCCAGGTGCAGCTGACGACCTCGGACCTGGAAATCCAGATCCGCACCCACGCCGACCTGGGCGGTGACGACAACAGCTTTGCCACCACCGTGGGCGCGCGCAAGCTCATCGACATCCTGCGCACCCTGCCCGCCGACCAGACCGTGAGCCTGGAATCGCAGCAGTCCAAGCTGGTGCTCAAGGGCGGCAAGTCCAAGTTCACCCTGCAGACCCTGCCCGCCGAGGACTTCCCGCTGGTGCAGGAGTCGCCCAGCTTCGGCCCGGTGTTCAGCGTGCCGCAAAAAACCCTCAAGAGCCTGCTGGGCCAGGTGTCGTTCGCCATGGCGGTGCACGACATCCGCTACTACCTCAACGGCATCCTCTTCGTGGCCGAAGGCAAGAAGCTCAGCCTGGTGGCTACCGACGGCCACCGCCTGGCCTTTGCCAGCGCCGAGCTGGACGTGGAAGTGCCCAAGCAGGAAGTGATTCTGCCGCGCAAGACCGTGCTGGAACTGCAGCGCCTGTTGAGCGACAAGGACGGCGCCATCGAGATGCAGTTCGCCGCCAACCAGGCCAAGTTCAGCTTCGAGGGCATGGAATTCGTCACCAAGCTGGTGGAAGGCAAGTTCCCCGACTACAACCGCGTCATTCCGCGCAACCACCAGAACATCATCATTCTGGGCCGCACCGCACTGCTGGCCGCGCTGCAGCGCGCCGCCATCATGACGAGCGAGAAGTTCAAGGGCGTGCGCCTGAACGTGGAGCCCGGCGCACTGCGCGTGGCCTCCAACAACGCCGACCAGGAAGAGGCGGTCGACGAACTGGACATCGAATACAACGGCGACGCCATCGAGATCGGCTTCAACGTGACTTACCTGATCGACGCGCTGGCCAACATGAGCCAGGACATGGTGCGCGTGGAACTGGCCGACGGCAATTCGTCGGCCCTCGTCACCATCCCCGACAACGAACACTTCAAGTACGTGGTGATGCCAATGCGCATCTGACAAGGCCTTGAGCCTGCAGCCCCTTCCTCGAACCCGCGCACCCGTGCGGGTTTGGGCTTTTGAAGACACCCGAGATTTTTCATCATGAGCGCAGAAAACACCCCCGCAAACGACGCCCAGCAGCCCCACGTCACGGCCGGGGCCGACGGCTACGGCGAAGGTGCCATCCAGATCCTGGAAGGCCTGGAGGCGGTGCGCAAGCGCCCAGGCATGTACATCGGCGACACGTCCGACGGCACCGGCCTGCACCACTTGGTGTTCGAAGTGGTGGACAACTCCATCGACGAGGCACTGGCCGGCCACTGCGACGACATCGTCGTCACCATCCACACCGACAACTCCATCAGCGTGACCGACAACGGTCGGGGCATTCCCACGGGCGTGAAGATGGACGACAAGCACGAACCCAAGCGCAGCGCCGCCGAGATCGCGCTGACCGAGCTGCACGCGGGCGGCAAGTTCAACCAGAACAGCTACAAGGTGTCGGGCGGCCTGCACGGCGTGGGCGTGAGCTGCGTGAACGCGCTGAGCAAATGGCTGCGCCTGACGGTGCGCCGCGAAGGCAAGGTGCACCAGTTGGAGTTCGCGCGCGGCTTTGTGCAAGACCGCCTGCTGGAGACCGTGGACGGCTTTGAAGTCAGCCCCATGAAGGTCACCGGCGCCACCGAAAAGCGCGGCACCGAGGTGCACTTCCTGCCCGACACCGAGATCTTCAAAGAGAACAACGACTTCCACTACGAGATCCTGGCCAAGCGCCTGCGCGAGCTCTCGTTCCTGAACAACGGCGTGCGCATCCGCCTGATCGACGAGCGCAGCGGCAAGGAAGACGACTTCTCCGGCGCGGGTGGCGTCAAGGGCTTCGTGGAATTCATCAACCAGGGCAAGAAGGTGCTGCACCCCACGGCCTTCCACGCCATTGGCGCACGCCCGGCCGAAAGCTACGGCGGCATTCCCGGCACCGAAATCGGCGTGGAAGTGGCCATGCAGTGGAACGAGAGCTACAACGAGAACGTACTCTGTTTCACCAACAACATTCCACAGCGCGACGGCGGCACCCACCTGACCGGCCTGCGCGCCGCCATGACGCGCGTGATCGGCAAGTACATTGCCGACAACGAACTGGCCAAGAAGGCCAAGGTGGAAGTGAGCGGCGACGACATGCGCGAAGGCCTGTGCTGCGTGCTGTCCGTCAAGGTGCCCGAGCCCAAGTTCAGCAGCCAGACCAAGGACAAGCTGGTGAGCAGCGAAGTGCGCGCACCGGTGGAAGACATTGTGGCGAAGGCGCTGACCGAGTACCTGGAAGAGCGCCCGCAGGACGCCAAGATTCTGTGCGGCAAGATTGTGGAAGCCGCCCGCGCCCGCGAGGCCGCACGCAAGGCCCGCGAGATGACGCGCCGCAAGGGCGTGCTCGACGGCATGGGCCTGCCCGGCAAGCTGGCAGACTGCCAGGAAAAAGACCCGTCGCTGTGCGAAATCTACATCGTGGAGGGTGACTCCGCAGGCGGCTCGGCCAAGCAGGGCCGCGACCGCAAGTTCCAGGCCATTCTGCCGCTGCGCGGCAAGATCCTGAACGTGGAAAAGGCCCGCTACGAGAAGCTGCTGGCCAGCAACGAAATCCTCACCCTCATCACCGCGCTGGGCACCGGAATCGGCAAGGCCAGCGAGGACGACTTCAGCGGCAAGGGCAAGAGCGGCGCCGACGACTTCAACATCGACAAGCTGCGCTATCACCGCATCATCATCATGACCGACGCGGACGTGGACGGCGCGCACATCCGCACCCTGCTGCTCACCTTCTTCTACCGCCAGATGCCCGAGCTGGTGGAGCGCGGGCACATCTACATTGCCCAGCCCCCGCTGTACAAGGTAAAGGCTGGCAAGGAAGAGCTGTACCTGAAGGACGCTGCTGCGCTGGACGGCTTCCTGCTGCGCATTGCCCTGAAGGACGCGAGCGTGTTCACCGGCGGCGCCAATGCCACCACGCTGAACGGCGACACCCTGGCCGAGCTGGCGCGCAAGCACCAGGTGGCCGAGAGCGTGATTGCACGCCTGAGCGCCTTCATGGACGCCGAGGCACTGCGCGCCGTGGCCGACGGCGTGAGCCTGAACCTGGACGGCATGGAAGAGGCAGCCACCAGCGCCGCCGCCCTGCAAGTGGCCCTGCGCGAACTCAACACCACCGGCGTGCCCGCCGAAGTGGCTGCCGAGTTTGACGTGCGCACCGACAAGCCCATCCTGCGCATCAGCCGCCGCCACCACGGCAACATCAAGAGCAGCATCATCACGCAGGACTTTGTGCACGGTGCCGACTACGCTGCGCTGGCCGAGGCCGCCGAAACCTTCCGCGGCCTGCTGGGCGAAGGCGCCAAGGTGATGCGCGGCGAAGGCGAACGCCAGAAGGAAGAAAAGGTGGGCGACTTCCGCGAGGCCATGCGTTGGCTGATTGGCGAAGCCGAGCGCACCACCGCACGCCAGCGCTACAAGGGCCTGGGCGAGATGAACCCCGAGCAGCTGTGGGAAACCACCATGGACCCCGAGGTGCGCCGCCTGCTGCGCGTGCAGATCGAGGACGCCATTGAAGCCGACAAGGTGTTCACCATGCTGATGGGCGACGAGGTGGAGCCGCGCAGGGACTTCATCGAGACGAACGCGCTGCGGGCGGGGAATATTGACGTTTGAGGCCTGTCGTCATGGCTCGGCCAAGGGGAGCGCGCCAGCCTCGCGCGCGCATCCTCGGCGACTCCATGAAGTACATCGGCATGATGCCCGAGGGTATCGGCGGAAAAAACGGTTGTTAACTTAGCCACCGATGTAACTCATCTCCGGACGAGCGTTGTGACTTGGTTGAAGGGAAATCGCTCCCCGAAGTTGGGAGTACCTTTCGCGACGCCCGAGCCAAATGCCGCGTATCACACCTCTGAGTTGAGCGTCAGAAACTTGTTCTGACTGACGCAATAACTTTCTCAGGTCAAGGCCTTGGCTGCCGAACAGGCACAAGAAAAAACGTCCATCGGTGGACAGTCTTGCACGGTTGCATTCTGCACAAAAGGCCTTGGTCACACTGCTGATGACCCCCATCTCGCCCAGGCGTTTGTCGTGCTGACCGTCGGCGCCGACGTATCCGAATCGCTGAGCTGTCTCGCCTGCGGTGTTGGCACCTAGGGGTACCAGAGGCAGCTCGGCAGAAACTCTCTGGACTATTTCATCGCCAGGAACAACATCATCGAGTCGCCACCCATTGGTGGCGCCCACATCCATGAACTCGATGAAACGCAGGGTGATACCGGTGCCATGAAAAAACTTGGCCATGGGAACGACCTCGTGGTCATTGACGCCGCGTTTGACGACCATGTTGACCTTGATGTTAGATATCCCGGCAGCCTGCGCTGCCTCGATGCCCTCCAGCACCTTTCCTACCGGAAAATCCACATCGTTCATGCGCCGGAACACGTCGTCGTTCAAGCCATCGAGGCTGACCGTCACGCGATTGAGCCCCGCAGCCTTGAGCGCCTTGGCCTTTCGAGCCAACAGCGACCCATTGGTCGTCATGGTCAGGTCGATGTGGTTGCCCTCAGGTGTGCGCAGTTGGGCAAGTTGCTCCAACAGGTTTTCCAAGTTCTTGCGCAGCAGCGGTTCGCCCCCGGTCAACCGAATCTTCTGCACTCCCAGTCCGACAAACTGCCGGGCAAGGCGATTGATTTCCTCAAAGCTCAACAGCGCGTCGTGTGCAAGGTACTTGTGGTCTTTGCCAAAAATGTCTTTGGGCATGCAGTAGGCGCAACGGAAGTTGCACCTGTCGGTGACACTGATTCGCAGGTCACGCAGGGGCCGTCCCAAGCCGTCCTTGACTGGACCAGTGGCGTGCGACGTCGTGCTGTCATCCATCACGCCAGGTACTCGAAATGCTCGATGGTCCACCAATGGAATGACTCTGGCCAATGTGGGCTCACTCATAAACCCCTTCCTCCGTGAACGTCAGAGCGATGTGACAAACGCATCTGAACTCGGATGCAGTCTGGCAGCCTTGCGCTTGGTGACGGTGCCGATGTTCACAAAGCAAACAGCCTCTTCTCCATCTGCCAGGGAAAAAAGCTTGCGCATGCGGGGTGACTGCATGGCCTGCCCACTGGTCAGGCTGCTGCCAAACCCCTGGCTGTGGGCCATGAGCAGCATGTTTTGAACTGCACAGCCAACGGAGACCATGCGTTCAAGCTCTGGGATTGATGGCTCGCAAGCGCCAAGGCGGGCAACCACGAGCATCAAACAAGGGGCACGATGAGCCTTCTCCCTGGCGGATTCGATTTGCTCAAGCGTTGCGCCTGGGTCGCGGTCAATCAGCGCCAGGGCAAAGACCTCGGCCAACTCGGCGCGTTTGTTTTGCGGCACCAGAACGAAGCGCCAGGGCCGCACGAGGCCATGGTCGGGAGCAGCTGCCGCAGCACGAAAAATCTGCTCAAGCGCCTGCGGCGACGGCCCCGGCTCGTCAAGCCGCTTGGGCGAAATGTTCTGCCGTGATGTGATGAGTGCATACGCACCATCCAGAAAGTCATCCTCCGTGCCCGCTGGAACAATCAGTCTGCCGCTTCGGCCTGCGATGCCGCTTGAGATACCGTTTGAGGTCGCACCCACAGTTGTCTCCTATGGATGACCCCGAAGCCAAGTCATCGGCTCCGAGGCCGTCATCGTTTTATTTGGCTGTCGACAAAACCCACTTGGCCAGTGCTTTTGCGTCGGCATCGCTCAGTGCCGCCTGGGGCGGCATGGGCACCGCACCCCACTTTCCTGAACCACCTTTTTTGATGCTGGCGATCACCGTCGCTTCAGCGTCTTTCTGGCCTTTGTATTTTTTGGCGACATCCTGGTAGGCAGGTCCTACCACTTTGGTGGACACCGCATGGCACGCCATGCAGGCGTTCTTCTGAGCCAATTCCAGACTCGCTTGGCTGGCCAAAGGCAGCAGCAATCCACCCATGGCAACGAGCGCACTCAATTTCAATGTCATGTTGTCTCCGTCAAAAGCTGAAATGGTTGCGGGTGGCCGCAGCCACCCGCTTGAGGCTTACGCGTAGCGGCGGTCCTTGAAGGAAATCGTCTGCTTGTAGTCGTCCACGCTACCGACGCGGCGAATGCTGCCCCACGTGCCCTTGTAGTAGGGAACCACGTTGCGGTCGACCCAGCTGGTCACCACATCCCCGTGCACGCCCTTGATGTAGCCAAAGAGCATGAAGGTGTGGCCAGGCTTCACCGACTTGAGCGGATATGCCATCGCGTAGGTGCTGCCGTAGTCATTGAAGACCTCAACCACATCGCCCGGGTTGACGCCGAGCTGGCGTGCATCCTCGGTGTTCATCTCGATGAAGGCCATCGGGATGCGGTCGCGGACAAACGAGTTGTACTGGTCGTGGTACGCCGTCTGCCAGACCTCATTGGCACGACCACCATTGAGCCAGAACTTGTGTTTGGCTTTTTGCGCCGCTACAGGCTGCGGCAGTCCGTTCCAGGGAGCAGGCTTGAATTCCGCCTTGCCATCCTTGGTGTCAAACTTTCCATCGTCGTAGTGCATGGGTGTGCCAATCAGCTTGTCGCCCTCAACGCGTTTGATCGGCAGCTGAACACCGTTGTTGCCGGCCTTGCGCAGCAGTTCGTAGGTAGCGAGGTAACCAGTGTCCCCGCCCTGGCTGTCAATAGGGCCAACACCCGGACGACCGGCGCGTCGGAAGCCGTCGTTGAACGCATCCTCCTCGGTCTTCCACTCGAAGCCTTCAAAGCGCTTGGCCATCTCCGGCTTGTTGTCGCGCAGGTACATGGCTTTGAGGGTATTGGCAATCTCGGCGGCAATGAGGCAGTCGGGTTTGGCGGTGCCAGGAGGGTCCATGAACTTCTCTGAAAGACGCAGACGGCGCTCGCCATTCATGGAAGTCAGGTTCATCTCACCCGGATGTGTAGCCGGCAACAACAGATGCGCCTCTTCCGAGATAGTGGTCGGATACAGGTTCATGGCGGCAATGAACATACCCCCCTTGTTCTTGCAGGCGTCGTAGATGACTTCGATGAGTTGCTCAATAGACGCCCCGCGCGCCTTGGCGATCGCCTCATTGACAATCTTGGCTCGCTTGCTCAACACCAGACGATGCTGTTCGGCGTTCAGAGTGGTTTGGAACGGGTTGGTGCCCCACAAGGTGTACATCAGACCTTTGCCGCTGATGACCTCCTGGTCGATGTATATCTTGGAATTGCCCGGATACGGAGGGCGGGTGTATCCCTCCTGGTGCCCCCCCAGTCGGCAGACTCCGGTGCCACGACGTCCCACGTTCTGAGTCGCCAACACCAGGCTCACCAGCGCACTCTGGATGACGTAGTTGTCGTTGCCCCAGATGATGCCCTTTTCATACGGGTGGAAAGTGCGCGGGCGGTGGCCGGATGCCTTGGGCTTGTAGGCCCACTCTGCCGCCTTCTTGAGCTTGTCTACCGGAATGCCTGTCGCCTTGGATCCGTCCTCCATACTCATGCGGTTGGTTTTCACCGCATCTTCGAAGCCGCGAGTGTGCTTGGCAATGAAGTCCTTGTCGTGCCAGCCCTGTTCAACGACGTAGGTGAACAGGGTGTTGAACAAGGCGGTATCCGAGCCGGGCTCGATGTCGAGGTGCAGCACATTCTCCTTGCCAGCCACCTGTTCGCAGATGGCCACGGTCGCGGTGCGGCGCGGGTCGACGATGATGACTTTTGCGGCGGCGGCCGTCTCGCCAGGGAACCACTTTTTCTTCTTGTCCACCGTGGCGCCGCTCAAGTTGGGCAGCCAATGGTTCAGGAAGTAGTTCGACTGCGTTTCGTAGGGGTTGGCGCCAGTGCACAGGATGGTATCGGCGACCTGGGCGTCTTCGTAGCTGTTGTTCAGCTCGCCCACCCCCATTTCCCGGGTGGCGTGACACTCCGAGTTGTAGGCAGGCCGGTTGTGGATGCGAACCATGGGTGTCTGCAGTGCACTGAACATCAGCTTACCCGTGCCCCAGGTGTTCTCGAATCCGCCGCCAGCACCACCGTGGTCAAAGCAGTCGTAGAACAGACCGCTCGGCCCGTCGTTGTCCAGAATCTTCTTGGTCAGGCCCGCGTACAAGGCCATGGCGTTGTCCCAGCCGGTGTCGAGCCACTGGTCGCCGCGGAAGATGCGCGGGTTCTTCAATCGCTCCTTGCCGATGCCATCGTGCGCGTACATGTACGAGGCCATCTTGCCGCCGCGCGTCGAGGACAAGCCGCTGTTCACCACACATTCCTTGTCGGGAACAATCATGATGTTCCAGCGTTTGCCAGACTTGTCGGTGATGGTGTTGGTCATCGCCTTGGTCATGGTCACGGCCAGGGGCGGCACCTGCTTGGTGAAGTCCAGGCCCAGTGCGTTCTGACTTGCAGGCCGCCCGCCTTCTTTGTTGGCGTCCCACTTGTAAACGTTGTAGCCACATCCGACGATGCAGAAGTGGCAAGTCATGTTGGACTTTTGCGCGTCCTTCGGAGGCAGCGCGATGCGGTCATTGATGTTGGTGGACATGCTGCGCTCCTTACAGAATGTTGGACTGGCGGCCGTAAATCAGGCCATCGACGCCGACTGCCGTGACCGAATCGGACTTGCTGTCGTACTCCAACTTAATCTTGGGCAGATCCTCCGTCGCCTGGCCACACACCATCTGGCCACCGTTCTCTGGGTCGAAGATGGAGAAGTGGCAACCGCACTTGAAAGTACGGCTTCCGCCGTCGTAAGTGACCGGGCAGCCCATATGGGTGCACATGGCACTGAACGCCACGATGTCACCATTTGGACCCACCCCGCCCGGCACCGCCGTGCTCATGCGAATCACGTAGCAGGGTGAGCTGTTGTCGGGGTACATGAAGGTCGAAGCTTCATTGACCTTCAGCGATGCAGCCTTTCCGACCGATTTGCGCGGATATGGCAGCGTCGTGTTGCCAGCGTTGGCAGGCTGCGCCGCATTGGCGTTATGAATGGGAATCACGGTGGCACCGGCCGCCGCCGCGGCCACGCCGCCGGACTTCAAAAAGAAGCGGCGGGCGATTTTGACGTCTTCCATGTTGTCTCCTGGTTGAAAAACTGACCAGGCCAACGTTGCAACCCGCGTGCCATGAGTGAAACCGATTCAAATCAATGACTTAGAAAATGGCGATTGCTTTATTGGGTTGTTTTGGTAACATGCATCGATCAATAGAGTTACGAAAACGTAACCATCGGAGACAAACATTGGACAGACGAACATGCCTGGGTGCCATGGCTGCGGTCGCCGTCGCCACGCCTGCCTTGGTCAGCGCTACAACGCACAGTCAACTGAGAATTGGGCTCACGCCGGTCATCCTGGCCGACCAGATCGCCTTCCTGTCGCGATGGGGCAAATACCTCAGTGCACGTGCCGGGGCAGACGTTGAATTTGTCGCCAGAGACTCTTACCAAAGCATTCTGGACCTGCTTTTTTCAAAGCAACTGGACGCAGCGTGGATTTGCGGCTACCCCTACGTGCGGTTCGAGAGTGAGCTGCAGCTCTTTGCCGTCCCGCTCTATCTGGGTCAACCCTTCTACCAGGCCTATCTGATTCGTCCCGCAGGCGGACCAACCGCCGTGCATGGATGGTCCGACCTCAAAGACAGGGTACTCGCATACTCCGACCCGTTGTCCAACTCCGGCTGGCTGGTGGCACAGGCGCAGTTGGCCAAGGCGGGGCTGACCCCAAGAGACCTCAGAAAAGGTTTCTTCACCCACAGCCACCGTAACGTCGCCGAGGCTGTGGCTGCCAGGCTGGCACAGGCGGGCTCCATTGACGGTTACGTTTGGGAGACCATGAAGGCCCAAGGTATGCCCGCGGTCACCAAGACGGAAGTTGTGTGGAAGTCAGAGCCCTTTGGATTTCCTCCACTCGTCACCAGACGTAACGACGACCCGCACAGGCTCGGCAAGCTGAAGCAAGCGTTCTTGGACATGGCAGATGACAAGGTGGGGCGGGACTTGTTGGCCTCGTTGAATCTTTCAGCCTTTGCCAATGGCACTCCCAGCCTGTTCGAATCCATACGCAAACAAGCCCAGACAGTACCGGGAAGCGGAGTGACAGGCTGATGCTGCGACGCCTGCCCTACCGGGTTCAAATCCCTCTAGGCCTGTCAATGGCGGTGCTGATTGCGGCCATTCTCGTGACCGCAGTGACAGCACGAGTGCAGGCCACCAATGCTCGCCAGGAAACGGTTTCGTTGCTCGACAGGGCGGTCGTCCTGGTGATGGCCCAAGTTCGCCCCATGCTTGCCGCGGACGACACATGGCGTGTTTTCTCCCTGCTGCGCGACACCGCTCAACTCATCCCTGGTGCGCCGACGGGCCACGCGAGGCTGGCCATCCTGGGGGCCGAGGGCGAAGTGGTCGCCGCCTCAGATCCCGTCCAGCTCGACACTGGCCGCCAGATACTCGGTCAAAGCTGGCATGGCCAAACCCTCCAAGCCCCACAGTACATGGTAGGACGCTCTCAGCTGGACCTGCCGGATGGAGCCATCCTCTGGGTGGACCCCATTCGGAGTGAGGACGGCCAGACGATTGGGTTTGTGTTGACCGAGGTGGATGCCAAGGTCTTCAGGCCAGATTGGGCGTCCTTGTTCCGCACCGCACTGGTGGGCATGGCTCTCGCCGTCATGCTGCTGGTGCCTCTGGGTTGGTGGGCCGGACAACGCATGACCCGCCCTGTGGGTCGTCTGGTGGATGTCATTGAGCGCATTGGTCGCGATGACCCGTCCACCCTGAGAAGACAGATACCCGTCACCGCAGACCCTGAGTTCAGCCGAATCGGTGGCGCTGTCTCTCAGTTGATGGGTGAACTTGAACGCAGCAAGATTGCCGAGGAGCGGGCGCTGTCTGCCGAACGTCTGGCGGCTGTTGGACGGATGACGGCAGCAGTTGCGCACGAAATCAACAACCCGCTGGCAGGCTTGCTGACCGCCACCCAAACACTGCGCCTGCATGGTGGCTCCGACGATATCCGGGGGCGCACGGTCGAGCTTCTCGACCGAGGGCTCCAGCAAATCAAAACCACAGTTGCAGCCCTGTTGCCGCAGGCGCGGATGGAGGACCGGCCGCTTGAACCCGGCGACTTGGACGACATCGTCACCCTGGTACGCACTTCGGCAACCAAGCACAAGGTCGATATTGAAACACTGGTCGAGGTGGAGTCTGCTTTGCGTGTTCCCTCGGCGCCACTTCGTCAAGTCATGCTCAACCTGCTGCTGAACGCCCTGAAGGCCGCCGGAGAAAACGGACGGATTTCAGCCCGTCTTCAAGTCGATGCAGCCCAGGTTTGCTTTTGCGTCAGCAACACCGGTCCACCGCTAACCGAAGAAAAATTTCGCAGCACGTTAGCGGCAGAAAGCGGTCGTGACCCCCGTGGATTCGGCCTCTGGGTGTGCCAGGAGCTGGCCAGCCACTTGCGAGGGCGGTTCGAACTTGATGCAACCTCACATTCACAGACCTGTCTGGTGTTCTCGGTGCCTAACCGGGAAGCCGTCGAGACCGAAGCATGACCACCATTCTCTTGATCGAAGACGATGCCATCATGGGCGAGTCCTTGCAACAACGCTTCGAAATCGAAGGCATGGCGGTCACTTGGTGCCGTCGTCTGCAGGAAGCCGAATCGGCCTTAGACATGACACCGAATGCCGTCGTCAGCGACGTCCGCCTTCCCGATGGCTTGGCGACAGCCTGGTTCCTTGAGTTACCGGCTGATGTGCGGTCGCTGCCCTGGTTCTTCTTAACGGGTTACGGAAGCGTGAATGATGCAGTGAATGCCATACGCGCGGGGGCACGCGAGTACCTCACCAAGCCGTTTGATATCGAGCATCTGGTCCAACTGGTTCATTCGGCGGTGGCCGTGGACCGGCATCAGGAAGAGGAAGCCATCCTTGGCATTTCGCCAGCCATGCGAAGGGTTGAGGCGATGGTGCGCAAGGTTGCTCATCAGAAAGCGTCGGTACTCTTGTCTGGAGAATCCGGAGTGGGCAAAGAAGTCGCGGCACAACTGATTCACAACCTGGACCCGCGCAGCGCCAAAGGTGAATTCGTCGCCGTCAACTGTGCGGCCATCCCAGAATCCATGTTGGAGGCGGAGTTCTTCGGCTACGAAAAAGGGGCATTTTCGGGTGCAGTACGGGGTCACAAGGGCTACTTGGAGCGTGCCAACAAGGGTACGTTGTTTCTTGATGAAGTGGGTGAGTTGCCCGCGAGCATGCAAGCCAAGTTGCTGCGCGCTCTGCAGGAGAAATGCTTCTTCCGCCTGGGGGCGGAAAAAACCACACAAAGCGACTTCCGCATCCTGGCGGCGACCAACCGCGACCTGTACGCTGAAATGAACGCTGGCAAATTCCGTGAAGATTTGTTCTACCGTCTGGCCGTCATCAAGATTGAACTCCCTCCTTTGCGCGAGCGCCCTGAGGACATTCGCTGGCTGACCGAGAAGCTGTTGGCCCAGATGGTGGTTGAGCAAGGTCGCCCGCTGGCAGTGTCTGAATCATTTCAGCGTGATGTGATGGCTCGCCAGTGGCGAGGCAATGTGCGGGAGCTGCGCTCCTATTTGGAAGAAGCGGTTGTGCTCAGCGACGGCGGCATTCTGGATACACCGGTTGAGTCGCGCCACTCCGACACCACAGCGAGTGTGATTGACATTGACATCGCCCCGCTGCAAAGCGTTGTCGAAGTTGCAGAGCGTGCGCACATCCAGCGGGCCCTGACCCACTGCTCGGGCAGCGTGGGCAAGACGGCAGAGCTACTTGGCATCAGCCGCAAGACCTTGTGGGAAAAGATGAAGAAGCTCTCGCTGTCTGTCTAATGCATGCAGTGAAACCCTTACCACCAAGCTGGTGGCGCGCCAGGAATTCACGTGCGGCATTGATCGATGGAACCCGCACGGCACAGGCACAATCCCCCCATGAACGACACCCCACCTCCCGCTGAACAACCGCGAAACCCTCTCCACGGTGTGACCCTGGAGGCCATGGTCAAGGCGTTGGAGGCACATTACGGCTGGGCGGATCTGGCACGCAGGATTCCCATTCGCTGCTTCACGCACGACCCCAGCGTCAACTCCAGCCTGAAGTTCCTTCGCAAAACACCATGGGCGCGCGAAAAGGTGGAAGGCCTTTACCTGTTCATGCTGCGGGAAATCAGGCGCCAGCAGCGCTGAAAACTAGCGCTGCAACCGTCCGCCAGGAAACACGTCCAGCAGCGTCTCAATGTCAGCAGGCTTGCTCAGCAGAAAGCCCTGCACCAGGTGGCAACCGGCCTGCCGCAGAATGTCCAGCTGGGCGCCGGTTTCTATGCCTTCTGCAATCACATCCAGCTTCATGTGGCGCCCAAGGTCCAGGATCGTCTGGGCAATGGCGCGGTCGCGGGGCTGGTCGGGCAGATCGCGCACGAACGAGCGGTCGATCTTCATGGAGTGGATGGGCAGGTTCTTCAGCATGGCCAGCGACGAATGCCCCATGCCAAAGTCGTCCAGGCTGATCTCCACGCCAATGGCGCGCAACTGGTGCATCACGGCAATCACCTGTTCGGGCTGCTTCATCAGCATGCCTTCGGTCAGCTCCAGCACCACGTGCGAAGGCGAAATGCCCAGCTTCTGAAGCAAGCGGCTCAGCCTGTTGGGCAATTCCCGGCTGGTGAACTCCGACGCCGCCATGTTGACGTGCAGCTTCAGCCCATCGAACCCCGCGCGGTGCAGGCGCACCAGGTCTTCACAGGCCTGCGCAGCCACCCAGCGGCCCATCTCAACAATCAGGTGGCTCTGCTCGGCAATGGGAATGAACCAGTCGGGCGGAACCAGGGTGCCGTCGGGCCGGCGCCAGCGCACCAGTGCTTCCACGGCGTGCATGCACCCGCTGCGGGTGTCGAAGATGGGCTGGTAGACCAGGTGCAGGGCACGGTCCTGCAACGCTTGGGCCAGCTCGGTTTCGGTCTTCAGGCGCCGCGCCAGCGATTCGCTCTGGAGCGCCAGCGAACTGGAGTCGCTGGTGGAAAACACGTCGCAGCCGTTGCGCCCGTTCTGCTTGACGCGGTACATGGCCGCATCGGCGCTGCGCAGCAGTTCGGGGCCGGTCTGGCCGTTCTCGGGAAAGCGGCTCACGCCAATGCTGGCAGACACCGTCAACGCCACCCCTTCGTAATGGACAGGCTGGCTGGCCGCCTCCAGAACCAGCGCCACCAGCCGTGCCCACTCGGCGTCGTCGCGGTGCCGCAGCAGCACGGCAAATTCGTCGCCGCCCAGGCGGCCCACGCAGCTGCCCTCGGGCGCCAAGGCCTTCAGCCTGCGCGCAAACTCTTGCAATACCTCGTTGCCCGCGTCGTGGCCAAACGCGTCGTTGATGGGTTTGAACCGGTCCAGGTCGATGAACATCAAGCCAAAGGCATGGCCTGTACGCACCGACACTTCGCACTGCCGGTTGAGCTGCCGGTAGAAGCTGCTGCGGTTGGCCAGCTCGGTCAACTCGTCGATGTGCGCCAGGCGGTGGATGACGGCTTCGTTTTCCAGGCGCTGGGCCGTCTGCGCAATCAAGGCGCCGATGGTGGCCGATAACTTGGGCAACTGGGCGTCGGGCTGGCGCGACAAGGTGCTGTAGAACTCCAGCACGCCGGGGCGGTGTTGGTCGCCGTTGTCCGTCACGTAGGTCACGGGGAACACATAGCCCGACCACAACCCGCAGTCGTGCGCGCTGCTGCGCCGCAGGAAGGTGGGGTGATCTGGCACGTCTTCCACCCATTCGGCCTGCCCGGTGGCCCAGACGCGCCCCACCAGGCCTTGGCCAGGCCCCATCGACAGCGCCGAACTTGCACTGCTGAACGCGCCCACGTCGTGGTCTGGCTGGTGCCAGAAATGCTTGCACACCAGGCGCGGCCCTTCAGCGTGCGCCGGGTCCATGGCCCAGTAAGCACCCCACTCCCAACCCAGGCTGCGGCAGACCAGCTGGATCACGTTGACCATGGCATGGTCCAGCACTGGCGAACCCACCAGGTACTCGGTCAGTTCGTACCCCAGCCGCTCCCGCACCGCTGCGTGTTTGCGCTCGGTCACGTCCAGAAGCATGCCCGCCACCACACCGGAAGCCGAAGCAGGAAGCAGGCTGGCACGCAGCCAGCGCATGCCGGATTGACCGTCAATCACCCGGAATTCGAGCAACGCGGGCTCTGGCGGCAGCCTCCCCGCCAGCACCTCCATCAGCCTCAGGGAGTCGTCGGGGGCCACACAGGCGCAGGCTTCCTCCCGGCGCAAAGTCACCGCGCCAGAGAACCCCAGAAGCGCACCGGCATTGCCCGTCAGGCTCACCAATCCGGTGCGCCAGTCGTAGTGCCAAAGCCCGAAACCCGCCGCGTCTTCCAGCGCTGCCGCAACGGCTTCGTCATGAGTTGCCTTTACGAAGGAGACTGCTGGCGCAAGACTGTCCGCATCCTGGTCTTGATGCCGGGTGGTTAAACAGGACATGCCATTTCCCTGATGAAATCAAGGGGAAACCCTAAGCAACTTGCATGCCCGGGTAACAGTTGGCAACTCACAGCAGGGAAGCTTCGTACCCCGCCTGTTCCAGCACCGCAACAATGTCCAGCGGTGTCATCAGCGCCGTGTGGCTCACCCACACCGTCTGCCTGACGAGGCTGACCTCGGCCATGTCCACGCAGGGCAGGTCTTGCAGCTCGAACATGACGACTTCAACATCGTCTTGCGACAGCAAGGCGGGTACGCGCAAGAGGGTTTCCGGCATGGCAACCTCCTTCACGGGAAGGCCCTCCCGCCTTTATTGTGCGCCTGCAGCAGCGCATCGCCAAGCGGCGGGCGCAGCGCAGGTCACAGCCCCATCCAGCCCCACACCACCGCCAGCGACACCAGGGTGATGGGTAGGCCGATGACGGCATGGCGCTTCCAGTCGATGACGATGCCCTGCTTTGCTGCCAGATCGGCCACGATGAGGTTGGCGATGGACCCCACCAGCAGCAAGTTGCCTGCGAAGGTGCTGACCAGCGCCAGCATGGCCCCGGCATCGGCGCCCTGCGGCCCCAGGTGCGGCAACAGCAGCATGACGGCCGGCACGTTGGACACCAGGTTGGACAGCGTGGCACCCAGCACCAGCAAGGCACCAGGGTCGGTCACCGCCACGCCGTGCGCACCGAGCCAGGCCACGGCCTGTGCCGCCAGGCCGGTGGCCTCGAAAGCGTGGTTCACCACGAACAGGCCCATGAACAGCAGCAGCAGCGGCCAGTCGACAAAGCCCATCACGTGGGACGAATGCAACCGACGGCTCAGCAGCAGAACACCCGCCCCCACCAGTGCCGCCACATCGCGCGGCCAGTCCGTGAACAGGAAGATGAACAGCAGCGCCGTGGCCACCAGCAGGCCCTTGGTGGTCTGCCAGGGATCAAAGGCGGGCTCGTCTTCCTGCGGCACGGCCACCCCCACGGCCCCGGCCAGTTCGGGTGCGCCCTTGCGCGCACCCGGCCCATAAGCCAGCCACCACCACAGCAACCCCAGGCTGACGAGCACTGGCGGCAGCGCCTGGCGCAGGTAGCCGCCAAAATGCAACTGCAGCACAGAACCGATGAGCATGTTCTGCGGGTTGCCGATCAGCGTGGCCGCCGAACCGATATTGGCCGCGCACGCCAGCCCCACCAGGAAGGGCAATGGGTCCAGCCCGCGCCGCAGACACAGGCGCGCCACCACGGGCGTCATGGCCAGGCAGATGATGTCGTTGGAGAACACCGCCGACAACGCCCCTGCCACGGCGATGAGCGCGGCCAGCAAGCCCGCGCGGGACAGGGGCAGAGCGCCCACGCGGCGGGTGACCTCGGTATAGAAGCCGCCCAGGCGCATCTGCGCCGACACCACCATGAAAGCAAACAGCAGCACGATGGTGGGCAGGTCTACGGCGCGCGCTGCGTCTTCCACCGGCAGGCCGGTGAGCGCGATGACGGCAATCGCCCCCAGCAGGGCCACGCCCGAGCGGTCCAGCTTGAGGCGGGGCAGCCCCCCCAGGAACATGCCCAGGTAGACCAGCAGAAAGACCAGCACCACACCCCAATCGGCCGGCGCGTGCCCCAGCAGTTCGGGCGTGGCAAGGGCTGCGGCAGGCGGGTTGGCACTCATGGCGTGGGTTCCGGCAAACACGTGGGTGCGGCATCTTAGCAACGCCCTTGCGGGCTGTTGCGCCAACTGACCCTACAATGGCCGAATGCAAAGGCACATTCACCAGATGATGATTACCACCTCCACCCTGCGTGGGTTGAGGTGTTGAGCCAGCTGTTTGTCTGACGCATACACCCAAAGGCCCCGCCGGTGAAGGACGGGGCCTTTTGTTTTTCTCCGTACCGCCACTGGCCCACACGGAGAAAACCATGTCGCACCCGCACCCTGTCAACCCGCCCGTAGAAGCTGCGCCTTTGCGCGTGGGTCTGCTGGGCTTTGGCACCGTGGGCTCGGGCACCTGCAAGGTGCTCGCCCGCAATGCTCACCTCATCCGCGCCCGGGCAGGCCGCCCCATCGAGCTGCGGATGATCGCCACCCGTACACCCGAGCGCGTAAGCCAAGGCGCGGCCAGCGGGATTGCCTTGATGCCCAGCGCCCACGATCTGGTGAGCCACCCCGACCTGGACGTGGTGGTGGAAGCCATAGGCGGTTGCGGCGCGGCGCGTGACCTGGTGTTGCAGGCCATTGCGCAGGGCAAGCATGTGGTCACGGCCAACAAGGCTCTGCTGGCCGAACATGGTGAAGAAGTGTTTGCCGCGGCAGCCCGGCACAACGTGACGGTGGCCTTTGAAGGCGCGGTGGCGGTGAGCATTCCCATCGTCAAGGCCCTGCGCGAAGGGCTGACCGCCAACGACGTGCAATGGCTGGCTGGCATCGTCAACGGCACCAGCAATTTCATCCTCACACAGATGCGGGAGCACGGCACCACGTTCGAGGCCGCTCTGGCCGAAGCCCAGCGCCTGGGCTACGCCGAAGCCGACCCGAGCTTTGACGTGGATGGCATTGACGCCGCACACAAGCTGGCCTTGCTGGCCAGCCTGGCCTTCGGCATGCCACTGCGTTACCACCAGATCCAGCCCAAAGGCATCGCCAGCCTGGAAACGGCCGATTTCGAGGGCGCAGCGGCACTCGGCTACACCATCAAGCTGCTGGCAACGGCGAAGAAGTCTGAGCAAGGCGTGGCGCTGGCCGTGCAACCCACGCTGATCCCCAAGGACAGCCTGATGGGCAAGGTGGATGGCTCAATGAACGGGGTGATGGTCAAAAGCGATGCCGCAGGCCTGACCATGTACTACGGCGCGGGGGCCGGTTCGGAACAGACGGCGTCTGCCGTGGTGGCGGACCTGGTGGACATTGCACGGGACAAAGGCAACGCCCAGACCGGCCGGGTGCCCCACCTGGGTTTTCACGAAACGCCCCTGGCCGCACCGCGCATCGCCGCCCCGGAAAACCGGTGTGGACACTTCGGCGTGCGTTTGCCGCTGGCGCCAGGACTGCCCAGCGCTGGCACCGACGTCAGGCCGGTGCTTGACGCCTTTTCACGCCACGGCGTGGGCGTGGCCAGAAGCCACCGGTGGACAGGCGCGGCGCCGCAAGGCAGCGGGCAGCTGTTCCTGCAAACGGAACCCACCACGCTGGGCACCCTGCTGGCGGCCGTGAAAGCAGCCGAGGCCCTGCCGCAGGTTGGCGGCAGGGCCTCGGTGTTGCCGGTCGAAGACCTCAGCTGACGCCAGCGGCTGGCGCCTTACTGGGCCTGCTGGATACCCGCCAGCACCCAGCCGCCGCTGCCGGTGCGCGGCTTCTCCAGGTGCCAGATTTCGTTGAACGGCTCCAGCGGGCCTTGGGCGCCTTCGCGCACTTCACCGGTGAAGCGCACGCTCACCACATAACGGGCGGTCTCTTCCGCCACCTCGATCACGTCGGCGTCCACCCGCACCACTTCGGTGGTCTGGGCGGCAGCGCCACGATCGGTGATGTCCATCTTCAGCTCGGCGAACATCTCGGGCGTGGTGAACTGGCGGATGTCGTCGAGGTTGCCCGCGTCGTTGGCGGCCTGCAGACGGATGAACTGCACCTTGGCGTTGCGCACGAAGCCCGCCACGTCGAAGTCGGCCGGGATGGCGGACTGGCTCAGACCGCTGCCGATCATGGAGCCGCCACCGGTGGAAGCGCCCGCGGGGGTGCGCGGCATCAACACGTCGTGCGCCGGGGCGCGCTGCGCATCGGTGCCAGCGCCGGCGTAGGCCATGCGCGGTGCGGACTGGGCCGCGCGCTTGCGCATGATGAAGCCGATGACGGCGAGTGCCGCCATCACAGCCAGGCCAATCAGCAGCATGGTGGCCATTTCTTCACCAAAACCGAGGTAGGAAGCCAACGCCGCCAGGCCCAGACCAGCGGCGATACCGGCCAGCGGGCCCATCCAGGAACGGCGGGGCGCGGCGGCCGTGCCCGCAGCGGCGGCGCCAGTGGGCGCAGCGGTGGCGGTGTTGTCGGGCGCCTTCTGCGCGGGCGCGGTGCGTTGCATGCCAACGGACTTGCCACTGCCCAGCCGCTTGGCTTCGGCGTCCATGCTCACCAGGGAAAGGCCCAGCGCGAAAGCCAGGGCCAGGGTCGAGAAAAGCTTCATGTGTGTCTCCGAAAAAGTGAAGAGCTTGGACCGTGAAGGGTACGCCGTTTGACAGGCAGAAAAAATATGATGATCTCTGATTGAAATTCAGTTTTTAAAGGAATGACAAGAGGCCAGCTTCTGGAACAGAATGACACTTGTCAGAAGAACAAAAACCCCGCCCATGCGCACATACCCTGGCAACAGTCCTGAAGCCGCTGCACGCATACTGGCCATCGCGCTGGTGGCCGACGGCCACTACTCGCTGGTTGAACTGCAGGCGCTCGACACGCTGGCCGCCAGCCAGCGGCTCGGCCTGTCGGCGCAGGCCTTGAAAGAGGTCATCGCCGATTTCTGCCGCGACCTGCTGCAGATGGCCGGAGGCGAATGGACAGGGTCGCACCGCATGGACGCCGCCTGCCGCCTGCGGCTGCTCAACGAGGTGACCGACCCCGACTTGCGCCAGCTGATCGTCGAGCTGGCCCAGGCCGTCGTCGAGGCCGACGGGCACCTGACCGATGGCGAAGCGCAGTTGATGGACACCCTCAGCCGCCTGTGGCGCCAGCCTGCCAGCGCGCCAGGCCCGCAGCGCACACCGCGTTGAAACCCTGTTTAAGAAACTTTTACGGAACACGTAAGGCATTCTTAGGAACGCTTGCCGGGGCGAATTTCTAGACTTCTTCGCATGGCGTTCGGCATGGTGCCGGGAGCCAGACACCAACCCTTGCGAAAGAAGGACACCATGAATTTCGACACCCAGGAAATGGCCAAGCTGGCCGACGCCCAGGCCCCGCGCCTTGACATGTACGGCCCGATCCACAAGGCCATTCGCGCACTGATGTGCGACACGCTGCTGGCCGTGGGCCGTGCCGACCCGCAGGACGCCGTTGAACTGAACGAGACCCTGGCGCGCGTGGACGTGCTGCTGACACTGTGCGTGCGCCACGTGCAGCACGAGAACAACTTTGTGCACACCGCCATCGAGGCCCGCTTTGCGGGTTGCAGTGCTGGCGTGGCCGAAGAACACCTGCACCACCTGGAACACATTGGCGCCCTGCGCCGCGCCAACGATGCCGTGCGGCAGGCGTCTGCCGGGCAAAAGCCAGCTATGTTGCATGCGCTCTACCAGCAGCTGGCCCTGTTCGTGGCCGACAACTTCCAGCACATGCACGTGGAGGAAACCGTGCACAACGACGCACTGTGGGCCCATTACAGTGACGCCGAACTGCACGCCGTGCACGCAGCGCTGGTGGGCTCCATTCCACCCGAGGAGATGATGTTCATCCTGCGCTGGATGGTGCCGCACCTGAACCCGGGCGAACGCGCGGGCATGCTGGCCGACATGCAGGCCAACGCACCGGCGCCCGCTTTTGCCGCAGCGCTGGAGGTGGTGCGGCCGCACCTGAGCAGCCAGGAGTGGGGCAAACTGGCCAGCGCGCTGGGGCTGCAGGCCGTGCCCGGCCTGGCCAGCTGACCGGCAGCTTGGCTTTCAGGCTGCCACGTCGGACAGTTCCAGCGGGCGCCGCACCTGCAGCCGCAGGCGCCCGCGCCCGCATTTCTCCAGGCGAAGGTCTGGCCCGTACTCGCGCAAACGCCGCTGCAGCAGCACCAGCCGCGCCTCCAGGTTGTCGCTCACGTCGGGCAGGCCGATGGTCGGGTCCAGCCGCAGTTCCCGGTTGGAGAACTCGGTGCGGCCCCGTGTGCGGTGCTCGCGCAGCATGCACCACAGAATGGCCCCGGCCACGCCCTTGATGAGGTAGTCGTCGCCGATGAAGATGCTGTTGTTGGCCTGGTAGCGGCGCACCCGCAGCGGCGGACCGTCCACCGCGAGCGATTGGGCAGGCTCCGCCGCCTCGGCAACGGCATCGGCCGGCTGGGTGCTGTCGCGCAGGTGGTCGATGGCAGCCCCCAGGTGCCCGGCAATGACCACCAGCGCGTCCTCGTCCTCGAAGTTGAAGCGCAGGTCCTGCGGGCTTTCCACGAACAGCACGCCCAACAGACGGCCGCCGCTGACGATGGGGACCGCCAGCTGGCTGTGCGGCTCGTGCAGGCCGGGGTAGGGAATCTCGGTGGCCGACGGAATCGCTCCCTCACCCGGCTGCACGCTCTTGCGCAGCGCGCGGCTGTACAGGTAGGCGCTGTTCATGTGCGAAATGCGCACCGGTGTGCGCTCGCGCGCTGCCACGCCAATCACGCCGTCACCCAGTGCGATTTCGGAACCCACGCCCGAGCGGTCGTAACCCAGGCTCGCCACGGTGTAGAGGCGCTGCGTCAGCGGGTCGAGCATCAGCAGCATGGCGTGATCAATGCCAAGCAGCGCCTGAAGGGTGTCCAGGCAGGTGTCCAGCAAGGACTCCAGCGAAGTGCATGCCGACAACCGCTGGGCCGTCTGGCGCAGCGAGCCCAGCAGGCTGCAGCGCGCCGGGGCATCGGGCAGCAGGGGCTGGCCCAGGCATTCGATCTCCAGCACCTCGTAGATGTCTGAGCCGAGCAGGCGAAAAACCCCGTCCATGCCCGCGTGCGAGGCAATGCCCGCGAGTTGCGCCTTCATGCTCTCGAAAACGGGGCCCGCCGACTCGGTGCGCAGGTAACGCAAGTGCAAGCGAAAGAACTGCGCCGTGACCGGGTGCAGCAGCAGCACCGTGGCGCGCGGGTTGGCCAGAATGTTCTGCCGCGTCTTGTTGAAGAACTGGAAAGACAGGGCAACATGCCCTTCGTCCATGTAGAACACCTGCGAGATGTACGCCACGTTGGGCGTGCCGTCGATGGCCGTGGTGGCCATCATCGAAGGGATAGCACCTTCCAGGCAGGCCCGCAGGGCCGACAGGGGCAGGCAGGCGGTGCTCATGCCGCAGAAGGGTTGGGGCTGAGGGCCTGACCCGCCTGGGGGCCGGGGGTCTGGTCAAACGCCACGTCGGCCAGCAGATGGATGCCAGCAAGGTCGGCGGGGTCGTGGTTCAGCATGGCCTGCACGAAGCGGGGCTCGAACCCCACCAGGCCCACCTGCAACTCCATGGCAGCCTGGTAGCGCGCCAGCTCCGCCAGGGCGCCCCCGTCCACGGGCACGACCCGCGCACGCGCGGACTTGATCTGCACAGTGAGGTGGCTGTACGGCTCGCTGAACACCACGGTGACGCGGCCCGTGTCTGCCACGTCCTGCAGCAGCTGGCGCGCCTGGCTGCGGCCGAGGTAGACGGTGATCTCGGCCCCGCCCCCGGCAAGCCGGTAACCCAGCGCGCGCATGACACTGGGCACCAGCGCACGGCTGCAAGAGCCGACGATGGCCGATACCCCCCGTTCCATCATGGCCAGGTGTTCCGGGCGAAGCTGCGGTGGGGAGGGAGTGTCCACCGGGCGATTGTATTCAGCAAAGATCACAGCGGGTGTGTGCCAGAATCCCCGGATGAATACCCCCACCGTTCCCCCCTGCCCGCAATGCGGTCTGGAAAACACCTACCCCGACGGCGAAACACTGATCTGCCCGGACTGCGGTTTCGAGTGGTCGACCGACGAAGCCAGTGACGACGCCGGTAACGATGACACCAGCGTGCGCGATGCCAACGGCAACCTGCTGGCCGACGGCGACAGCGTGATCCTGGTGAAAGACCTGAAGGTCAAGGGCGGCGGCACGCTGAAGAAGGGCACCAAGGTCAAGGGCATACGCCTGGTGGATGGTGCCGACGGGCACAACATCGACTGCAAGACCGATATGGGCAGCCTGTTGCTGAAGTCGGAATTCGTGAAAAAGGCCTGACCGCCAGCCACGCGCGATGGAGCCGATTGCAGTCATCGACTTCGAGACCACGGGCATGTCGCCCGAGACGGGCGGGCGCGCCACCGAAGTGGCCATTGTGTTGCTGGAAGACGGCCAGGTGGTGGACCGCTACCAGAGCCTGATGAACGCCGGGGTGTGGATTCCGCCGTTCATCACACAGCTGACGGGGATCACCAATGCCATGGTGCGTGAGGCCCCCCCTGCCGCCGAGGTGATGCGGGAGGCCGCGCGCTTTGTGGGCAATGCCCCCATGGTGGCGCACAACGCCTCGTTCGACCGCAAGTTCTGGCAAGGCGAACTGGCCCGGCTGGCGCTGGCGGCGCCACAGCCCTTTGCCTGCACGGTGCTGCTGTCACGCAGGCTGTACCCGCAGGCCCCCAACCACAAGCTGGGCACGCTGGTGGACTTCCACGGGCTGCCCCGAACGGGCCAGGCGCACCGTGCGCTGGCTGATGCCGAAATGGCCGCCGCCTTGCTGGGCCGCATCCAGCAGGACCTGCGCGAACAGCATGGAGTGCCGCAACCGGACCACGCCCTGCTGATGGGCCTGCAGAACTGCAACCGCGCCGCCGTGCCCCACTGGCTGCGGCAGCGCGCCGCGCAAGGCTGATCAGGGCATGGCCGGCGTGGGCAACCCCAGGTGGTAGCCCTGCGCGAAGTCGATGCCGATCTGCCGCAATGCCTGCCACAACTCTTCCGACTCCACGAACTCGGCCACCACCTTGATGCCGATGTCCTGGCACAGGTGGGTGAGGTTGCGCACCAGAGAGTGATCGATCTTGGAGTTGAGGATGTTGCGCACGAAGGCACCGTCGATCTTCACGAAGTCGAACGACAGTTCGCGCAGGTAATGGAAGGAGTTGTAGCCGCTGCCGAAGTCGTCCAGCGCGAACAGGAAGCCCTTTTCGCGCAGCGTCGTCAGGAAGGTGCGGGTGTGCGTCATGTCGCCGATGGCGTCGCGCTCCAGCAGCTCGAAGACGATGGTGCTGGGCGGAATGCCCAAGCGCGCGCAGAGCTGCTCGGCGTAACCGATGACGCCCCGCCCCTGCAGTTCCTGTACCGACAGGTTGATGAACAGCTTGACAGGTGGCTTGCCCTCGGCCATCCGGCGGTGCAAGGCATGCAGGGCGTGCTCGATGACGGCACGGTCAAGTTCGCGCCCCAGCCCGTAGCGCTCAATCGTTTCGATGAACGCACCCGCCGACACGGTTTCGCCGTTTGGCTCCCTCAGCCGCGCCAGCGTTTCGTAGGCGAACAACTCGCCGTTGTGGTCGAAGATGGGCTGGAAGTACGGCATCACCCGGTCTTCCTTTAGGGCCAGGCGCAGCTTCTCGACCAGGTCCCGGGTCAGGCGGTTGTTGCGCAGCTGGGTGCCCACCGACTCCATGGTGCCGATGCTGTCCTTGCCCTGCTCCTTGGCGCGGTACAAGCCCATGTCCACACCCGCCATCAGGTCCGAGACGGTGTCCGCGTCGCGCGGGTAGGTCACCACGCCCACCGAGGTGGTGACGTGGAAGCGCTTGCCGTCCGGCGACAAGTAGTGCTGTTCCTTGAGGCGGCGGCGCAGCTTTTCGGCTGCCACCTGTGCGCCCTCGCGCCCGGTTTCGGTGAGCATGAGGATGAACTCGTCCCCGCCGAGGCGGGCCGACAGGTCGCCCTTGCGGGTTTCGGCCTGCAGGCTTTCGGCAATGCGGCGCAGCACCATGTCGCCACAGGGGTGGCCCCAGGTGTCGTTGACGTCCTTGAAGTCGTCAAGGTCGAGCATGAGCAGCGAGAACTCGTGCCCGTGCCGCCGTGAACGGCCCACTTCGTACTCCAGCATCTCGTTGAAGTAACGGCGGTTGTGCAGGCCGGTGAGCGGGTCGTGGCTGGAGTAGTACTCCAGCTCCGACAGCGTGCGCCCCAGCGCCTTGCTGGATCCCACCACCATCACCATCACCGCCAGGATGGAGCGGATGACCGCGATCTCCTGCGGGCCGGGGCGGCGCGTGCTGGCATAGGCCACGCCCAGCAGGCCGGCAAGGTTGACGTTCTCGATCTCGGGCACCGAGACCATGACCATCTCGACGTCGTCGATGGTGCTCTGCTTTTCCAGGCTCTCGATCTCGAATTCTTCGATGTCGAGCGGCGCGTCTTCGGGCAGCTTGAGTTCGCGCAGCATGTCGCGCGCGAGCCGGTTGCGGGCCAGGCGCTTGTTCTCTTCGGTGGGGTGACCCACGTAGTACAGGTTGAGAGACAGCCCGTGCGCCTCGCCGAAGGCGATGAAGAAGAACTGGAAGGGGAAGACCTGCTGGAAGCTGTTGAGGATTTCCTGGACGAAGGTCTTCCACTGCGTGACCTTCTCGTGCGAGAGGATGATCTGCTCCAGCACCGTGCTCTGGCGTTCCAGCAGTTCCTTTTGCACCAGGGTGCCAGCCAGCTTCTGCGCGGTGTCGTCAAAGCGCAAGAGGATGCTGCGCAGGTCGGTGCGGTTGACAGCACCACGCGTCTGGCGCATCTGCACCAGCATCGGCAGGGCGGTCTCCAGGTTGCGGCAGCGCTCGATGGCCTGCCCCAGGCCTTCGAGCAGCTCACGCCGCGTCGCCTCAGGCATATCGAGCTGGCGCAGGCCATCCATCGTGCGCGTCAAGCTGGTCATCAGCTCTTCGTGCACCCCTGAAGCCATCTGGGATATGGCCTTGCTGAAGCGCTGCACGCGCATCTGGTTTTCCAGCAAGGCGGCAAAACGCTGCACCACGAACAGGCGCATGTCCGCGATGTTCTGCGGCAAGGCCGGCACTCCAGCGGCGTTCATGCTCAACGCTCCTGCGTGATGTCGGGCAGCAGGTCCATGCCGCACTCCAACTCGCGGAACCAGTTCAGGAAGGCAGGCACCGCCGCCCCCCGGTAGACCGGTCCGTGCTGGGGCGCGAGCATCTGGATGTCAAGCTTGGACACACGCTCCACCCAGGCGCGTGCGGCGCGGTTGCCACACATGTAGCGGCGGTGGAACCCGATGATGTTGGGCAGGTGCGCGTCGAAGTCGTCCACGTAGGGATCGTCGTTGTCGGACGGCATCATGGCCGCGCCGATGTCGCCGGTGAACAGCACCTTCGACACCGGGTCGTACACGTTGATCTGCCCTTCGGAGTGCAGGAAGTGCGCAGGCACCAGTTCCAGGTCGAAGCCCGGGGAGATGGTCAGGCGCATGCCGCGGTCCGGCACGGGCTCGAAACGGTGCATGTCCTCGATGCCGTAGTGCGGCACGAAGCGCGTCCAGATGTGCGAGATGTACACCGGCGCGCTGGTCATCTCCAGCCAGGTGGCAATGCCTCCGACGATGTCCGGATCCTGGTGCGACAGCACGATGGCCTTGATGCGGTCTGGCGGCAGGTAGCGCAGCAGCTCGGTGAGCACGCGCGGCATCACACCGAAGCCGCCCGGGTCCAGCAGCACACCTTCGTTACCGTGCTGGACGAGGTACTGATTGGAGCGGACGCCGTCTTCCTCTCCGGGCTCGCTTTCGTTGAGCAACACGAAGCGGTGGTCGTCGGTGTCGTACAGTTCGATGTTGTGCATTCGGGAGGTCTGAGATAGGGAACAAAAACCCTGTTTGGATTCTGGTTATCGGCGGGCAGTATAGCCACAGGTGACCTATGCCACGCCAAAGACCGTAACGCGTGACTGTGCTTTCCCGCACATACAACACCTGCAACCTTGCCCGCCAACCACCTGCCATGACCCACGTTCCCGCCACCCGCGCCCCCTACACCCACGACACCACCCGGATCGACGACCTGCGCATCAGCGCGGTGCGCCCGCTGATCACCCCTGCGCTGCTGCAGGAGTGGTTGCCCGTGACCGACGCCGCCCAGGCGCTGGTGGAGCAAAGCCGGGCGGCCATCTCGCGCGTGCTGCATGGGCAGGACGACCGGCTCGTGGTGGTGGTGGGGCCCTGCTCCATCCATGACCACGACCAGGCCATGGAATACGCACGCCTGCTCAAGTTCCAGGCCGACGCGCTGGCCAGCGAACTGCTGGTGGTGATGCGCGTGTACTTTGAAAAACCGCGCACCACCGTGGGCTGGAAGGGCTACATCAACGACCCCCACCTGGACGGCAGCTTCGCCATCAACGAGGGGCTGGAACGCGCGCGCCAGCTGCTGCTGGACGTGCTGGGCGTGGGCCTGCCCGTGGGCACCGAGTTCCTGGACCTGCTGTCGCCGCAGTTCATCAGCGACCTGGTGAGCTGGGGCGCCATTGGCGCGCGCACCACCGAAAGCCAGAGCCACCGCCAACTGGCCAGCGGCCTGAGCTGCCCGGTGGGCTTCAAGAACGGCACCGACGGCGGCGTGAAGGTGGCCACCGACGCCATCGTGGCCGCCAGCGCCCCCCATGCGTTCATGGGCATGACGAAGATGGGCCAGGCGGCCATCTTCGAGACGCGCGGCAACGACGACTGTCACGTCATTCTGCGCGGCGGCAAGCAGCCCAACTATTCGGCAGCAGACGTGCAGGCCACCTGTGCAGCGTTGCGCGCGTCCGGCTTGCGCGAGCAGGTGATGATTGACGTGTCGCACGCCAACAGCAGCAAGCAGCACCAGCGCCAGATCGACGTGGCGGCCGACGTTGCAGCCCAGGTGGCGGGCGGCGACCACCGCATCATGGGGGTAATGATCGAAAGCCACCTGAACGAAGGGCGGCAGGACATCGTGACCGGGCAGGCGCTGCGCCACGGCGTGTCGGTCACGGACGCGTGCATCGGGTTTGCGCAGACAGTGCCGGTGCTGGAAAAACTGGCCGAGGCCGTGCGCCAGCGGCGCCAGACGCCGCCGCTGGCGCACGGCTGACTTCCGGGGCAAAATCGCGGACTCCAATACCCCATAGACTATCCAGAACAGGAGCCACGATGAAGACAGCCCAGGACCTGGTGGCCGTAGCCAAGCGCGCCGTGACCGAGATTCCCGTGAACGATGCGGAGGCCGCGATCCGCGACGCCGACGTGTTGCTGGATGTGCGCGAAGCTGACGAGTTTGCCAGCGGCCACCTGCCCGGTGCGGTGCACGTGTCGCGCGGCATGCTGGAGTTCAAGCTGAGCGGCTCGCCCCAGCTCAGCGCGCGCGACCTGAAGTTCGTGATCTACTGCAAGACCAGCGGCCGCGCCGCCCTGGCGGCGGCTGCCATGAAGGAAATGGGTTACCTGAGCGTCAAGTCCATCGCTGGCGGCTACGACGCCTGGGTGGCATCGGGCAAACCCGTGGTGAAGCCGGAGTTGCCGTCGTTCGGCTGAGCGCACCGACCACCACTTGCACCGAAGGTTTTTGAGGCGTAGTCTGCAAGCCGGGCGGCGGAATCCGCAGCAAGGAGGCAGGCATGTGGAACTGGTCGGAATGGCACGGCCCCATGGGCATGGGAACGGGCGGCATCTTCATGCTGCTCCTGCTGGTGCTGGTGCTGCTGGTGGTGGTCGTGCTCATCCGCTGGATGCTGCGCAGCACCGAAGACCCGAGGCGCGAGCGGCGCACGCCCCTGGACATTCTGGAGGAGCGTTACGCCAGCGGCGAGATCGGGCGCGCGGAGTACGAGGAAAAGCGCCGCGACCTCGGCGGTTGACGCCCGTTCAGAACGGGTAGTGGCGCGGTGTGGTCTGCACGGTGATCCAGCGCAACTCGGTGAACTCGGCAATGCCTGCCTTGCCCCCGAAGCGGCCAATGCCCGAGCCCTTGACGCCGCCAAACGGCATTTGCGCCTCGTCGTGCACGGTGGGGCCGTTGACGTGGCAGATGCCCGAGTCGATCTTGCGCGCCACGTTGAAGGCGCGGGCGATGTCGCGCCCGAAGACAGCGGCGCTCAGGCCGTACTCGTTGTCGTTGGCACAGGCAATGGCCTCGGCCGTGTCCTTCACCCGCACAATGCACTTCACCGGCCCGAACGTTTCTTCCTGGTAGATGCGCATGGCGGGCGTGACATGATCGAGCACGGTGGCGGGCATCAGGGTGTTCTCGGCCTTGCCGCCGCACACCAGCCTGGCGCCCTTGGCCAGGGCATCGTCGATCAGCTCGTTGCAATGGTGCACGGTATTCATGCCGATGACCGAGCCCAGCACCACCGGCTCGGGCTTGCGCGGGTCGCCCAGCGGCAACGCCTTGGCCTTGTCGCCGAACTTCTTCACGAATTCGTCGGCCACCTTCTGGTCCACGATGATGCGCTCGGTGCTCATGCAGATCTGGCCGCTGTTGGCAAAGCAGCCGAAGGCCGCGCCGTTGACGGCATCGTCCAGGTCGGCGTCGTCAAGCACGATGAGCGGCGCCTTGCCGCCCAGTTCCAGCACCACGGGCTTGAGGTATTTGGCGCAGGTCTGCGCGATGATCTTGCCCACCTTGGTGGAGCCGGTGAAGTTGACACGGCGCACTGCTGGGTGGGCCACCATGGCTTCCACCACGGCACCCGCGTCGGCCGGGGCGTTGGTGACGTAGTTGACCACGCCGGGCGGGAAGCCCGCGTCCTGCAGGGCTTCGATGATGAGGCCATGGGTGCGCGGGCAGTTCTCGGAACCTTTGAGGATGACGGTGTTGCCGCAGGCCAGCGGCGTGGCAATGGCGCGCACACCCAGAATGACCGGGGCGTTCCACGGCGCGATGCCCAGCACCACGCCCGCAGGCTGACGCACGCCCATGGCCAGGCTGCCCGGCACGTCGGAAGGGATCACCTCGCCCGCCACCTGGGTGGTGAGGGCTGCCGCCTCGCGCAGCATGCCTGCGGCCAGCATCACGTTGAAGCCCGCCCACATGCCGGTGGCACCGGTCTCGGCAGCCACAGCTTCGATGAAGGCTGGGGTCTTGGCCTCCAGCGCGTCCGCCGCCTTGAGCAGCAGGGCACGGCGTTCGCCGGGGCCCGTATCGCTCCAAGTCTTGAAGGCTTCGGCAGCGGCTTCGCAGGCCAACACGGCGTCCGCCGGTGAGGCGGCGGGCGCGCGTGTGGCCACGGTGCCGTCGAGCGGGTTGCGGCGCTCGAAGGTGGCGCCGCGTTCTGCGGTGACTTTGAGGCCGTTGATCAGCATGGACAGGTCGGACATGGTTGCTCCTTGAAGGTCAATGTGCGGGGGAATGCGTGTTTGCGGCAGGTTGCCGGGCGTGCGCGGCACGCTCGGCAGTGGTGGTGTCGGACGCGGGCGCGCCCAGGTAGGCTTCGCGGATGACGTTGGAACGGGCCAGCAGACGTGCCGGGCCGCTGGCCACCAGCGCGCCGCGCTCCAGCACGTAGCCCCGGTCGGCCACGGCCAGTGCCTTTTTCACGTTCTGTTCCACCATCAGGACGGTGGTGCCCGCGTCGGCAATGCGCCGGGCCATGCCCAGCAGTTCATCCACCATGCGCGGGGCCAGCCCCAGGGACGGCTCGTCCAGCATCAGCAGGCGCGGCGCGCTCATCATGGCGCGCGCCACGGCGACCATCTGCTGCTCGCCGCCGCTCATGGTGCCCGCCAGCTGCTGGGCGCGCTCGCGCAGCTTGGGAAAGTCGGCAAAGGCCTGGTCCACGCGGCGCGCACGCTCGGCCTTGGGTAGCAGCCAGCCGCCCAGCTCCAGGTTCTCCAGCACCGACATCTGGGGAAAGAGCTGGCGGCCTTCGGCCACCAGTGCCACGCCAGACTGCACGATCTCGTTGGTTTTTTCGGGCAGCTCCTCGCCATCGAGCAGCACCGTGCCGCTGCGGCGGATGAGTCCGTTGAGTGCCTTGAGCAGCGTGGTCTTGCCCGCACCGTTGGGGCCGAGGATGACGGTGAGCCCAGGACGGACCTCGAAGCTCAGGCCGCGCAACACCAGGAAGTTGCCATAGCCCGCACTCAGGCCTTCGACCCGCAGGTGCGCACGCTCGCTGCCGCCCAGCGTGAAAGGGGTGTCGCGGTACCACATCATGCGGCGGTTTCCTCCATCATCTCGTCGCCCAGGTAGGCCTCGATCACCTCGGGGTGGCGCACCACTTGCGCGGGCGTGCCATCGGCTATCTTGCGGCCCTGGTGCAGCACGATCACGCGCTCCACGTGCCGTAGCAGCGTGGTCACGGCATGCTCGATCCACACCACCGTCAGGTCCAGCTCGTCGCGCATGCGGCGTATCAGCCGAGCCATCTCTTCAATCTCGGCCTCGGTCAGGCCTGCGGCCACTTCGTCGAGCAGCAGCATGCGCGGGCGCGTGGCCAGCGCCATGCCGATCTCCAGCAGGCGCTGTTGCGACGGGGTGATGGCCGAGGCAGGCAGATCGGCCTGCGCCGCAAGACCGATGAGCGACAGGATGCTGTCGGCCGTGCGCAGGGCCCAGGGCACCTGCGCCTCCTCACCCCAGAACACCCACTTGCGCGGGCGGCGGCCAGCGAACTTCAAACCGAAGGCGATGTTGTCGCGCACCGGCATGTCGGCAAACACGCGAGGGGTCTGGAAAGTGCGCGCAATGCCGTGCGCCGCATAGCGGTGCGGGCCCTTGCCACTCAGGTTGCGGCCGTCGGCCAGCAGGCGGCCGCTGGTGGGCCGTGTCACGCCCGAGATGGCGTTGAAGAAAGTCGTCTTGCCCGCGCCGTTGGGGCCGATGATGCCCACCAGCTCGCCCGGGCGAAACACCGCGTCCACGCCATCCACAGCGGTCAGGCCGCCGAAGCGCACCGTGACTTCGCGGGCTTCGAGCAAGGGCGGCAGGTGGTTTTGGGGGTGCAGCTCAGTCATAACGGTGCTCCTTGGCGCGCTGCTTGCGGCGGGCTTCGTCGCGCGCCTTGTCCCCGCTCCATTCGTAGCGGCGCTCGGCCCACCAGGCGCGGGTGTCGCTCCACCAGTCCTTGAAGGTCTCCAGTCGCAGCGACGCCAGCCCGCCCGGCAGGTACAGCACCGACAGGATCAGCAGCAGCCCGAGCGACATCATGTAGAGCTGCGGCACCTGCAGGCGCAGGGTCTCGGCCAGCACGCTGAACACGATGGCCGCGATCAACGGGCCCCACAGGGTCATGGCGCCGCCGATCAGTGCGATGAGCACCGTCTGGAAACCGATGAAGGGGTTGAACACCGTGTGCGGGTCGATGTAGGTCCAGCGCACCGACATGGCTGCCCCCACCGCGCCAGCGAAGGCAGCCGTCAGCGCAAAGCCCGCGATCTTGATGAGCCGCGTGTTCACGCCCAGGGTCTGCGCGCGCTGCTCGTCGGCCCCTATACCCCGCATGGCCAGGCCAAAGCGCGTGCGCCGCAGCACGATGGACGTGGCCACCGCCAGCACCGCCAGCAGCAGCACGGTCACGTACACGGTGTCGCGCTCAGGCACCACCATGAGCACGCGGCCTACCGTGCCGGTAACGCTCTTCTCGTAGTAGGTGATGGCGTGGCGGATCAGCTCGGTCATGCCGAAAGTGAGCACCGCGAAGTACGTGCCGCGCAGGTGCAGCACCGCCGCCCCCATCACCACAGCCACCACGGCGGCTGCCAATGCACCCGCCAGAATGACCTGCGCCCAGGGCAAGGTCTCCAGCAGCAGGGCGCTGGCGTAGGCACCAATACCGAAGAACGCCGACGTGGCCAGCGACAGGTAGCGCGTGGTGCCACAGAACAGGGCCCAGCTCGACGACAGCACCACATACATCATGCAGGTGAGCGCCATGGACAGCACGAACTCGCTGGCCAGCCCCGGCAAGGCCATGGCCCAACCCGCCAGGCCAAACAACACCAGCAGGTCGCGCACAAGAATCTGGCGTGAGTTCATGCCTTCCTCCCCTTGCGCGCGAACAAACCTTCGGGGCGCAGCAACAACACACCAATGAACACCACGTACGACAGCAGCGCCTTGAGCGATGGGTTGGTGAAGTGCATGCCCACCGCCTCAATGACGCCCAGCAGCAAACCGCCCGCCAGCGCGCCGCCCATGCTGCCAAAGCCCCCCAGCGTGATGACGATCAACGCCGTGACGGTGTAGGGTTCACCCATGGAAGGGCTGATGGTGTACGCCATGGACAACAGGCAGCCCGCCACGCCCGACAGCCCCAGGCCGATGCCGAACATCAGCGGGTGCAGGCGTTTGGTGTCGATGCCTACCAACTGCGCTCCCACGGGCGACTGCATCAGGGCTCGCACGCCCTTGCCCAGCAAGGTCATGCGCAACAGCGCGATGAGCGCCCCGGCAAACGCAAGCGCCAGCACGAACACCAGCAGCTTGTTGGCGGCGAATTGCGCGCTGCCGATGACCACCGGCTCGGTCAGGTAGTCGTAGCCGCGCAGGTCGCCGCCCCACACGTAGGACACGAAGTTCTGCACCAGGAACATCAGGCCGAAGGCCACCATCAGCCCGCGCGCCTCGAACACGTCCAGGTTGGGCGAAGTGGCGGTGAGGCGGCGAAAGCACAGCCAGTGCACTGCCAGGCCCAGGGCCATCAGCACCCCGAACGAGACAGGCAGCATCAGCAAGGGGGACAGTCCAAACTCGGTTTGCACCATCCAGGTGAGGAAGGCCCCAACCATCAGGAACTCACCGTGCGCAATGTTGAGGATGCGCATCAGCCCGTACTGAAGGTTCAGGCCCAGGGCGACGAGCGCGTAAATGCCCCCGGTGATGAGACCGGAGGCGATCAGCTCGATCCAGGCGGAAAAGGACATGGGTTACAAGTAGAAAATGCGGCCCCCGGCCAGGGCGTGGCAGCCCTGACGCAAGGACGGTTTCAACAGGGGTGGTTACCAGGCTGGCTTGCTGGGGTTGAGTGCGGCGGTGGCCACCTGCTTGGGCCAAACCACCTCGAACTCACCCTTCTGCCATTGCCCCACGGTGCCCGGGGTGCCCACGTTTTCGCTGCCGTTGAAGCGGATGTCGCCAATGATGGTCTTGTGGGTGTTGCCCGCCACGTAATCGCGGATGGCCTTGCGGTCCAGGCCCACCTTCCCGACGGCGGCAGTGAGGATTTCCAGCCCTGCCCAGCACGCGCCGCTGGCCCAGCGGTCGGGCTCCTTCTTCTGGCTGGCCACATGGGCGTCGAAATAGGCCTTGGCACCGGCGCTGGTCTTGCTGTTCCACGAGCCCATGCCCATTACCCCCTCGGCACCCGCCGGCGTCATCACCTGTTTGTAGAGCGGGAAGGCCGTGCCCACCGACGCGTAGAAAAACTTCGGGTTGAATCCGATTTCCTTGGCCTGGCGGCTGGCCAGGATGGTGTCGGGCGGGTAGGTGAAGCCCACGAAGGCGTCGGGCGCCTTGTCCTTCATCGAGCGCAGCACGGGCGACAGGTCTTTCACGCCGCCGGGGTAGCTCTTGTCTTCCACCATGGTGATGCCGCTGCCCTGCAGCGCCACCTTGAGCGCGGCAAAGTTCTCCAGCCCGAACAGGTCGTCCACATAGATGCAGGCCAGGGTCTTTACGCCATTGGCCTTGAACATGTCGATCATGGCGCCCACCATGGGCGCGGGCTGCTGCAGCAACAGGAAGAAGTAGGGCAGCTTCAGTTCCGCCAGGCGCCGGGACAGGGCCGTGGGCGCCAGGAAGGGATAGCCATACCGGTTGGCCAGCGGCGCGACAGCGAAATTGGCGCCGCTGCCCCAGGGCGGCAGCACCAGGTCCACCTTGTCGCTGCCCATGAGCTTTTCGTAGGTGCGGATCACCGTTTCCACATCGCTGCGGTCGTCGTAGCTGATCAGTTCGATCGGCCGGCGCACGCCCTTGACGTTCAGGCCGCCCGCCTGGTTCTGCTGCTCCGCCCACATCAGGTAGTTGGGCTCCTGGCTGGTCTGTGCGCCACCGGTCCAGGGACCGGTGCGGGCCATGGAATAGCCCACGCGCACAGGGCCGGACTGCGCCAGCAGATGTGGCGCCACGGACATGGCGCCGATGGTGGCAGCGGCGCCCTGCAGGACGGTTCTTCGGTTCGGATGTGCCATGGCATGTCTCCTTGCGGTGCTCTGGTTGGAATGCAACGATCGTAGGAAAACCCATGCCCCGCCGCTTTACCGAGCGTGCACAGGCCACTTGTCTGGCAGTGCAAACCGACCCGGGTTAACCCTGAACCCGCATGCCCCCAAGGGCTTGGGCACGGCGACATAATGGGCTCCTCCCCCCGTGACGGAGCCCCTCATGCAACCCTCCACCGTGATGAGCACTGACGAAGTCAGCCCCCGGGAGCGGGCCGATGCCTGGCGGGAATGGATCTGGTCCCACTTCGCCGGGCTGGAGTCCGACCTGTACGGCGACACCGACTTCGACGGCCACATGTCGGCTTCGCGCGCGGGCGACGTGGTCATGACCAAGCTCGAAGCCAATCGCCACCGTGTGCTGCGCAGCCCGGAACTGGCACGCCGGAGCGACACCGATTACCTCAAGATCGTTGCGCCCTGGCGCGGCAGCGCGGCGGTGGAGCAGCACGGCCGCCAGGCTTGGGTGCGCCCCGGCGGCTGGACAATCTACGACACCGCTGGCAGCTACGAGATAGGCAACCCCGAGCGCGTGGAGCACTTGATCGTGATGCTGCCGCGCGAGCAGCTCACCGAACGCGGCGTGCGGCTGGAACCCCTGATGGCGCGCCAGGTGGGCGGCACCAGCGGCATTTCACGCGTGGCGCTGGAGACCATGCGCAGCACCTACCTGGAGCTGCCTTCGATGAGCGTGGCCAGCGCGCGCGGGGCGGGTGAGACCATTGTGGAACTGGTGCGCCTGTCGCTGCTGGAGCTGGCAGGCCGCGAAAGCGCCACGACGCAGCTGGAGGCGTTTCGCGACCGCATCCGCGAGCACATTGGCAAACACCTGCGCGACCCGGACCTGTCGATCGAGCGCATTGCCCAGGCGCTGAACTGCAGCAAGCGCCACCTGCACAACGCGTTCGCCGACGAGGAAGACTCACTGGCCCACTACATCCTGCGCCGCCGCCTGCAGGCCTGCATGCGCGACCTGAACAACCCCGCGCTGGCACCGCGCACCATCACCGACATTGCACTGTCGTGGGGCTTCAACAACAGCGCGCATTTCAGCCGCGTGTTCCGCGAGCACACGGGGCTTTCGCCACGCGCCTTCCGCGAAGCGGCCTGCCCTCAAGCCTGACGCGCGCCGCAGGCGCGGCACACCTGCAGTGCCAGCCTGTGCAGCGCCTGCCACGGGTCGGCGGGCCAATCCTTGTTCTTCAGGCCCTTGACGATGCCGTCCACCGTGTGGGCGTCCTGCAGCCACTGGCCGAGCTGGTCCAGCTTGAGCCGGGGCAACACGCGCTCGAAGCGTTTTTCGCGCGCGCCCCACACGCGCTGTTCGCGCAAGGCCATCGGCAGCGGCTTGCCCTCGGTCACCGCGGCCTTCACGCGCCACAGGGCACGGATGTCTTCGGCCAGCGCCCAGTGCACCAGCACCGGCGCTTCGCCTTCGGCCTCCAGGCCATCGAGCATGCGCTGCGCGCGCGCGGGCTGGCCGTCCAGCACCGCCTCGGCCAGCTTGAACGGGTCGTAGCGCGCCACGTTGAGCACGGCTTCCTCCACCTGTTCAAAGCTCAGCTCGCCGGGCGGATAAAGCAGCCCCAGCTTCTGGATCTCCTGGTGCGCGGCCAGCAGGTTGCCCTCCACCCGGTCAGCCATGAAGGCCAGCGTGCGCTGGCCCATCTCGCCACCGGCCACGCGCTGGCCCTGCAGCTGCAGGCGCTGCGCGATCCAGCCGGGCAGCTGCGCGCGTTCCACGGGGTCGATGCGCACGGTGGCGCCATTGGCGTCCAGCGCGGCAAACCAGGCGCCCTTGAGGGTGGCGGCGTCGAGCCGGGGCAGCAGCACCAGCGTCAGCGTGCTGTCGTTGCCCGCAGCGGCGGCAGCCAGCTGTTGCAGGGCTTGCGAGCCCTCCTTGCCGGGCTTGCCCGAGGGAATGCGGATTTCCACCAGCTGCTTGTCGGCAAACAGGCTGAGCGAGCCGCCAGCGGCCAACACGGCGCTCCAGTCGAAATGCGCCCCCGCCACGGTGAACACGGTGCGTTCGGTGTAACCCTGGGCACGGGCCGCCGCGCGAATGGCGTCGGCCGCCTCCTGCTGCAGCAGCGGGTCGTCGCCGTGCAGGGTGTAGAGGGGGCGCAGGCCGCGCTGGAGCTGAGCGGAAAGTTGGGCGGCGGGTAGCTGCATGCGGTGGATTCTAGGCGCCCCCGCGCACCCTCACTTGCCTTCGAACACCAGCCGGTCGCCCAGTTCACCGCGTGCCAGCCTTTCGTGGTGCAGGTGCACCAGCGGGTCGTCCGGGTAATGCCGGTGCAGGGCGGCAAACAGGTCTGCCGCTTCGTCGCGGCCATCGGCCAAGGCCATGTAGGCGGTCTCGTAGTCCGGCAGCGGCGCGTACCCACCCTCCATCGGCTCCGGCAGCGGCTCGTACACCGCCAGCGCCTCGCTCTTGCCCTTGAGGACCAGGCGCCCCACCGCGCGGGCCTTCACGCCCGTGCAGGCCGATAGCGTCACCCCGGACACGCAAATCAGCGTGCCCAGGTACTTGTTCACGCCCTCCAGCCGGGAAGCGGTGTTGACCGGGTCGCCCAGCGCGCGGTAGTCGAACACCGCACCGCCGCCAAAGTTGCCCACGATCACCTCGCCCGAGTGGATGCCCAGCCGCGTGTGCCCGAAGGGTATGCCCCGCGCTTGCAGGTCGATGGCGTAGCGGCTGGCAAAGGCGTGCATCTCCAGCGCGCAGTCCAGCGCGCGCTGGGCGTGGTCGGGCTGCGGCACGGGCGCCGAGAACATGATTGCGACCGCGTCACCGACGATGCGGTCCAGCGTTCCCTGGTGCCGGAAGGCGATGGCGATCATCTCCTCCAGGTAGCGGTTGAGCAGCACCAGCGCCTCGGCCGGGTCGATCTTCTCCATCAGCGTGGTGAAGCCCGCCAGGTCGGTGAACACGAAGCTGCAGGTCTGGCGCTTGCCGCCCAGCTCCAGCGCGTCCGGGTGGTTCACCAGGTATTCCACCCGGTTGGGCGACACGTAGCGCGAGAAGGCGTCCTTGATCCAGCGCTGCTGGCGTTCGCTCCAGAAGTGCCGGGCCAGACTGGCAGCAACGAAAGACAGGGCCAGCACCAGCGCGGGCGTGAAGCTGTTGACCAGCAGGCCGTGGGCAGAAAAGGCCCACCACCCGCCCCACAGCACGGCCCCCACCAGCAGCGCCGCACCGGCCGCCGCCAGCAGGGCGCTCACGTGTGTGGCCAGCACCACCACGGCCACGCCGCCAGCCACCACCGTCACCACCTCCAGGGCCAGCGCCCAGTGCGGCCGGGTCAGGAAATGCCCGGTCAACGCCTGTTCCAGCGCCTGGGCGTGGGCTTCCACCCCGGGCATCACCCGGCCCAGCGGGTTGAACCGCAAATCCATCAGGCCCTGCGCCGAACTGCCCACCAGCACCAGGTTGCCCGCGAGCAGCGCGGGGTCCACCTCACCGGTCAGCACACGCCAGGCCGGCACGTAGCGCTCCGGCACAGGAGCGCTGTAGTGCACCCACATCTCGCCCTGCGCAGTGGTGGGGATGGTGACATCGCCCACACGCACTTCCTCCAGCGCGGCGGCACCGCCTTCGGCGCTGCGCAAGAGATGGTTGGAAGCCCCCTGCCCGACCCGCAGGGCTTCTGCCGAGAGCGAGGGCACGGGCTGATCGGCCAGACGCAGCACCAGCGGCACGCGGCGCACCACGCCATCAGCATCCGGCACGAAAGTCAGCGCCCCCATGCCCTTGGCGGCGGTATCCAGCACGGGCAGCGGGGGCACCGCCGTCGTGAAGCCGTGCAAGGCGTCCAGAGCCGGTCCGCCACCCACCCACACATGGCGGTACGGCGCACTGGGCAAGCGCTCGCCAGCCTGGGGATCCTGGTCGCGCTGCACCGCAAAACCCAGCACCACGTCGTTCTCGCGCAACGCCGCGGCCAGCACTTCGTCGTGGTCGGGCAAGGCCGCCAGCGCGTCACGGGCGGCTGGTGGCAAGGGCCACAACGCAGACACCGTCCTGGGAGAGGTTCGGTCAGGCTCGGCGAACACCACGTCAAACGCAAGCGCTGCCGCCCCCGCCTCACCCACCCTTTGCACCAGTTCGGCAATGCGCGTGCGCGGCCAGGGCCACTGTCCCAGCCGCTCCAGGCTGGCCTCGTCGATATCAATGATGCGCACGGGGGCCTCGGCGTACGGGCGGGGCTGCCAGCGCTGGTACTGGTCGAACCCCTGGTGCCGCAAGGTCTGCAGCAGCAGCGGGTCGAGCAGCAGCAACAGCAGCCCCAGCCCCACGGAGCCCAGCGCCAGCAGGGCGGCCATGGCGCGCAATGAGAGTTTCTTCATGGAGCCTCCATGGCCCTGCGGCCTGTGAAAAAAATGCGCCTCATTGATTGTGAGTTATGGCTATAAGATGCTACAACCGGGGCAGCATTTCTGAGGGCGCCATGTTCCATTTTCGTTCGATCAAGTTTCAGCACTGGATCGTTGGCCTGGTCAGCAGCCTGGTGGTACTGCTGACTGTAGTGTTCCTCTTTACCGTGCTGGACCAGTTCCGCTCTGCCGCCGAGAACAGCGCGGGCGAAAAATTCACCACCGTCTCCCAGCGCGCCGCCGACCTGCTGCGCCAGCAGCTGCAGGTTCAGGCACAGAGAAGTCTGGCCATCGCGCGGGGCGCGGGCACCGCTTTCTTCGAAGACGGTCAGATACAGGAGCGCAGGGTGTACCCCGCCATGCGGGCCACCCTTGAACAACACCCTGGTGTCTACAGCGAGTACTTCGGCTTTCCCAACGGCGACTTCATCCAGGCCATTGGCGTGCGCGGCGACGCCCAGATCGCGCAAGCCCTGAAAGCCCCTGCCGGAACCCACGTGGCGCTGCGCCGCATCTGGCGCGATGCCAGCGGCGAGCGCCAGGAACACTGGCGCTTTCTCGACCATGCCGACACGCTGCTGGCACAGCGCCTTGGCAGCACCAGCTACCAGCCCACCGAACGCCCCTGGTACAAGGGCGCCCAGGCCACCCCCGGAGCCTTCCTGACCGAGCCCTACGTGTTTGCCTCCACGCAAAGCAGCGGTTTGTCCATTGCCGCCGCGCTGCCCCGCGGGCAGGCCGTCTTCGGCGTGGACATCGACCTGCGCCGCCTGCCCGAAACCCTGGCCACCCTGCCACTCAGCCCCAACGCCTTCATCGCCATTCTGGACAGCCAGCAGCGCTTGCTCGCGGCGGCCGGCCATGGGACGGCGGCCGCCGCGGTACCGGACGACGCACTCATGGCCCTGGCGGAGGTGTCGGACCCCAGACTGCGTGAACTGGCGCAAATGCTGGACCGCCTGCCCGAAGACCGCACCACCGTGGCAGCCCTGCAGGCGCAGCCGCATGTGCTGTCCAACCTGCGGCTGGACATCGGCGCGGGGGCATCTTTCCGCGTGGTCAGCTGGGCCCCGACCAGCGACTTCACCGCCACCGTGGACCAGGCCAGGCGGGACGTCCTGATCGTGTCGGCGCTGCTCCTCGTGCTGCTGGTGCCGCTGGCCCTGCTCGGCACCCGCAGCGTGACCCGTGCGCTGTCCAGCATGGCCGAGGACTCGGAACGGTTGCGCCACCTCGATTTCTCGGCGGAACCCCACACCGTGCACTCCTTCCTGTACGAGATCGACACTCTGGGTGAGGCCCAGGCGATCATGCACCGCTCCGTCAAGGAAAGGGCAGCCGCGCTGGAGGTGGCACAGGCCAAGCTGGCGCAACTGGTGGAAACGGGTATCCAGCTCGGGCGCCAGCAGAACCGGGAAGAGCTGCTCCGACAAGCCTTGTTCGGCGCCCGCGAAATCGCACACTGCCAGGCGGCCACGCTCTTCCTCAAGACCGAGCGCAACACGCTGGCCTTCGCCGTTCGCACGAACGACGACCCCCTGCCCTCGCAGGAACTGCCCCTCTACGACGTCCAGGGCCAGCCCATCCACCGCTACGTGGCCACGCACGTGGTGCTCAGTGGTGAAACCGTCGTCATCGACGATATCTACAAGGAAACGCGCTTCGACGTCAGCGGCACCAAGAAATTCAGCGAGGAATCCGGCATGCGCGTGGTCTCCACGCTCAACGTGCCCATGAAACCGCAGGACGGCAAGGTCATCGGCCTCATCCAGCTCATGAACGCACTGGACCCCAAGACCGGCGAGGTGATTCCGTTCGACCCCGAAATCGTCAGCTTCGTGGAGGCGCTGGCCGCCCAGGCGGCCGTGGCCATCGAGAACCAGAACCTCATCGCGGCACAAAAGGCGCTGATGGACTCGATGATCCAGATCATCGCAGGCGCCATCGACACCAAGAGCCCCTACACCGGCGGCCACTGCGAACGCGTGCCGGAGCTGGCCATCATGCTCGCCGAGAAGGCCTGCGAGGTAAAGAAAGGCCCGCTGGCGGAGTTCGAATTCCGCACCGAGGAGGAGTGGCGGGAGTTCCGCATCGGGGCGTGGCTGCACGACTGCGGCAAGGTCACCACACCGGAATACGTGGTCGACAAGGCCACCAAGCTCGAAACCATCTTCAACCGGATCCATGAAATCCGCACCCGCTTCGAGGTGCTGCTGCGCGACGCCCAGATCGAACGGCTGCAGGCGATACACGAGCGCGGCGAACCGCGTGAGACCGCCGACGCCCGCTTTGAAGCGCGCAAGGCCGGGCTGATCGACGACTTTGCCTTCGTTGCCGAATGCAACCTGGGCGGTGAATTCATGGCGCCGGACCGCATTGAACGCGTGCGGCGCATTGCAGAGCAAACGTGGCTGCGCCACTTCGACGACCGTCTCGGGCTGTCGCACGAAGAGCTCAAGCGGTACGAGGACACGCCCCCCGCACCGCTGCCCGCCACTGAAAAGCTGCTGGCCGACAAGCCCCACCACCTGTTCCAGCGCCCACCCAACAAGGCACTGGACCCCAAGCACGGCTTCAAGCTCAAGGTACCCGAATACCTCTACAACCACGGCGAGGTCTACAACCTCAGCATCGGGCGGGGCACCCTCACCGAAGAAGAGCGCTTCAAGATCAACGAACACATCATCCAGACCATCGTCATGCTGGAGAACATGCCCCTGCCACCCAACCTCAGGCGTGTGCCAGAGTACGCGGGCACCCACCACGAGACGCTCATCGGCACAGGCTATCCGCGCAAGCTCGAAGCCAAGGACCTGTCGGTGCCCTCGCGCATCATGGCCATCGCCGACATCTTCGAGGCGCTCACCGCCAGCGACCGCCCCTACAAGAAAGCCAAGACCTTGTCCGAGTCGATCAAGATCCTTGCCATGTTCAAGAAGGACCAGCACATCGACCCAGACCTGTTCGACCTGTTCCTGCGCTCTGGCGTCTACCAAGCCTACGCCGAAAAATACCTGCACCCCGACCAGATCGATGAAGTGGACGTTTCGGCCTACCTCACCGATCCATCGGCAGGTAAAACACACTGAAGTTGCATTTTCATCAATACGCATGCAACGCAAGTGACCCATGGGCGGAAAACTGGTATTCTCATATCAAATAACCATGGCCAGACACGGGACGGGGGCGCAGCGTGCCCCGCTGGGTGGCCAACACACGACTCTTCGGGGTGACTCAACATGCGACGCCAATTCAAACTGACCGCGCTCGGTCTGCTGATGTTCAGTATCGGGGTGGGAGCCCAGACCCTTCCGGCACCGCTGGTCGAGGCGGCCAAGGCCGCTGTGCAGGCCAGCCCAGACGTGCAGGAACGCTGGAAGGCCTTCAAGGCAACGGAACACGGGGTTGACGCAGCTCGCTCGCGCTGGCTGCCGCAAGCTGATCTGACCGCAGGCGTCGGTCGCCAGTCACGGCGCACGCCCGGCACCGACTTCGGCACCTACCCCATCCGGGGCGCCGAGATCAGCCTGACGCAGCTGTTGTTCGACGGCGGCGTTGCCAGCAGCGCTATCCGGGGAGCAAGCATCGAAAGGCTCGTGGCCTACTACGACCTGGCCAACGTCAGCGAATCCGTCACACTGGGCGTGACACGTGCCTACCTGGACCTGCTGCGCTACCGCGAACTGGTCACCCTGGCCACCGAAAACTACGCGGAACACAAACGCACCAGCGACATGCTGCAGGAACGCGCCGACGCCGCCGTGGCCCGCCGCTCGGACCTGGAGCAAGCCATCGGCCGCCTGGCACAGGCCGAAGCCACGCTGGTGGACGAGACCACCAGCCTGCGCAACGCCGCCGTGCGCTACCAGCGTCTGGTGGGCGTGCTGCCCCCCGCCCAGTTGCCCAGCTGGCCCGAGACACAGAAGTTCGCCCAGCTGCCCGCTTCGGTCGAAGAAACGCTCAAGGCCGGCATCCAGTCCAACCCGGCCCTGCGCGGCGCGCTGCAAAACGTTCGCGCCGCTCAAGAGGCCGTGGCCGGCCGGCAGGCCGCCTACATGCCCCGCGTCGAAGCGCGCCTGTCTGCCAGCACCGACAAGAACCTGAACGGCGTTCGCGGCTACACCGACCAGAAGATCGCCGAAATCGTCCTGCAGCAAAACCTTTACCGCGGCGGGGCAGACGCAGCCCGCCACACCCAGGCCAGCGAACTGGCCGCGCGCGCGCGGGCCCAGTTCGACCAGACCTGCCGCCAGGTGGGTGAAAACCTCTCCGTGGCCTTCAAGGACACCTACACCATCGACGAACAGGTCCGCCTGCTTGACGAACGGCGCCTGGCCACGGAAAAGACCCGCATGGCCTACCGCCAGCAGTTCGATATCGGCCAGCGCACCCTGCTCGACCTGCTGGACACCCAGTCCGAATACTTCGAGAGCCAGCGCAGCTTCACCAACGCCCGCTACGACCAGATGATCGCGGAAGCCCGCACCTTGGCCTCCATGGGCAGGCTGGTGGCACACCTCAGCGCGGGCGCTGCCGACCGGCCCAGCCCGGCAGACCTGGGGCTGGACGCTCCCGAGATGGACCCCTCCGGTGACTGCGCGGTGCCCGTCACCTTCATGGACTCCCTGGCCAACATCAAGGCGGGCCTGCAACTGCCCCAGCGTGCCCGGCCCGACGGCTCCTACGTCGCCCTGCTGCCCAACGCGGACGGCACCGTTGGCAGCGTGGTGGTGGCAGGGAGCCAGGGACAGCAGACCCTGACCGATGCGCGTTCCGCGGCCAGCGTGTCTGGCGCCACGGCGCCCTACAAGGTCACCGACGCCGACATCCAGCGCGACTTTGGCGACGCCCTAAAGGCCCAACCCGCCTTGCCCCAGAAATACACCTTGTATTTCGACAAGGGCACCACCCGCCTGTCCCGGGAAAGCCAGGCGCAATGGCAAAAAGTGCTGGCCGACATCAAGGAACGCAAGACGGTCGACATCACAGTGGCCGGACACGCCGACACCGTCAGCTCCGACCGCATCAACGACGCCCTGTCACGCCGGCGCGCCGAGACCGTCGCCCGCATGCTGCGCGACGCAGGCGTGAACAGCACGGCCATCACCGTTGAAAGCTTTGGCGCCCGCGACCTGCAGGTGCCCACGCCACCGCAGACCAGCGAGCTGCGCAACCGGCGCGCGGTGGTCACCGTGCGCTGAAAGAAAAGGCCCGGGAGACCGGGCCTTTTCACTTTCCGTTGACCCGTCTGGCAGCGGGCCGGCAGCGCTTACTGCCCGACCTTCACGACAAAATGCGTGCCGCGCACACCAATCGTGCCGGTAGGCGTTGCCACCGACACGGCATCGGGCTTGAGCTTGGCGATAGAGCCCGAGACGTAGTTCAGCGTCCCCTTGGCCAGCTTCGAGCCCAGCTTCAACTTGCCCTCGCGCGGCGCGTACAGGTATTCGTCCACCACCAGGGACGTTTCCGGCCCGAAGGACATGACCGTGTCGTCCTTGAAGGTCACGCCCAGGCTGCTCTTGGCCGCCGTCTGCAATTCACTCCCCTGGAACACGGGCGTGCCCATGCTGGCCTTCTGCCGGTTGCCCGTGGTCGTCACGAAGGCGTCCCCGCTGACCGTCTTCACGTAACCGATCGGGCCATCGGTGGCCAGTGCTGCACCCGAAACGATGAAAAAAGGAAGAACAAGCCAGGTTTTTTTGAACATTTTTTTGATCCTAGTCGCGAGACGACTTCATCCCGCGTGACACATGGGGGGTATACGCTCAGTTTTGTCAGAATATCAAAATCTGGACCAAAGGGGAAGGCCCGCGCGGCGCCATCACGCCAACGCCGCGATCCACTGGGTGGAGCTGCGCAGCTTCTGCGCCATGTCCCTGGCCAGGTTCTCCAGCAGAACGATCTTGAGCTGGGGCTCCCTGTCCCAGATCGGGGCCAGCCTGTCCGCCTCGAACACGATGCACCTCACGGGCGTGTCGGCGAACACGGATGCGCTGCGCGTCGTCTGCCCCAACAGCACCATCTCGCCGAAGATCAGCCCCGGCCCCAGGGTGGAGATGCGCTGGTGTGCGCCATCCTCAAGAGGGACCAGGATGCTCACGTTCCCCGACTCGATGAAGAAGATGCGCCCGTCGCCCGCCTGTCCGCTGCGCAGGATCTGCGCGCCTGCCGCGTAATCCTCCCTGTGGCTGACGGCCTCCATGTCGCGCAGCAGCGGTTCAGGCAGCCCCTTGAACAGCACCGCGTCCCGAAGCTCCCCGCTGGCGGGCTGCAGGCGGTTGGCTTCGGCGATGAGGCGGTTTTCGCACCACTCGACGGCCAGGTCGTTGTCCTCGAAACTGAGAAAGCCCCCGTCACGGCGCGCCACGGACTTGCTCAGCGGCCCCACGATACCTGCCCGCCCGTGGATGCGCGAGAACACCACCGCCACGCCTTCCTCGGCCAGCGCCAGGCGCGCCTGGTTCAACAACCGCGCGGCACTGTCGGAGATGCCATCCACCCGGTGCATGTCGAGGATGAAGCTGTTGGCGCCCGGCGCCTCGCGAACAGTGGCGGCATCAGGTGACGTCAGCGACTGCATGCAACGGATGACGTGCTCGATCCCGTCCACCGCCAGGAACCCGTGCAGGCACAGGTATTTGATCCGATGGGCCTGCTCCTTGAGGTAGACCTTGAGTTCCCCGCCTGGCTGGCGCCGCGATGGCGCGTCGGCCCCGGTGTAGATGCGGCCCAGCGCCATGCGCGGGTCGTTGGTGGACGCGAAGATGTTCAGCCCGAAATCCCGGGACAGGCGCTTGCAGACCTCAATGCCGCGCACGCTGTTGCCTTTGGCATCGAGCCGTGGCGAGAAAACCGCAATGCCAAAACGCCCCGGCAGCACCGCCACGATACCGCCGCCCACGCCGCTCTTGGCGGGCATGCCCACCTCCGTCAGCCAGCTGCCCGCAAAGTCGTACATGCCGCAGCTGGCCATCACGCTCAGCACGCGTTCCACGTACTCCGCAGGCACCGCCCGTTCCCCCGTGACCGGATGGATGCCCCGGTTGGCCAGCGTTGCGGCCATGTAGGCCAGGTCCAGGCAACTCACCAGCACCGAGCACTGCCGGAAGTAGTTTTCCAGCGAAGCCATCGGGTCACCTTCGATGATGCCGAAGTTCTTCAACATCCACGCAATGCCCCGGTTGCGAAAACCCGTATCGCTCTCTGACTGGTAGACCTGCTCGTCCACCCCCAGCGGTCGCCCGGCAAACATGGACAGCGCCTGGTGAATGCGCTCCCACTGCGCCTGCACGCCGTCGCCGCTGACCAGGCTGGTCGTCGCAATCGCACCAGCATTGATCATCGGGTTCAGCGGCGCACCGGTCTGGGGATGCAGGCTGATCGAGTTGAAGGCATCCCCACTCGGTTCCACCCCCACCTTGGCGCTGACCTGGTCCTGCCCCCTGTCGGCCAGCGCTGTGGCGTAGACGAAGGCCTTCGAGATGGACTGGATGGTGAAGGGTTGATCGCTGTCCCCCACGGCGTAGGCCACACCATCAGCGGTGACAAGGCAGATGGCGAACTGGTCTGGATCGACCCTGGCCAACTCCGGGATGTAACTGGCCAGCGAACCGCCGCGCATGGGCTTGAGTTGTTCGTGCAGTTTTTCCAAATAGCTCTGGATGGGCGAGTGCATGGCGGCGATACCTCACGGGGTTTCGCCATTTCTAGCACTCTCCGTGCCAACTGCCAGGCTAACGCGGTGCGCAGAGATCGAACACCTGGCCAGCCTCCAGCCAGACGATGTTGTACCGGTCCTCCAGCCCCAGTTCCGACAACTCCATCTCGATGAGGGCGTGTTCGGCGGGCTTGGTGTGGGTGATGCCGACCGGCACCCCGGCAAACCGCTCAGCATCAAAGTGTGCGAGCGCTTCGCTCAGCAGGCTGGGGCTCAGGTGCTTGCTTCGCAACGCCAGGTCCAGCTCGCGCTCGCTGAATGCCGTCTCGATCACCAGCATCGCCACCTGCATCTGGTTGACTCGCGTCCAGAATGCGGGGCACAGACTGGTGTCGCCGCTGAACACCCATTGCCCGGCCGGTGTATCCACGGCATACCCCACGGCGGGCACGGTGTGCAAGGCGGGCAGCACCTCCACCTGGTGGCCCGACACATTCACCACGTCGCCGATCTGCAGGGGCTCGAAACGCAGAAAGGGGTTCTCACGCGAAGGAATCGCGGAGAAGTCTGGCCAGATGGTGCTGTTGAAGATGTGCGTGCGCAACGCTTCGATCGTCTCGGGCAGGGCATGTGCCACCAGCGGGCGCTGGATCAGCCCGGAGATCGTGTCCAGCATCAGCGGCAGGGCCGCCACATGGTCCAGGTGCGAGTGGGTCAGAAAGACGTGCTCGATGCGCGCCATTTCCTCCACCGACAAGTCACCCACGCCCGTGCCTGCATCGATGAGGATGTGTTCATCCAGCAGGAACGACGTGGTTCGCGCATGCTGGGCAATGGCACCGGAACAACCAAGGATCTTGATCTGCATGCGCGACCCTCCCACGAGGGAGTCAACAATCGGATATGACAATGTTAGCGAATTCTGGGCAACTGGCACGCACCATCTGCACAGAATGCTCCGCAGGTAACCGGCCGTTACAGTTTGACCGTGGACAACAGCAGGCTGGTCTCGGTGTTGGAGATGCCCTCCAGCAAGCGGATGCGCCCGAGCACCTGGTCAAAGTGCTCCAGCGAATCTGCCACAAGTTCGGCCACGATGTCCCAACGGCCGTTGGTGGTGTGCAAGGCACCCACGGCCGGGTCGCCACGCAGGGCCTTGAGCACCAGATCGGTGCGGTTGCCCTCCACGGCCACCGTCATCCACGCGCGGATGCGCTGGGCCTGCACCTGGGGCTTGAGCCGCACCGTGTAACCCACGATGGTGCCATCGGCTTCCAGCTTGTTCAGGCGGTTTTGCACCGTGCCACGCGACACCTTCAACCGCTGCGCCAGTGTGGCCACAGGCAGGCGCGCGTTGTCACGCAGTTCGGCAATCAGTTGGCGGTCCAGGTCGTCCATTTGGTCACTTAGCTACTTAAGACTGCCATTTTGCTGCTTATTGCCCAAGAATTGCACAGTTTTCTGTCTTTTCATTGGCGCCACGGTCCCAGACAATGCCTTCAGGCCTTCGCACATGAAGGCAAACACGGCCTTTGGCCAAAGATTCGGAGAACAACCATGGTCAACTATCTGGGCGTCAACAGCGTGCGCCAGCTGGTCGCGCAGGTGGGCTTTGCCCCCTTCCTGGAGCGCCTGGTGCGCGAGATGGAGGCCGACTACCGACGCTGGGACGCGTTCGACAAGTCCGCCCGCCACGCCATACACTCCAACGTGGGCGTGATCGAACTCATGCCCACCAGCGACGGGCACATGTACTGCTTCAAATACGTCAACGGCCACCCCAAGAACACCGCCGAAGGCCTGCTCACGGTCACGGCGTTCGGGGTGCTGGCCGACGTGGATACCGGCTACCCGCTGCTGGTGTCGGAACTCACGCTCACCACCGCCCTGCGCACCGCCGCCATGTCGGTGCTGGCGGCACGCCACCTGGCCCGCCCTGGCAGCCGTTCCATGGCCCTCATTGGCAACGGTGCACAAAGCGAGTTCCAGGCACTGGCTTTCCACCACCTCATGGGCATCAACGAGCTGCGCTTGTTCGACACCGACGCACGCGCCACCGACAAGCTGGCCCGCAACCTGCAGGCGCTGAACCTGCCCGGACTGACCGTGGTGCGCTGCCGCGACACCGCAGAGGCCGTGCGCGGTGCCGATATCGTCACCACCGTCACCGCCGACAAGCGCAACGCCACCATCCTGCTGCCGGGCATGATCGAGCCCGGGATGCACATCAACGCCGTGGGCGGCGACTGCCCGGGCAAAACCGAGCTGCACCCTGAGATCCTGCTGCGCGGCGACACGCGAGTGGTGGTGGAGTTTGAACCCCAGTCCCGCATCGAAGGCGAGATCCAGCAGATGGCGCAGGATTTCCCCGTGACCGAGTTCGCCAGCATCCTGCAGGGCCGCGCGCCGGCACGCACCCATGAACATGAAGTCACGGTGTTCGACTCCGTGGGCTTTGCGCTGGAGGACTTTTCTGCCCTGCGGACGCTGTACGCGCTGCTGCAGGAACACCCGCGCCTGGCGCAGACCATCGACCTGATCCCGCAGATGCAAGATCCGAAAGACCTCTTTGGCCTGCTGAGCGGGCAAGCTGCCACCACGGGTTTGGCGCAGGCGGTGCCCGCATGAGCGCCGCGCCGGGCCGCCGCAGGCAAGCTCGCTCCCGCTCGGCGGGACAGGCCGCAGGCCGAAGGGTGCACCAATGAGCGCACAGCCACCCACCATTGCCCGGCTGATAGGCGCCCCCACCGATGTGGGCGCTGGCACACGCGGTGCGTCCATGGGCCCAGAAGCTCTGCGCGTGGCGGGCCTCAAGGCCGCGCTGGAAGGACACGGACTGGTGGTGCACGACAGCGGCAACCTGGCTGGCCCGCCCAACCCCTGGCAGCCACCGGTGGAAGGCTACCGCCACCTGGACGAGGTGGTCGCGTGGAACAACGCCGTTTTCGGGGCTGTTCAAAACGCGCTGGACGCAGGCCACATGCCCATCCTGCTGGGCGGCGACCACAGCCTGGGCCTGGGCAGCATTGCTGCCGTGGCCGAGCACTGCCGCCGCACCGGCAAGGAGCTGCGCGTGCTCTGGCTCGACGCCCATGCCGACTTCAACACCAGCTCGCTCACGCCCAGCGGCAACATCCATGGCATGCCGGTGGCATGCCTGTGCGGCTTCGGGCCGCGCCAGCTCACCCACATTGCCGGGCACGCCCCCGCGCTGCAACCTGGGCAAATCCGCCAGATCGGCATCCGCAGCGTGGACGAAGGCGAAAAACGCTTCGTGCACGAACAGGGGCTGGAAGTGTTCGACATGCGCTACATCGACGAAGTGGGCATGCGCCAGACCATGGAGCGCGCCCTGGCCGGGCTGGACGCCGACACCCACCTGCACGTGAGCTTCGACGTCGACTTCCTCGACCCCGAGATCGCCCCCGGCGTGGGCACCACCGTACCCGGCGGCCCCACCTACCGCGAAGCGCAGCTGTGCATGGAGATGATCGCCGACACCGGCCGCCTGGCCAGCCTGGACGTGATGGAACTCAACCCCGCGCTGGACGTGCGCAACAAGACTGCACAGCTGGCGGTGGACCTGATCGAGAGCCTGTTCGGCAAGAGCACGCTGATGCGGCAGCGGGCGGGGTGAGTGGCGTAAGTGCCCATGCCCTCCGGCTTAGAGCAGCTTGACCCATCGGACCTCGACACCGGCCCCTTCTGCCAGCGGTCGCAATGCATCCGCTTCGGGGAACGACTCTTCCACATACACAAAGTGCCGGGCCCCAACCTTGGCAGTCCGCAGAGCGCAGGTAAGCGTGGCCGCCCGGACCTGTGCGTGATCAGCGAAGACGCTAAGGTGCAGAGGTGTCGTCCCGCTCAACTGGCGCCTCAGAGTGGCCACGGCCTCGCTGTCGCAACTGGCTTTGAGCGATGCGCTCAGAATGCCGTTGGCAATGGCATTCGATGCCGTCGGTATCTGCATGATGCGCAAATCAACCTGACCGTACTGCGACAACACCGCCCGAATGAACTTGTCCTGACTCGCCCGGCCTGCTGCAGGCGCGTTGGCACAACCGGAAAGAGCAAAGAGAAGAGGGAGAAGTGCTATCAGAAGAACTGCCAAACGTCGGTTTATATTCATTTTGAATCCATCTACTGTACGCCGAGCCGTTATTGATTGCACATGGAAGAGGTCACAGAGGTAATTTTGGCACGAAGCTTGTCATCCCCCAACTTTTCCACCGTCACATAACAAAAACCATTCCTATCCCCGTTCCTCTTCACGCTTTCAATAACTCGGTTCATGCGAACGATATATGTCTGACGAGGCTCAGCGAAAAAGAATACTGGCTTTGGATGACAACTGGATCTGTACGTTGGGTCACTAAAGCTGTGATTGGCATCGATTCGACCATTTGCTGGGAAGGAACGGTGATGCTAACTTCCTTATTTGGTTTATCAAAGATAAATATCGAATCAACCTTCAACAAGTAGCCTGCAGACTCAAATCGTCCGCAGGCGTCAGCTGTGTTTCGGATATTTACCGAGAAGAATGTGTGGTACTCAAAGTCCGACTCAAAAGTCAGGTGTGCATCTTCTGCGGATGGATGGGGATTTTTGTATTTCGGCAATGGCGTTGTACAGGCGGCCAAAAAAAGAGCACAAGAAATAAATGCACAAGCTTTTTTCAACATCATATCCCCTATATCAAGTAGGCACGCTTAAAAAACATATACAACGACCATGTGCCAGTCAATATCTCCCCCGACTCCCATCGGGCACCCACCGCAGACCACACAACAGACATATCCATTGGCCAATTCAATGGCTGACCAAAAGTGAGGGCAATTCAGAGACCACAGCTCCGTGAACCGAAGTCGGGGTCATTGAAAAGATTCGAGACCACCAATACTGCAGGCGATGGCGTCCGACGGCGCCTTCGGGCGCCTGCCAGACAATCACCGCATCAGTCAGAACCGGTACCCAATACCGATGCTGCCCAGTTTTACGTCGGCCTGACTGGTGCCTGTGGTTCCACCTGCGTTGAAGGCGTCGCCCACTTTTCTGACAACCTCGTATTCGGCCCGGGCGAACCAGTTGGGGCTGAAGGCCCACTCCACACCCACCCCGTAGTGCAGCGATGTGCCACTGGCCTTACGGCTGGGGTTGACACAGGCAATGCCCGTACCTTCGCAATGGAACTTGGTGCGGTGCGCGGCTATGCCCAGCTTGCCAAACAGGCTGAGCTGCGAACCCAGCGGGTAGGTGCCAATCATGTTCAGGTTCCATGCGTTCATCTTCAGGTTACCTGCGCGCGTAGCCACCGTCGGCATGTCTGCTGAATAGGTGAAGCGGCCCAGATCCATGTAGCCGCCCTCCACGACCAGACTGGGGCTGAAGCGGTAGCCGAGTTGCAGCTTGTGTCCACGGTCTGCTTCGTCGCCCTGAGAAGTGAATGCGACGGCACCCAGGGTGCTGACGGCCGCGTCGGACTGAGCTGTTCGTCCACTGGTATTGGTTACGCCGGTAGCGCCCAGCAAGTACCAGTTGCTTTCGGCCTGAGCGTTGATGGGCAAGTACGTGGCAACAGCCAGCGTGGCCAAGCCGAGCGCAAGGGTGGGTTTGAGTGTCATTGGGTGTAGCTCCTATTGGCGGATTGAAATATGTCCACACTCATTCTTCGCAGGTAAGGCATTGCCGGACATCCCCTGTTTAGGGGAGGCACCCCGGCATACATCAATCAATCGGCACTAAACATCACGGAATTGATCTGTGCATCACGCACAGAACAAGGTTTTTACCGGACTTAACTGTTGTGGAATGCGAACAATCTGCCGCCCCATAGCTCGGGAGTACGACTATGTCGCGCCGACTACGGGCATCGGTCACCCGCAAAAGCCCGTCCGGCATCTGCAGATGTGCGTCAGGTGAGATGCCCGCGCATCGTCAATCGGCCTCCAAGGCGCAAGCCTCTGCACACAGGCTCTGCGCCAGCTCCCCCACGCGCGCCAGTGCGCGGCGCTCCACCTCGCCCCAAGGCCCGGCGAAGCTCAGCCGCAGGCAGTGCTGAAAGCGGTCGCTCGCCGAAAACAGCGCCCCAGGGCCGAAGGTGATGCCCTCCGCCGAGCAACGGCGAAACAGCGCCATCGAGTCCAAGTGCTCGGGCAACTCCACCCACAGCGTGTAACCCGACACGGGCGCACTGACCCGCGTGCCACGCGGGAAGGTGTCGTTGATCAGCGCACGCGCCTCGGCCAGCCGCTCACGCATCAGGGTGCTGAGGCGGCGCATGCGTGTTTCGTAACCGCCCTGCGAAAGCAGATCGGCCAGTGCCTGTTCCAGCACAACGTTGGTGGTGCCGCCCTGCACACGCTTGAGGCTGGTGACCGCATCCTTCCAGCGGCCCGGCGCCACCCAGCCCAGGCGCAGGCCTGGCGCCACCGTCTTGGAAAACGAACCGCACACCATCACACCGCCATCGGTGTCAAAGGCCTTCACGGCCTTGCGCCGCTCGTCGTTGGCCAGCAGGTCGTTGAACACCACGTCCTCGATCAGCGGAATGCGCCGCTGTGCCAGCAGTTCGACCAGGGCCCGCTTGTCGGCGTGGCGCATCACCGCCCCGAGCGGGTTGGACAACGTGGGCACGGTCAGCACAGCCTTCACCGGCTGGGTGTCCAGCGCCAATTGCAGCGCCTCCAGCGACAAGCCGTGGCGGGGATGCGTGGGTATTTCCAGGGCCCTCAGGCTCAAGGACTCCAGCAGGTCCAGGAAGCCGAAATGCGTAGGCGACTCCAGCGCGACCACGTCCCCAGGTTGCGTCACCGCACGCAGGCACAGGGTCACGGCGTGCATGCAGCTGGAGGTGATGACGATGTCGTCCGCCTGCAGTTGGCAGCCTAGGTGCAGGGCGCGCCGGGCGACGGCCGCGCGCAAGGCGGCCGTACCGGCCGAGTCGGTGTACTCGATCAGGCTGTGGCGGTGCACGCGGGCGGCACGCGTCAGCGCCACGCGCACGCGGTCGTCGTCGAAGAAGGTCGGGTCCTTGGGGCAGGCCCCGCCAAAGCTCACCTGCGTGCACTCGGCAAACGGTTCGCCCAGCAATTCGGTGCGGTAGCGCCGTTCCACCACCAGGCTGTGGCGCGGCGGCCGGCTCACTGCGGGCAGGGCCGGACTCTTGCCACGCGGCGCCACGAAGTAGCCCGCCTTGGGACGTGCCGTCACCAGGCGGCGCTCCTCCAACCACTGCAGGGCCTGCACGGCGGTGGACACCGACACCCCGTTCTGCGCCGCCAGGTCGCGCACCGAAGGCAGACGCTGCCCGACCTTGAACACTTGGCCGTCGATCAGGTGCGCCATGCGGTGGGCGATCTGCGCGTACAGGGGTGGCGAGGGGGCAACGGTTTCAAGGGTCATGTGTGAACCATTGTGCCGGACACCTTGCGTTTTGTGTGCTCCGCAGGCAGTACAGATGGCCACAGGTTCGTCCCGTACAGCAGGCACCTGTGTGCCGCCTGCGTGGATGACTTCGCTCACGCCTGTGTCTGTGCACCCCGGCGCGAAACAAGGACAGTGGAACCCCAACACAGGAGAACACCATGACACCGCTGCCACAGACCATCCACGCCCTTGACGCAGGCCAGACGCTGACGCTGGCACCCGGACGCGGCCAGAGGCTGCGCGTGATCGCCGGGCGTTTGTGGGTGACACAGTCGGGCCGGCCCGACGACCATTTTCTGAGCGCTGGTCACAGCCTGACACTGGACAGCCCCGGGCATGTGGTGGCCCAGGCCGAAGGCGGTTGCATCGCGCGCTACGTGGTGGAGCCGGTAACGGTGGCAGTACTGCCCCTACAGGCCACCGAACGTGTGCGCCAGGATGCCCCGTCGCGCACTCGCCGGCTCACAAGCCCTTCACGGAAGCCAGCCGCCGCATGACCTGGCGGACCACATCGGTCTCCATGTCGCGGTAAAGCAGGGCTTCTTCCATTTCCTTGCCCAGCACCTGGGTTTCGGTGAAGCTCAGGTCGCGCTCCAGCAGCATTTCCTGCGGGGCGATGAGCTCCTTGCCACGCGGAGTACGCAGGCGGAAGGTCCAGCGCACGCGCAGCTGCAGCTCCCGCACCTGGCCAGCGGCCGTGCTGCCCACGACCACACGCTCGCGCTGGTCCTGCAGCACGTCCAGCACCACGTCAGGTTGCACAGCCGCGGCCCCGGGAACCACGGGCGTGCTGGCGTCAAACACCTGCACGCCGCTGGCGCGTAGTTGGGCACGCAAGTCCTGTAGCACAGCACTGTCGCCCATGCCATTGAGCCGCAGCGTGCTGAAAGCCATCTTCACGCCATGGCCCTGCAGGCGAAAGCCGCAACCCGCCAACACACCCGCCACCCCGGTCAGCGCCAGCCAGCGCAGCTGGGCGCGGCGGGCGGGGTCAGGGCGGTGAGCGGTTCGCATGGGCATTCCCTTCAAGACTTGTGTCAAAGCACCACGTTGACGAGACGGCCCGGCACCACCACCACCTTCTTGGGTGCAGCGCCGTTGGCCTGCTTCTGCACGGGCTCGCTGGCCACGGCGGCGGCTTCGATGGCTGCCTTGTCGGCGGCGGCGGGCACGAAGATGGAGCCGCGCAGCTTGCCGTTGATCTGCAGCATCAGCTCGATCTCGTCCTGCACCAGCGCCTGCGGGTCCACCTGGGGCCAGGGGGCATCCAGCAGGTCACCCAGCGAACCGGCGTAGCCCAGTTCCGCCCACAGCGCGTGGGTGATGTGCGGCGTGGCCGGGTACAGGCAGCGCAGGAGGATGCCGAAGCCCTCGATCAGCGCAACACCCGCGCCGGTTTCGTCGGTGGCCTGGAAATCCTCCAGTGCGTTCAGCATCTTCATGCAGCCCGACACGACGGTGTTGTACTGCATGCGCTGGTAGTCGTAATCCACCTGCTTCAGCACAGTGTGGATCTCGCGGCGCAGCGCCTTGGCCGTCTTGCCGAAGGCAATGTCGTTGATGCTGGACACACCGCTGACAGACGCGTCTGCACGCGCCCAGTCGGCCTGCGCCAGCTTGTGCCCGAAGTTCCACACCCGGCGCAGGAAGCGGTAGCTGCCTTCCACGGCCGCGTCGTTCCACTCCAGCGTGGCCTCGGGTGGCGCGGTGAACATGGTGTACAGGCGTGCCGTATCGGCACCGTACTTCTCGATCAGGTCCTGCGGGTCCACGCCGTTGTTCTTGGACTTGGACATGGTGCCCACGCCCTCGTAGTCAATCGGCGTGCCCACCGGCAGGCGGCCATCGGCACTGTCCACTTCATTCTTCAGCTTGGCGCCCACGATCTTGCCCGCCTCGTCGAACACGTGTTCCACGTCGTGCGGCCAGAAGTATTCCTTGCCGCCCTTGGCGGTGCGGCGGGAATAGATGTGGTTGAGCACCATGCCCTGCGTGAGCAGGCGCTTGAAGGGTTCGTCCACCTTGACCAAGCCCAGATCGCGCATGACCTTGGTCCAGAAGCGCGCGTACAGCAGGTGCAGGATGGCGTGTTCGATGCCACCGATGTACTGGTCCATCGGCATCCAGTACTGCGTGCCTTCGGCCACCATGGCGTCGGCGTTGGTGGGGTCGCAGTAGCGCATGAAGTACCAGGACGAGTCCACGAAGGTGTCCATGGTGTCGGTCTCGCGCCGGCCAGCCTTGCCGCAGATGGGGCAGGTCACGCCCGCGTGGAAGCCCTCGTGCTTGACCAGCGGGTTGCCGCTGCCGTCCGGCACGCAGTCTTCCGGCAGCACCACGGGCAGGTCCTTCTCGGGCACCGGCACCGATCCGTGCTCGTCGCAATGGATGATGGGAATGGGCGTGCCCCAGTAGCGCTGGCGGCTCACGCCCCAGTCGCGCAGGCGGAAAGTGGTCTTCTTCTCGCCCAGACCCTTGGCGGCCAGCAGCTCGGCCACCTTGTCCACGGCGGCCTTGTAGGCCAGGCCGTCGAGCACGCCGGAGTTCACGCACACCTGCGCACCGGTCTTGTCGGCGTACCAGTCCTGCCAGCAGGTCGCGTCGAAAGTCAGGTCCGCGCCGCCCACCACCTGCTTGATCTCGATGCCGTACTTCAGCGCAAACGCGAAGTCACGCTCGTCGTGCGCGGGCACGCCCATGACGGCGCCGTCGCCGTAGCTCATGAGCACATAGTTGCCCACCCACACCGGCACCGATGAGCCCGTCAGCGGGTGCACCACGGTCAGGCCCGTGGGCATGCCCTTCTTCTCTTGCGTCGCCAGCTCGGCCTCGGTGGTGCCGCCCTTCTTGCACTCCTCGATGAAGGCGGCCAGCTCAGGGTTGGACGCCGCCGCGTGCGTGGCCAGCGGGTGCTCCGGCGCCACGGCGCAGAAGGTCACGCCCATGATGGTGTCGGCGCGCGTGGTGAACACGTACATCTTGCCGTCACCGATCAGCGCGCCATCAGCGCCTTTGATGTCGTGTGTGAAGGCGAAACGCACGCCTTCGCTCTTGCCGATCCAGTTCTCCTGCATCAGCCGCACCTTGTCGGGCCAGCCGTCCAGCGTGGCCTGGTCGTTGCCCAGCTGCACGTGCTGCAGCAGCTCGTCGGCGTAGGCGGTGATGTTCAGGTAGTAGCCGGGGATCTCGCGCTTTTCCACCAGCGCGCCAGTGCGCCAGCCGCGCCCGTCGATCACCTGCTCGTTGGCCAGCACGGTCTGGTCCACCGGGTCCCAGTTCACCACCTGGGTCTTGCGGTAGGCAATGCCCTTTTCCAGCATCTTCAGGAACAGCCATTGGTTCCACTTGTAGTACTCGGGCGAGCAGGTGGCCACCTCGCGGCTCCAGTCGATGGCCAGCCCCATCGCCTGCATCTGCTTCTTCATGTAGGCGATGTTTTCGTAGGTCCACTTGGCGGGCGGCACCTTGTTCTTCAGCGCGGCGTTCTCGGCCGGCAGGCCGAAGGCGTCCCAGCCCATGGGCATCAACACGTTGTAGCCCTGCATGCGCAGCTGGCGCGTGAGCATGTCGTTGATGGTGTAGTTGCGCACGTGGCCCATGTGCAGCTTGCCGCTGGGGTACGGCAGCATGGAGCAGGCGTAGTACTTGGGCTTGGGCTGACCCTGGCTGTCGCGTGCGTCCTCGGTCACGCGGTAGGCGTCACGGGCGATCCAATGGGCGTGGGCGGCGCGCTCCACGTCCTGGGGGGTGTATTTGTCTTGCATGGTCTACGGTAACTAAGGGCTCAACGCAGGTTCAGCACGTCGAACATGTCGTACAGGCCATTGGCCTTACCCGCCAGGAAGCGCACGGCGCGCAGGCTGCCCTGGGCATAGGTGGCGCGGCTGCTGGACTTGTGAGTGATCTCGATGCGCTCGCCGGTGCCCAGGAACATGACGGTGTGGTCGCCCACCACGTCACCGCCGCGGACGGTGGCAAAGCCGATGGTGGACGGGTCGCGTTCGCCGGTGTGGCCGTAGCGCTCGTACACGGCGCAATCCTTCAGGTCGCGGCCCAGCGCATCGGCAATCACCTCGCCCATCTTCAGCGCGGTGCCGCTGGGGGCGTCCACCTTGTGGCGGTGGTGTGCCTCGACGATCTCGATGTCGTAGCCGGTGGACAGGGCCTTGGCGGCCATTTCCAGCAGCTTCATCGTCACGTTCACGCCCACGCTCATGTTGGGCGCCATCATGATGGCGATGTGCTTCGATGCCTCGGCGATCTCGGCCTTCTGCTCTTCAGAGAATCCCGTGGTGCCGATGACCAGCTTCACGCCGTGCTTCACGCAGGCGCGCAGGTGGTTCATCGTGCCTTCGGGGCGGGTGAAGTCGATGAGGAAGCGGCTTTGCGACAGCGCGGCGTCCAGATCGGCCGCTATGGCCACGCCGCTGGCCTGCCCGAGGAAGGCGGCGGCGTCCTGCCCCAGGGCCGGGCTGTGCGGCAGGTCGAGCGCGCCGCTCAGGGCGCAGTCGTCGGCTGCCTGCACAGCTTCGATCAGCATGCGGCCCATGCGGCCGCTGGCGCCTGCAATGCAGACGCGATGGAGGGTTTCAGTGCTCATGGGTGGTCAGCGGGATTCCAGCGGCGGGTAGCTGGTCTGGGGGGCGGCCACGGGGGCTGCGGGCGCGGTGCTGCCAGCGGGTGCCGCGGCGTTCTTGGCCTGGAAGGCTTTCAGCTCTTCCTCGGAGGCTTCAAGCACGGGCGGCTTGCCGGGTTTGCGCCGCACGTCGAGCGAGGCGACGAACTCTGCCTCGGACGGCAGTTCGTCGGCCTCCACGCGATCCATGACCGCACCCTTGAAGAACACGGCCACCTTGCGCTGCTGCGGCTCCTGCCCCTGGCGGCGGAAGGTGAAGACGTAATCCCAGCGGTCGGCGTGGAACACGCTGGCCAGCAGCGGCGTGCCCAGGATGTTGCGCACCTGTTCGCGCGGCATGCCGGGCTGCAGCGCCTCGACCTGTTCGCGGGTGACGACGTTGCCCTGAACGATGTCGATCTTGTAGGGCGTGATGAGCCCGCCCAGCGTGCTCACGGAAGTACCCACGTTCTGAAGGCTGGAACAGCCGGACAATGCCACAAGAGCGGCCACGGCCAGAAAGGCGGCGCCCGCAGACCTGGTGCGCGACAAAGAGGAATTGAACATCATGGCGTAGCGGTCTTGGGGGGACGGAACATGCGCGCAGAGGCGCAAGGTTATATCATCCGGGGCATTGTAGCCCTTGGGGCCTGGCGCGGCCCTGCACACACGGCGGGTGCGTGACCAGCCCCAGCGGGGGCGGACATCGCCCACGGGACCACCATGACCAATATCGACGAACTCAAAAGCACAGGACTCAAGGCCACACTGCCCCGCCTGAAGATCCTGGAAATCTTTCAGGGAGGCAAGCAGCGCCACATGACGGCGGAAGACGTGTTCCGCGTCCTGCTGGAGGAGCGCTCCGACATTGGCCTGGCAACCGTCTACCGCGTGCTGACCCAGTTTGAACAGGCCGGACTGCTCATCCGCAGCAACTTCGAGTCCGGCAAGGCCGTGTACGAGCTGAACGAAGGCAAGCACCACGACCACTTGGTGTGCCTGGATTGCGGCCGGGTGGAAGAGTTCTACGACCCCGAGATCGAGAAGCGCCAGCAGCGCATTGCCGAGGAACGGGGCTTCGCCCTGCAGGAACACGCCCTGTCGCTTTACGCGAACTGCGTGAAGGCGGACTGCCCCCACCGCCAGCCGAGGCGCTGAGGGCCTTTGTTCAACCCTTGAGTGCCGGGGCGGCTGCCTCCAGCCACGCCTCGAAAGCCTGGGGCTGCTTGCCGGTCAAACGCTCAAAGTCCCCCGTCACTTCGGCCACCCTGCCAGCGGCCGTGTTCGTGTCAAAGGATGCGAACACGCGCGCCAGCGGCTCGGGCAGCCCCGCTCCCACCATCCCCTGCACCAGCCCTTCCAGCGGCACAGGCACCACCTCGATGGGCTGCCCGACGGCTTTGGCAATGAGCGCGGCCATTTCGGCGGTGGAATAAGCCGTCGCGCCGCTCAGGGTCCAGGTGGTCTTGCCGCCTTCGCTGCCCGCCAGCGCGGTGGCCGCGGCCAGCGCCAGGTCGTCACGGGCAATGTGCGCCACCCGCCCGTCGCCTGCAGCCGAATACCACTTCCCGCTGGGCAACACGTTGGGCAGAGTCATGAACAGGTTCTCGAAATACCAATGGTTGCGCAGCACCGTCCAGCCCGGCAGGGCGCTGGCCGCCAGGGCGTCTTCGGTGCCAGCATGGTCGGGGGCGATCAGCAGGGGCGAACCGTGGGGCAACGGCATGGACGTGTAGACCACGTGACGCACGCCCGCCGCTTCGGCCGCCTGAATGGCATTGCGGTGCTGCGCCAGGCGTCGCCCAGGCGCGTCCAGGGCGTCGGTGCTGATGATCAGCAAGCGACCCGCTCCCTGAAATGCCTGTGCCAGGGTGTTTGCATCATCGAAGTCAGCGGCGCGCACCTCCACCCCCAAGGCCGCCAAGTTTGCCAGTTTGGCCGGTTGACGGGTGGTCACGATGAGGCGCTGCGCCGGCACACCCAGGGTCTGGAGCAGATGGTGCACGACGCGCTGGCCCAGGTGGCCGGCCGCGCCCGTGACCAGGAGTTTGCCGTTGCTGTGATCTTTGGTATTCATCAGGAACTCACTTTCAAAAAAGAATCGAGTTGCCTATGATGTCGGGGCGCACGCGCACCCGCAAGAGATGTGCGCACAGTCACCAGGTGACCGCGCAGTAACCAAGGAAGCAACGATGAATCTTCACAAGTCCAGAGCCCCCTACGCCGACCGCTGCCCCGTTCGCGACGTGCTGGACCGGCTTGGCGACCGCTGGAGCATGCTGGTGCTGCTGGTACTGGAAGAAGGCGGGACGCTGCGATTTTCGGCGCTGAAAGCGCGCATAGACGACATTTCGCAACGCATGCTTGCCCAGACCTTGCGGCGCCTGGAGCAGGACGGCCTGGTGTCACGCACGGTGCACCCCACGGTACCCCCCAAGGTGGAATACACGCTCACGCCGCTGGGGTCTTCTTTCCTCAAGCCGCTGCGCGGCCTGGAAGCCTGGGCCACCGAACACCACGAACAGGTGCGGCAGGCCCGCGCCGCCTATGTGCCCCCGCAGCGGGCGGAGGCTCTCTGACCCAGCTTCAGTGGCCCCGGATCATGGCGTCACGCTGGCGCTGCACGAAATCCTGGTAGGTGTCGATGCCACGCAGCTGCAGGATGGTGTTGCGCACAGCGGCTTCGACCAGCACAGCCATGTTGCGGCCAGCCACCACCTGGATCACGGCCTTGCGCACCGCCACACCGAGCACGTCCTGGTAGAGCGGCTCGTGCGGCAGGCGGTCGTAGTCGCGCTCCATGGTCTCCTTGCGGACCAGGTGCACGATCAGGCGCAGGCGCATCTTGCGGCGCACGGCGGTTTCGCCAAAGATGGCCTTGATGTCCAGCAGGCCAATGCCGCGCACCTCCAGCAGGTTCTGCAGCAGGTCGGGACAACGCCCTTCCAGCGTGGTCTGGTTGACGCGGTGGAAGTCCACGGCGTCGTCGGCCACCAGCCCATGACCACGCGAGATCAGTTCCAGCCCCAGCTCGCTCTTGCCCAGGCCGGACTCACCGGTGATGAGCACGCCCAGGCCAAGGATGTCCATGAACACCCCATGCAGCGTGGTGCGTTCCGCGAAATGGCGCGAGAGATAGGCGCGCAGCACGTCGATGACGAAGGCCGCCGAATCAGCCGTGGTGAACAGCGGAATGTGCGCACGCTCGCACATGGCCATGAGTTCGGCAGGCGGCACCTGGTCGTCGGCCACCACCAGCACGGGGGGTTCCAGCACCACGATGCGCGACACCCGGCGGCGGCAGTCCTCGACCGTGGAATTGGTCAGGTAGGCGACCTCGCGCGAACCCAGCACCTGCACCCGGTAAGGGTGGATGTAGTTGAGGTAGCCCACGAGGTCGGCACCGGAGCGCGCCTCGCTGATCGCCTTGTCGTCGAAGCGGCGCTCGGACGCGCTCTGCCCGGCCGCCCAGTGCCACTTGAGGGTTTCCCGGTGGTCCTCGAACAGGACGTCTGCGTTGACGACGGCGGTGGGTTTCATTCAAAGCCGGGAGCCCGGCCCCCTGAGATGCGGCCGCGTCAGGCGGCGGCGTGCGCCGACTGCCAGTTGGCGATGAGCTGGTGCAATTCGCTTGCCACAGCGCAGACCTTCATCTGCTCGCGCAACGCGCTGTCGCTCAGCAACTCGGCAATCTCGGAGAGGATTTCCAGGTGCTTCTGGGTAGCGGCTTCCGGCACCAGCAGGAAGATCATCAGGCGCACGGGTTGCTCGTCCGGCGCATCGAACCCGATCGGGTTGGCCAGCTGGAACACAGCGGCCAGGGGCTGCTTGAGCCCCTTGATGCGGCCATGGGGAATGGCAACGCCATGCCCAAGGCCGGTCGAGCCCAGTCGCTCACGGGCAAACAGGCTGTCGGTGATCAGCGCACGGTTGAGCCCGTGCAGGGATTCAAAGAGCAGGCCTGCTTCTTCAAATGCACGTTTCTTGCTTGTGGCATCAACGGCAACCAGCACCTGTTCAGCAGGCAAAATGGCAGAAAGTCGGTTCATATGACAGCCTCACGGAGCGCAAATTATGCCCATCTGCGCCAATCTTGCTAGTGCACAAAAAAAACAAGCCGCTTGACAAAGTCTGCGGCTTGTTGCAATGCAGCATGGTTGGCTGCCGTCAGGCGAAGCTCACTGGAGTTCGCGCTTGGCGGTTTCGTGGTGGTGATCCTGCACCTTGTCCTTGTAACGCAGCACCTGGCGGTCGAGCTTGTCGGCCAGCTCGTCCACGGCGGCGTAGAGGTCAAAGTGGGAGCTTTCCGCAAAAATGTCCTTTCCCTTCACATGGATATTGCACTCGGCTTTCTGGCGGAGATCCTTCTCGGTGAGCTTGTCCACAGTCAGCAGGACCTTGATGTCCACCACCTGATCAAAGTGGCGTGAGATGCGGTCCAGCTTGCTGGTCACGTAAGTTCGCAGCGCGGGAGTGATGTCGAGGTGATGACCGCTGATCGTCAGGTTCATGAAGAGCCTCCTTTGCTCTGGGGAAACAGGGCAGGCATCCGTTGTGGACACCCAACCCACGGGAAACCATTTTGACTCAACTATGCCCTCTTCCCACTGGACGGGCAAGCGTGCAGTGCAGCAAAGACGACCTCGCCGGGCGGCTATTTCGCGGGGTTTTGCGCCACGTCAAGCTGCGCCGCGGTGAACACCCGGGGCGCCATGCAACCGGAGGGTGCGGACCACCAGGATGCTCAACAGGCTCGCGGCCACCCCGACCAGCGCGGCCACCCAGTAATGACGCACCAGGCCCGCCGCGTCGCGCTGGATGATGTGCCCGCCAACGAAGGCCGCAACCCCCATTGCGGCTGACTGCACGGCCGAACTGAAAGCCATGAACGTGCCGCGCAAGGCCGGGTCCGCCGCCGAGGTGACCAGCGCCATCCCCGGGATCATGCGCCCGCTCATCAGCACGAACATGGCCGTGGACACCAGCAGCACCACCCACACCGGCACCACGGGCAGCACGGTAATGCCCACCAGCGGAAACGCCAGCGCCACGGCCAGCCAGGAGAACACCCGAACCTTGCCAAGGCGGTCTGCCAGCCGCCCCACCAGCCGCGCGGTCACCAGCGTGGCGAGCCCGCCGCTCAGGTAGAGCCAGGGAATCTGCGCATCGGTCAGGCCCACGTTGGCCTGCAGGTAGATGGTGATGTAGGGAATGACCGTGAACCCGGTGAACATCATCAACGCGGTGAACAGCAGCGCACGCAGGTGGTTGGGCTCGCGCAGCACCCGCGCAATGCCTTGCCAAGTGCCGGCGCGTTCGCCTTCAAGGTGCGTGCGCAGGACCGGCAGGCTGTAGAACGCCCCCAGGGCAAAGAGCCCGCTCAGCGCCGCTATCGCAATGAAAGGCCAGTTCCAGCCCCATGTCGAGGCGATCCACAGGCTCAGCGGCACACCGGCCACCGTGGACACCGAGAACGACGACATCACCACACCCATCGCCCGGCCCCGCCGCTCGAACGGCACGGCGTCGGCAACGATGGTCTGGCACAACGCTGTCAACACGCCCCCGAACAGGCCTGCCGCCACCCGAGCACCCATCAGGAAGCCGTAGGTGGGCGCCAGGCCGCAGGCCAGCGTGGCCAGGGCGAACAGGAGGTAGAGTACGAGCAGCAGACGCTTGCGATCGAAGCGGTCGAGGTAGGTGCTGGCCGCCAGCCCCGACGCCCCCGCAGCGAATGTGTACGCCGACACAAGAAGACCAAACTGCGCGTCGCTGACGCCGAAGAGCCGCGTCAGCTGCGGCCCGAGGGGCATCATGATCATGAAGTCGAGAATGTGGGTGAACTGGACGCCTGCCAGCGTGAGCAGCAACAGCATCTCGCGCCGTGAGGCAGAGGAGGGGGGCAAGGTATCGGTCATGGCATTGATCAGAATTGTCAAATGTAACCGTGCCCCCACACCCTGTGGCAACCAAGGTTTCTGCGCGCCCCGCCACGAAGATTCCCGCAGCTGCCGTGCCTGGCACCCCGCGCCTGGGCTTCTCCGCCGCCTCGGAACCGCCCCTTGGAGGTTGACATGACCCTTGACACGCTCTTCACCACCACCTTCAGCCCGCTGCCCGCGAACCGGGAGGGCATGCGCGCACTCGTGCTCATGGGCGGCGGCGCCAGAACGGCCTACCAGGTGGGCGTGCTCAAGGGCCTGGCGCGCCTGCTCCAGGCCCATGGCGCCCCGCCTGCTGCGTTTCCCTTCCAGATTCTGCTCGGCACCTCGGCTGGCGCACTCAACGCCACCTACCTGGCCAGCCTGGCCACACAGGGCCTGCAGGCGTTTGACGCACTCACCGGGTTTTGGCGCCAGCTGCATTCGCACCAGGTGTACCGGCTGCGGGCGCCTGCCTGGCCCTGGCCCAACCTCCTGACGTCCGGCCTCACGCTGATGCGCCAGGTGCGGCAGCACCGCGCCCTGCTCGACACCCTCCCCCTGGTGGACACCCTGCACCGGCACGTCCACCTGGACCGCATCGATACTGCTCTGCAGGAGCGCGCGCTGACAGCGCTGGCCGTCACCGCGTCCAGCTACACCAGCGGTGAGCACTGGACCTTCTGCCAGACCGCCCAGGATGACACCACCGCCCCGTGGCGGCGCCCCGGGCGGCGAGCCTCGATGCAGACCATCACCATCGAGCACCTCATGGCCTCCAGCGCCATCCCCTTCCTGTTCCCGGCCGTGCCACTGTGGGTAGATGGCCACAAGGAGTTTTTTGGCGACGGCTCGATGCGTCAGCTCTCACCCCTGTCACCCGCGCTCCAGCTGGGTGCCAGCGACTTGCTGGTCATAGGTGCCGGGCAGGCCCAAAGGGCTGGAATGACCACGGGCCCTGCCACCGAGGACCCCACCGCCGGCACCATCGCCGGACACGCACTGGCCAGCGTGTTTCACGACACCTTGCAAGCCGATGTGGAGCAGGCGCAGCGCGTGAGCCGCACGCTCGAACAACTGCCGCCGGAGGTGGCGCAGGCCCTGCCCTACCGCAGGCTGAACGTCCTGGCCATACAGCCCAGCATTTCCCTGGACGAGCTGGCCTTGAAACACGTGGAAGCGCTCCCCAGGGCCACCAGGGACACCCTGGCGGGCTTGGGCGCGCTTGAAACCCGCCGCACCGGCCGCAGCAGCGGGGCCGCCCTGGCCAGCTACCTGCTCTTCGAACCCGCGTTCATCAACGCCCTCATCGACTGCGGCGAACGCGATGCCATGCTGCGGCAAACCGATCTTCTGGCGTTTTTTGACATGCGGGCGTCATGAGCTGGTGCGATAATCGCTGCGTTCAAAACATTCCGGAGCCCCACGTGGAAAGCAGCCCTAGTTGCGTGCTTTCAGCGCCGGCCAGACCTTCCTGATCCGCCCGAGCACGGGCCCGACCGGAGCGGCCAGCGGCTGAAAGCACCCTCACCGCCCTCAGGCGACACGCGTCGCCACCGCCCTCTGTATCGCGATCAGGAAGCGTCTCATGCTCAACGTCTTCACCCTGGCCAATGGCCGCCTGTTCCAGGAAGAAATCGAATCCCTGGAGGAACTCGCCCGCTTCAAGCCCATCTGGGTGGACCTTGAATCGCCCACGCCTGAAGAGCGCCGTTGGGTGCGCCAGCACTTTGGCCTGAGCATCCCCGAAGACGCGATGGACGAGGACATCGAGGAATCGGCCCGCTTCTTCGAAGAGGACAACGGCGAACTGCATGTGCGCAGCGACTTCCTCATCGATGACGAGGAAAACCCGCGGCACGTGCGCGTGGCCTTCATCCTCAACGAGCACAACGACAAGCTCAAGAGCCACGGCGTGCTGTTCTCCATCCACGACGAGGACGTGCCCGTGTTCCGCCTGCTGCGCCTGCGGGCGCGCCGCATGCCCGGCCTCATCAAGGACGCCAAGGACGTGCTGCTGAGCCTGTTCGACACCGACGCCGAGTACTGCGCCGACACGGTGGAAGACATCTACGATGACCTGGAACGCATCAGCGGCAAGGTGCTGTCGGGCCAGGTGACCGACGAGATCGCCTCGGAGGTGCTGGCCGCCATCGCCCGGCACGAGGACATGTCGGGCCGGATTCGCCGCAACATGATGGACACGCGCCGTGCGGTGAGTTTCATGATGCGCACGCGGCTGCTCAGCGCCGAACAGTTCGAGGACGCACGCCAGATCCTGCGCGACCTGGACTCGCTGGACAGCCACACGGCCTTCATGTTCGACAAGATCAACTTCCTGATGGATGCCACCATCGGTTTCATCAACATCAACCAGAACAAGATCATCAAGATCTTCTCGGTGGCCAGCGTGTCGCTGCTGCCGCCCACGCTGGTGGCCAGCAGCTACGGCATGAACTTCCAGTTCATGCCCGAGCTGGAATGGAAGTTCGGCTACCCCTTTGCCATCGCGCTGATGGTGCTGTCGGCCGTGGTGCCGATGGTCTACTTCCGCAAGCGCGGCTGGCTCAAGTGAGCGGGCACGTCAAAGCAGGTTGAGCGCCTTGCGCACGATGCGCGCGCTGTAATGGCGCGCCACCTGTTGCAGGAAGTGCTGGAAGTCGACGTGGGCTTCGTCGTCAGCGCGGTCTGACACGGTGCGCACGGCCCCGAAAGGCACGCCGTAGTCGCAGCACACCTGCGCCACGGCTGCGCTCTCCATGTCCACCGCCAAGGCCTCGGGCAGGTCCGCGCGCAAGGCGCTGCTTTCGGCCGCCGTGGCAACGAACCGGTCGCCCGTGACGATCTCGCCCCTGTGCACGCTTGGCGAATGCAGGCCAAACACACGCAGGGTCGCCTCATCCAGCAGTTTGGGCAGCCAGGTCACGGCGTCGCGGGCTGACTCGTGCAGCACCTGGGCCAAGGCCAAGTCCGCCTCCAGGCGGGAACGGCCGTAGCCAGGCATCTCCCAGCGGGGGAACAGCGGCGCGGCGTTCATGTCGTGCTGCACGAAGGCCGTTCCAACCACGATGTCACCCACCTCCACACCCAAGGCCAGCCCGCCAGCCACGCCGGTGAATATGACGTGCTGCGGCTCGAACCGCTCCAGCAGCGCGGTGGCGGTGGTGGCCGCAGCCACCTTGCCGATGCCCGAAAGCACAGCCACCACCTCGTGCCCCTGCAGGTGCCCTTGCCAGAAGGCGCGCCCGGCAACTTCAATCTTGCGCTCGTCGGGCATGAGAGAGAGGATCTCGGCAAGCTCCTCGTGCACCGCGCTGATGATGGCAATTCGGCTCATTCAGGTGAACTCCCATGACGACCGCGCCCGACAGCGGTCACTTCTTGTCGCGCAACTCCCTGCGCAGGATCTTGCCGACGGGTGTCTTGGGCAGCTCGTCGCGGAACTCCACGACCTTGGGCTGCTTGTACCCCGTCAGGCGGGACTTGCAATAGTCTCGCACATGTTCCTCGGTCAACAGCGGGTCTTTCTTGACGACGATCAACTTCACGGCTTCGCCGGAATGCTGGTCTGGCACACCCACCACCGCGCATTCAAGCACGCCGTCGAGCTGCGCCACCACATCTTCCACCTCGTTGGGGTAGACGTTGAAGCCGCTGACCAGGATCATGTCCTTCTTGCGGTCGACAATCTTGAAGTAGCCGCGCTCATCCATCACACCGATGTCGCCGGTCTTGAACCAACCGTCGGCGGTCATGACCTTGGCCGTCTCGTCCGGCCGCTGCCAGTAACCCGCCATCACCTGCGGGCCCTTGATGGCGATCTCTCCGGGCTGGCCAATGGGAACTTCCCTGCCGTCATCGTCGATGCAGATCATCAGGGTACTGGGCAGCGGCACGCCGATGGTCCCGGTGAACTCGCTGTTGGTGACGGGATTGCAGCTTGCCGAGGGGCTGGTCTCCGACAAGCCGTACCCTTCGCAGATGGGGCAGCCCGTGGCCTCCAGCCATTTCTTGGCCACCGCCGCCTGTACCGCCATGCCGCCTCCCACCGAGACCTTCAGGTTGCGCCAGTTGACGGTATCGAAGTCCGGGTGGTTGAGCAGGGCATTGAACAGCGTGTTGACCGCGGGGAAGCTGTGGAAGGTGTGCTTGCTCAACTCCTTGAGCACCGCAGGCAGGTCGCGCGGGTTGGGAATGAGGATGGTCTTGCCCCCGTTGCGCATGCTCAGCATCATGTTCACGGTGAAGGCGAAGATGTGGTACAGCGGCAAGGCACAGACGCTGGTGGACTGCTCGGTCGCCGGGATCCGCTTCATGACCGGGTCGTTCCAGGCCTCGGACTGCAGCACGTTGGCGATGACGTTGCGGTGCTGCAGCACCGCCCCCTTGCTCACCCCGGTGGTGCCGCCGGTGTACTGCAGCAGCGCTACGTCGTCCGGGCGGATCTCAGGGGCGGCAAAGGGCAGGCGTTCTCCCTTGAGCAGGGCGTCGTTGAAACGCACTGCCGCGGGCAGGCGGTAGGCCGGCACCAGCTTCTTCACGTGGCGCACCACGGCATTGACGATGCTGCCCTTGACGAACCCCAGCATGTCGCCCATGGCGGTGAGCACCACATGCTTGACCGGCGTCTGCGCAATGCACTGCTCCAGCGTGGCAGCGAAGTTTTCGATGATGAAGATGACCTTGGCACCGGAGTCCTTCAGCTGGTGCTCAAGCTCACGCGGCGTGTACAGGGGATTGACGTTGACCACGACGAAGCCCGCCCTGAGGATGGCCGCCACCACGATCGGGTACTGGGGCATGTTGGGCATCATCACGGCCACGCGGTCACCGCGAGCCAGGCCCCTGCTCTGCAGATAGGCGGCCATGGCGCGCGATGCGCGGTCCGTCTCGTCGTAGCTGAAGTCCTTGCCTAGGAAGCTGTAGGCCGTGCGCCCCTGGTACTTGCGAAAGCTTTCCTCCATCAGATCGACCAGCGAACGGTACTGGGCGGGGTCGATCTCCGCAGGCACCCCGGCAGGGTAGGCGCTCAGCCAGGGTTTGTCAGCGGCGGTCACGGTCATGCTTGGCTCCATTGTTGTGTTTATCGACATAGGGTGGCGGTGGGCACGCCACCGTCCTGTCAGGGATTGTCGGCCTGGCCGGTGAAAAAACCCATTGTGTTTTTCCCTGACGGCAGTCTGACATTATTGAACACACACAAGAAAAAACCGGGCATGACCCGGTTTTCCGCAAGCGTTTCTTGAACTGGTCACTCACGCAATCCCCAAGCGGCCCGGTCGGCCGGGTCGAGTGCATCAAGCACTTCGCGCGCATGCGCCTCGCCCTGGCGCACGATGGCGTCGAACCGGTCCCACTGGAGCAGGCCGACCCGGAAAAGCGGGGGGTTGAAATAGAGATCGGTGTGGCGGCGCGACTCGTCCTGGCGCGAGATGCTGTACAGGATGGTGACGTTGAGCAGGTAGGACACCAGGGACGGGAGCCGGTAGCGGCGCTTCGCCCGCGGGCGCAGGCGATCGAGCAGCAGCGTCCAGGGCCCTGGGGTTTCCTTGAAGTTCAGGCGCTTGGGATTGCGTGCGCTCAGGTCCACACCGATCACCCGGCCCACCCCGCGCATGTCGCGCATGACGTCAGCCGGGAAGTTGTTGAATGTCCCGCCGTCACACAGCAGTTCCCCGTCGCGCACAACGGGCGGCAGCGCGCCGGGGATGGCAATACTGGCCAGCAGCGCCTGCCCCAGGTCACCCCTGTCCAGGCGCATCTCACGCCCCTGTGAATAGTTGCTGGCGATGCAGAAGTAGTTCTTCCACAGGTCCACGATGTCCACCGATCCGCCCATCAGGCTGCGAATCGAGCGCTCGATCACGCTGCGCACCCGGCGCCCCTTGATGAGGGAGAGCAAGGGCAGAACGGTGTAGTCGCCCGTGGGGTTGACGCGGAACGCTTCGCGGGCGACACCGATCGTCTCTTCGGCCGTGGCGTCGGCCGCGATGATGGCTGCCATCACGGCGCCCATGCTGGTGCCGCCCACGCAATCGACCTCGATGCCATGCTGGCGCAGGGTCTTCCAGATGCCGAGGTGCGAGAACCCGCGAGCCCCGCCGCCAGCGAGCACCAGGCCCACCGCGTTGCGGCTGAGCAGGCGGGCCAGACGGGCAATGTCACCGTCCATCGACGGGCGGATGTTGACGTGACCCGTGACGGCTCTGCGCTCCAGCCAGCGCCGCATGCCCAGCGGCGACTTGATACCCTGTGGATGCAGCAGCACCAGGGTCTCCGCGGCCTCGCTGCGCTGCGACTGGTCCACCAGAAACGCCTGCTCCACCGGATGCAGCGCGGCGGACTTTTGCGCGTCGGCCATCAGAAGGATCTCGTCGCTGTGGCGGATGCAAAGCCGGGTCCACACGGAGGTGTGTGGATCGGCCAACATGAGCACGAAATCGTGCTCGGCCTCCAGATCGTCGAGCGCGGCAGACAAACGCTCTTCCTCGCCCCTGCCGCCTTCGGGTTCGCCTAGGCTTGCCAACCGCGCCTGCATGGACTCCGCGGTCACGCAGCAGGCCCGGCCGTACTGCCCCAGCATGCCCGCCAGCCGGTGCGCCAGGGGTTCGACGTCCAGACCCTCGGTGATCGGCAGCAGCGTGACCATGACCGGTGCCGGAAGCGGCTGGCGCGCATGCTGTGTCTGCAGGCGGTTGATGATCTTGTTGGTCAACGCCAGCGACACCTGCGGGTTGCGTGCCACCAGCGCGTCGAAATGCGGCTTGTCGATGCGCGCGAGCAAGCTGTCACGGATGGCGACGACCGTCGCGGAGCGCGGCGCCCCCGTGTACAGGCTGATCTCTCCTGTGATCTCCCCCCGCCCCAGCTCGCGCACCATGCGGCTGGAGCCGTCCGGGTTGCGGACATAGACACGCAGACGCCCGCTGAGCGAAAGGTAGGCCGTGTCGCCTGGCTGGCCCTGTTCCATCAGCACATCACCCGCGCTCAACTCCACCCAGCTCACGTTGTCGAAGATGGCGCGCAAGGTGCTGCGGCCGATTTCCCCGAAGTTGGCACGCAGGTGATGAACCAGCATCTCGCGGCGGCGCTGCTGCTCTGTTTCGCTTGTCTCCATGGCGGCCCTCTTATTTTTGATGCTTGCCCGCGGCACGCTGCCCAGCCCGGCAAGCTGAAGTGCTAAATGTAGGCTTCAGGCGCTTTTTGTGCAGGTATTTTGGTGTCGCATACGTTACAACGCTAAAAAAAGAAACGCCGCACATGGCGGCGTTTCAGGCAACCTTGCAGGCAATCAGGCGGCTCACTCCACCGCCTTGGTCATGTCCTCGACCACCTTCTTGGCGTCGCCAAACACCATCATGGTCTTGTCCATGTAGAACAGTTCGTTGTCCAGCCCGGCGTAGCCTGCGGCCATGGAACGTTTGTTCACGATCACCGTCTTGGCCTTGTAGGCTTCCAGGATCGGCATGCCATAGATGGTGGAGCCCTTTTGCAGCGCGGCCGGGTTGACCACGTCGTTGGCACCCAGGATGATGGCGACGTCGGCCTGACCGAACTCGCTGTTGATGTCCTCCATCTCGAACACCTGGTCGTATGGCACCTCGGCCTCGGCCAGCAACACGTTCATGTGGCCCGGCATGCGGCCGGCCACCGGGTGGATGGCGTACTTCACCGTGATGCCCTTGTCGGTGAGCTTGTGCGCCAGCTCCTTGACCGCGTGCTGGGCCCGGGCCACGGCCAAGCCGTAGCCGGGCACGATGATGACCGTCTCGGCGTTGCCCAGGATGAAGGCCGCGTCGTCGGCGCTGCCGCTCTTGGCCGTGCGCTGCACGCCGCCACCAGCAGCGGCCGTGCCTGCCTCACCCCCAAAGCCGCCCAGGATCACGCTGAAGAACGAGCGGTTCATGGCCTTGCACATGATGTAGCTCAGGATCGCGCCCGAGGAACCCACCAGCGAGCCAGCAATGATCAGCATGGAGTTGTTCAAGCTGAAGCCGATGCCCGCAGCCGCCCAGCCCGAATAGCTGTTGAGCATGGACACCACGACCGGCATGTCGGCGCCCCCAATGGGGATGATGATGAGCACGCCCAGCACGAAGCTCAGCGCAGTCAGCACGAAGAACGCCGTCCAGTCGCCCGTGGCGGCGAAATAGATGCCCAGCGCCACCACGGCCAGACCCAGCACCAGGTTGAGCATGTGCTGGCCCGCGAAGGTGACGGGTGCGCCCTGGAACAGGCGGAACTTGTACTTGCCGGAAAGCTTGCCGAAGGCGATGACCGAACCACTGAAGGTGATGGCGCCGATGGCCGACCCCAGGAACAGTTCGATCTTGTTGCCGAAGGGAATCTGCGCACCCTTGGCCGCCAGGCCGAAGGCCCAGGGTTCGGCCACCACGGCGATCGCAATGCACACGGCCGCCAAGCCGATCATGCTGTGCATGAAGGCCACCAGCTCGGGCATCTTGGTCATCTCGACCCGCTTGGCCATGATGGCGCCCACGGTGCCGCCCACCGCCAGGCCCACGGCCACGTAACCCAGGCCAGCAGCGGTGTCGATGGCCATTTGCTCGGCCAGCGTGGCGATCAGCCCCACCGTGGTCACGATGGCGATGCCCATGCCGGTCATGCCGAAGACGTTGCCGCGGATGGAGGTGGTCGGGTGGCTCAGACCTTTCAGGGCCTGGATGAAGCAGACCGACGCCACCAGGTACAACAGAACGACGAGGTTCATGCTCATTTGGCGGCTCCTTCAGCAGCGGAACCCGCAGCCGCCGGGGCCTTGCGCTCTTTCTTCTTGAACATCTCCAGCATGCGCCGGGTGACGAGGAAGCCGCCGAAGACGTTGACCGCCGCCAGTGCCACGGCAAGCACGCCCATGGTCTTGCCCAGCGGGGTTTCGGTGAGTGCGGCGGCCAGCATGGCGCCCACGATGACGATGGCCGAGATGGCGTTGGTCACGGCCATCAGGGGCGTGTGCAGCGCGGGGGTGACGTTCCAGACGACGTGGTAGCCGACGTAGATCGCCAGCACGAAGATGATGAGGTTGAAGACAACCGGGGAGATGGCGTCCATGGGGAGACTCCTGTTGAATGCGGGTTTGAAAGCGGTGACAGGCGCCCTGGCCTCAGGCCTTGCGCTTGACCTCGCCGCCTTGCGTCATCAGGCAGGCCGCGACGATGTCGTCGTCCATCGGCACCTGCACGGCGGTGGCGTCCTTCGGCAGCACGAGCTTGAGGAAGTCGAGCACGTTGCGCGCGTACAGGCTGGAGCTGTCGGCCGCCACCAGGGCGGGCAGGTTGGTCTCGCCGATGATGAAGACGCCGTGCTTCTGCACCGTCTTGCCCGCTTCGGTCAGGGGGCAGTTGCCACCAGGCTCGCCGTGCGGGCCGTTGGGGCCCTTGCCCGCAGCAATGTCCACGATCACCGAGCCTGGCTTCATGGCCTTGACCATGTCCTCGGTGATGAGCACCGGCGCCGCGCGGCCCGGGATGAGCGCAGTGGAGATGACCACGTCGGCCTGGGCCACGCGCTTGGCCACCTCGGCCTTCTGGCGGTCCAGCCAGCTCTGCGGCATGGGGCGGGCATAACCGCCCACGCCTTCGGCGGCCTCCTTCTCTTCGGCGGTCTCGTAGGGCACGTCAATGAACTTGGCCCCCAGGGACTCGACCTGCTCCTTCACCGAGGGACGCACATCGGACGCCTCAATCACCGCGCCCAGGCGCTTGGCGGTGGCAATGGCCTGCAGGCCCGCCACGCCCACGCCCAGGACGACCACGCGCGCGGCCTTGATGGTGCCGGCCGCCGTCATCAGCATGGGAAACAGGCGCTGGTACTGGTTGGCCGCCATCATCACGGCCTTGTAGCCCGCGATGTTGGCCTGCGACGACAGCACGTCCATGCTCTGCGCACGCGTGGTGCGCGGCGCGGCTTCCAGTGCGAAGCTGGTCAGGCCCGCCTTGGCCATGGCGGCAAGGCCATCGGCATCGAAGGGGTTGAGCATGCCCACCAGCGTGGTGCCCGGCTTCATCTGCGCCAGCTCGGCATCGGACGGTGTCCGCACCTTCAACACCAGTTCGCAGCCGAACGCCCCGGCGGCGTCCACCACTTCGGCACCCGCCGCGCGGTAAGCATCGTCGATGGCGCTGGCCGCCACGCCCGCGCCCGACTCCACCCGCACCGTGTGGCCCTGGGCCACCAGCTTCTTCGCGGTCTCGGGCGTCACCGCCACCCGCGTTTCGCCCGCCGCTGTCTCGGCAGGTACGCCTATGAGCATACGTGTCTCCTCACTCGTGTCCCTCTGGGACGGGTTGTTGCGCATCCAAGCTTACATGGTAATGACTGGATTCAATCATCGTCTGACCGACAGATGGATCAAACATAAGTATCTACTGATATTTTGGCACAACGGGCAAGGGGACGAGCGCCATAATCGGCCGGATGGACACCCGATGGAAACCCAGCGTCACCGTGGCCGCGATCATTGAACGCGACGGCCGCTACCTGCTCGTGGAAGAGCACACCCCCGAAGGCCTGCGGCTGAACAACCCCGCTGGCCACCTGGACCCCGGCGAGAGCCCGCTCCAAGGCTGCCGCCGCGAGGCGCTGGAGGAAACCGCCCACACTTTCGAACCCACCGGCCTCGTCGGCATCTACCTGTCGCGCTTCCAGCGTGCCGCAACGGGCGAAGATATCACCTACGTGCGTTTCGCCTTCTGCGGCACCCTGGGCGACACCGTTGCAGGCCGCAGCCTGGACCATGGCATCGTGCGTACCGTCTGGCTGACCCCTGAAGAAGTGCGCGCCAGCCGCGACCGCCACCGCAGCCCGCTGGTGCTGCAATGCATGGAAGACCATCTGGCCGGGCGCCGCTACCCTCTCGAACTCATCCACACCGACCCTTCCGTGACGGCCCTGGGCTGACAGCGGCAACCCCATGGCCATCAAATCCACCATCTTCAAGGCGAACCTGCAGATCGCCGACATCGACCACAACTACTACGCCGACCACGCGCTCACGCTGGCCCGCCACCCCAGCGAGACCGACGAACGCATGATGGTGCGGCTGGCCGCCCTGGCGCTCAACGCCCACGAGTTGCAGGACATGTGCGGGGGCGACGGCACGCTGGCCTTCGGCGCGGGCCTGTCGGACCCCGAAGACCCGGACGCGCACCTGACCGACTTCACCGGCCGCAAGCGGCTGTGGATAGAGGTGGGGCAACCGGAGGACAAGCCGCTGGCCAAGGCCTGCAGCCAGGCCGACGCCGTGCGGGTGTACGCCTACTCGCACCCCGCCGACATCTGGTGGAGAGGCATTGAGAACAAGCTGAGCCGGCTCGACAAACTGCAGGTGTGGCGCTTGCCGTCAGACGCCAGCCAGACCCTGGCCACCATGGCAGAACGCAGCATGCAGCTGCAAGCCACCGTGCACGACGGGGTGCTCACCCTGAGCAGCGACAAGGGCAGCGTTTCGCTGGAACCCGTGCGCTGGAAGTGAATGTCAGGCCACGGCCTGGACCAGCGCAGCAAGCGCGGCGGTTTCGGCGCGCAGCACCCGCGGTCCCAGGCTGACGGGCGAGAAACCCCGCGCCAGCAGCGCCTCTTCCTCTGTCGTGCTCAGGCCACCTTCGGGCCCGTTCACCAGCCACATGGGAACACTGGGGTCCACTGGCCACGTGGATGCGAATGGCTGGCTGCCCGCCGCCAGGGAAAGCACACCACGCCACGCATCGGGCGCCCAGGGGGCTTCGCGCAACCAGGCCTCCAGCGTACGCACCGGGTGAATGCGCGGCAAGCGGTTGCCGCCGCATTGCTCGCAGGCGCTCACGGCCACCGCCTGCCAGTGCGCCACCTTCTTCTCGGCACGCTGGTCCTTCAGCCGCAGCACGCTGCGCTCGGTCATCAGCGGCTGGATGCTGGCCACGCCCAGTTCGGTGGCCTTCTCCACCAGCCAGTCCATGCGTTCATTGGCGGGCATGCCAACGGCCAGGTGCACGGCCCGGAGGGGCTCACGCTCGGTGGCACGGTGGCCCCCCACCCGCACCTCCACACTGCTGCGGCCCATGCGCAGAACGGTGGCATCGTATTCGCCCCCGGCCAGCGGGTCGCCAAACAGGGTGATGGGGTCGCCAGGCTGCAGGCGCAGCACCTGCACGTGGCGCGCGCCGTCCGCGGTCAAGGCCAGCTCCTGGCCGGGCTGCAAGGGTTCGGGGTGGTGGATGCGCGGCATGCCTGGCTGGCTCACATGCGGCCGTAGGCGAAGCCCGATGCCGCCTCCCAGCCTTCGACCTTGTCGATCAGGCGCAACAAGGGCGCCAGCTCGCGGTAGCGTAGCGCGGTGTTGCGGATGTAGAGGATGAAGCGCGGCGCATCGGCCAGGTACTTGGGCTTGCCATCGCGCAAGGTGAGGCGCGCGAAGATGCCCGCCACCTTGAGGTGCCGCTGCAGCCCCATCCACTCCACCGCGCGGTAGAAGGCGCCAAAGTCCTCGCTCCAGCCTTCAAAGTCCATCAACCCCGCCTTGCGCGCCTGCTCCCAGTAGCGGATGGTCACGTCCAGCACCATGTCCTCCTCCCAGGTCAGGAAGGCGTCGCGCATCAGGCTGGCGATGTCGTAGGTGATGGGGCCATGCACCGCGTCCTGGAAGTCAAGCACCGCCAGGCGCTGGTTGGCGTCATCGGCGCGCGGCAGCATCAGGTTGCGGGGCATGTAGTCGCGGTGCACGAAGACGCTGGGAGCCGCCAGGTTGCGCTGCACGATGAGCGAGAAAGTCTTGGCCAGGGTGTCGCGCATGGCGTCATCCAGCGCCAGGCCTTTGTGCTTTTCCAGGTACCAGTCGGGGAAGAGCTGCAATTCGCGGCGCAGCAGGGCCTCGTCGTAGGCGGGCAGCACACCGGGCTTGGATGCCTTCTGCCAGTCCAACAAAGCGGCGGTGGCGTCGCGGAAGTAGGGCTGTGCCTGCGCGGGCTGTTCAGGGTTGAGCACGTCCAGCAGGGTGCGCTCGCCCACGTCTTCCAGCAGCATGAAGCCCTGGGGCTCATCCCACGCCAGGATGGCTGGCACCCGTACCCCTGCTTCACGCAGCAGGCCGGCCACCTTGACGAAAGGCTTGCAGTCTTCCTTGTCGGGCGGTGCGTCCATCACCACCAGGCTGCCTCCAGCGGCCCGGTCCACCCGCAGGTAGCGGCGAAAGCTCGCGTCTGCGGAAGCGGGCCGCACGCTGCCGGGCAGCAAGCCGTGCACGGTGGCCTGTGTGGCCAGCCAGGCGGTGAAGGCTGACTCGCGCTGCGGATCGGACCAGACGACGGCGGGCTGAGATGTGGAAGGCTGCATGTAAAGAAAGCGGCGAAAAAACGGGGCTGCGGAGCCCCTGTTGGGGCTCGTGGATAATGGCAGTCTATTCTACGAACGTGTCTGGCAAGGGCTGGACGCGCCGGAGTTTTCTGCCCTTGAAACCACCTGTTTCCGCGCCTTCCACGCCGACGCCCCTTGCCAGCCTTTGGTGGCCGCGCCGAGCCGCGACCCGGCCCCTGTGGTGGTGGCTTGGCGTGACAGCCTGGCCCGCTGCCGCGCTTGCCCAGAGCGACCTGCCCCTGGAGCGGGGCGAGCTGCCGCTGACCATGAGCACGCTGCTGCAGGAGAAGCTGCCGCCCAGCGTGGCATCGCAGGCACCTACCTTCGTTTTTGGCGAACGGATCACCGGCCAGACAGACGTCAACACCATCGTCGAAGGCCAGGCGGAGCTGCGCCGCCACGACACGGTCGTCCGGGCCGAACGGCTGGAACACTTCCAGGCCAGCGACACGGTCGAGGCCACCGGCAACGTCCGCATCAACCGGCTGGGCAACGTTTACGAAGGCACTGCGCTCAAGCTCAAGCTCGACACCTTTGAAGGCCACTTCGAGCAGCCGCGCTTCTCCATCCTGCGCAACGGCGGGCAGGGCGAAGCCAGCCGCCTGGACTTTCTGGGCGAAGACCGCGCCGTGGCCCACGACGCGAGCTACACGACCTGCCCGCGCCCGGGTCTGAGCCGGTCCCGCCCCGACTGGGAGGTGCGCGCCCGCCGCATCGAGTTCGACAACCTGGAAGACACCGGCACCGCCACCAACGGCGTGCTCTACTTCAAGGGCGTGCCCCTGCTGGCCTCGCCTTACGCCAGCTTCCCGCTGTCCGACCGGCGCAAGTCGGGCATGCTGCCCCCCACCATCAACCTCGACGCACAGAGCGGCCTGGAGCTGACGGTTCCGTACTACCTGAACCTGGCCCCCAACCGTGACGTCACGCTCTACCCCACGCTGATGACCAAGCGCGGCCTGGACCTGGGGGGCGAATTCCGTTACCTGGAACGCAATTACGAAGGCCGTCTGCGAGCGTCCTACATGGACAACGACAAGCTGCGCAGCCGTGATCGCTGGGCCTCGTCGCTGCAACACCAGCAGATGCTGGGACAGTTCGGCCCGGGACGGGCCAGCCTGGCGCTGAACCTGAACCGTGTGAGCGACGACAACTACTGGCGCGACTTCCCACGCACCAGCACGTCGCTGACGCAGCGCCTGCTGCCCAGCGACGCCACGCTGTCCTGGAGGAACGGCCCCTGGTCGCTGGCGCTGGGTTCCTACAAATGGCAGACGCTGCAGGACGCCGACAGCCCGATCGTGCCCCCTTACGACCGCGTGCCGTCGCTGACCGCGAACTACCGGCCCAGGGCCTTCTCGATAGGCAGCTCGGAAGACTGGACGTGGTCGCTGCAGACGAACGCCACCCGCTTCCAGAGCGACCGCCTCACCACCATCTGGAACGGCACGGCCGCAGACCAGACCACCAACGTCAACGGCTCGCGCGCGCTGGCCATTGCCCAGTTGAGCAAGACATGGCAGGCGCCGGGCTGGTTCATCAAGCCCGGCGCCCAGCTGCACCTGCGCCAGTACGACTTTGACCAGGCGCTTGGCAATGGCCGCAAGAGCATGAGTTATGCCCTGCCCACACTCAGCCTGGACAGCGGCCTGGTGTTCGAGCGCGACACCAGCATCTTCGGCCGCAGCTTCCTGCAGACGCTGGAGCCGCGCGTTTTCTACAGCCATACGCCGTACCGCGACCAGAGCTACCTGCCCAACTACGACAGCGCCGCTTACGACTTCAACCTGGCGACCATCTTCGCGTCCAACCCTTACGGGGGCAACGACCGCCTCGCTGACGTGCACGCCCTCACCGTGGGTGCGACCACGCGGCTGATCCACCCCGACACCGGCTCGGAAATCCTCAGCCTGGGCGTGGCCCAGCGCTTGCGCCTCAACGACCAGCGGGTCACCCTGCCCAACGAGACGGCGCCCACCGACCGTTTCAGCGACATCCTCTTCGGTGGACGCCTGCAGTGGAACCCACACTGGACGCTCAACGGCACGGTGCAGTACAACCCCAAGAGCAGGGAGTCTGAGCGCACCACTCTGGGCGCGCGCTACCAGCCGGGCAACTACCGCGTGCTCAATGCCAACTACCGCGTGCAGCGCAACGTCAGCGAACAGATCGACCTGAGCTGGCAATGGCCCTTGAGCGATCTGTTTGGCGGCCCCACCGCAGACCTCGGCCCTGGACGCGGCCTGGGCCCGCACCAGTGGTACAGCGTCGGCCGCATCAACTACAGCGTGCAGGACCGCCGGGTCGTTGACCTGGTGGCCGGTCTGGAATACGACGCTGGCTGCTGGATCGGGCGCGTCGTGCTGGAACGCCTGCAGCAAAGCCGCCGCGACGCCAACCAGCGCATCCTCTTCCAACTGGAGTTCGTCGGCTTCTCGCGCATCGGCTCCAACCCCCTGCAGACACTGCGCGACAACGTGCCGCGCTACCAGTACCTGCGTGAAAACACCATCACCCCCAGCCGTTTCGAGCGCTATGAATAAGACCTCCCTGCTGACCGCCGCCCTGCTGCTGGCCCTGGGCACATCGGCCGGTGCGCAAACCCTGCGCCTGGGCAACAACAACCTCGGCGCGGGCAGTGCCAACGTTTCAGCCCCCCGTGGCGCGGACCACATCGTCGCGCTGGTCAACTCCGAACCTGTCACGAACAACGAGGTGCGCGCCAGGCTGGCCCGCATCGAACCACCCACCGGCCCCGACGCTCCCTCCCGCGAGGAGCTGGCCCGCCAGGTGCTGGAGCGCCTGATCGTTGAAAAAACCCAGCTGCAGTGGGCGAAAGAGATCGGCGTGAAGGTTGAAGACAGCGCCCTGGCACAGGCCGAGGAAAGCGTGGCCCGCCAGAACCGCCTGACCGTGCCCCAGCTGCACGAACGCCTCAAGACCATGGGGGTGCCGCTGGAGCAGTTCCGCGCCAACCTGCGCGACGAGTTGCTGCTGCAACTGGTGCGCGAGCGCGAGGTGGACAACCGCGTGCGGGTCAGCGAACAGGACATCGACGCCTACCTGCAGGAACAGCAGCGCAACGCCGACCCGGGTCAGACCGCGCTGAACCTCGCCCAGGTGCTGGTTGCCGTGCCAGACAACGCCAGCCCGGCGGTGATCGCCGAGCGCCAGGCCCGCGCCGAAGACGTGCTGCGCCGCGCCCGGGCAGGGGAAGACTTCGCCGCCCTGGCCCGCAGTCTGTCCGATGCCCCCGAGGGCAAGGCCGCAGGCGGCCAGCTGGGCTTGCGCCCGGCAGACCGCTACCCCTCGCTGTTCCTGCAGGCCGTCCAGAACGCCAAGACTAGTGATGTGGTGGGCCTGGTGCGCAGCGGTGCCGGTTTCCACGTGCTCAAGGTGCTGGAAAAGCGCAACCCCAAACTCCCCGAGACCACGGTCAACCAGACCCGCGCCCGCCACATCCTGCTGCGCCCCGCCACGCCGCAAGACCAGGATGCGACGATCGCCCGCCTCAACGAGATGCGCCAGCGCATCGCGTCCGGCCAGGCCACTTTCGAAACCCTGGCACAGCAGTTCAGCCAGGACGGCTCTGCCAAGCAGGGCGGCGACCTGGGCTGGGCCACCCCCGGCATGTTCGTGCCCGAGTTCGAGGATGTGATGGATGACCTCGCGCCCAACGAAATCTCTGCCCCGGTCGTGTCGCGCTTTGGCGTGCATCTCATCCAGGTGCTGGAGCGCCGCGCTGTGCCGCTGAGCCAGCGTGAACAGCGCGAGTGGGTGCGCAACGTGCTGCGCAGCCAGAAGATCGAAGAGTCCTACGCCGAATGGGCACGCGACTTGCGCGCGCGCGCCTACGTCGAGTACCGCGAGCCGCCCCGGTGAAGCACCACGCCCGCAAGCGTTTCGGTCAGCACTTCCTGTCCGACCAAGCGATCATTGAAGCGATCGTGCGCGAGATCGCGCCCGCGCCTGGCCAGTTCGTGGTGGAGATCGGCCCTGGCCTGGCCGCGCTGACGCAGCCACTGGTCGAGCGGCTGGGCCACCTCACCGTCATCGAGCTGGACCGCGACCTGGCTGTTCGCCTGCGCGCACACCCGCAGCTCACGGTGGTCGAGTCTGACGTGCTCAAGGTGGATTTCCGCGCGCTGGCAGCCACCTCCGAGCGCCCGATGCGGGTGGTGGGCAACCTGCCCTACAACATCTCCAGCCCCATCCTGTTCCACCTGCTCGGCGTGGCCGATGTGGTGCAAGACCAGCACTTCATGCTGCAAAAGGAAGTGATCGACCGCATGGTGGCCCAGCCCGCCACCGCCGATTACGGCCGCCTGAGCGTGATGCTGCAGTGGCGCTACGACATGGAAAACGTGTTGTTCGTGCCACCCGAGAGCTTCGACCCGCCGCCGCGCGTCGACAGTGCCGTGGTGCGCATGGTGCCGCTGGCCACACCGCCCGCACTTGATACCCCGCTGCTGGAGGAACTGGTGCAGGTGGCGTTTTCACAGCGGCGCAAGCTGCTGCGCCACAGCCTGGGCCGCTGGCTGGAGGCCAGGCAGTTTGCGGGCCAGTTCGACCTGCAGCGGCGCGCCGAAGAAGTGCCCGTGGCCGAATTCGTGGCGCTGGCCCAGGCCGTGGCCGGTTGACCCGGTGTGCCGCTCAAAATCAAAAGGCCGCTCCTGTGAGCGGCCTTTTGGCTGGAAGAGAGGGCCAGCGCTCAGGCCGCCGTCAGCCAGTAACCCGCGTTGAACGGGCTGCTCATGCGCAGGGCCTGCGGGCTCACGTCCACCAGCTTGTCGGTCAGCATGGGCTCGTCGCTGGGGGCTTCCAGGTCGGCGGCCTTGGGCGCGCGGGCCACCGAGAAGGAGTAGAAGCAGCGGAACGGCACCTTGCGGTCGTTCCAGTAGTCCGCCACGTCTCGGAAGATGTCGAGCAGCTGCTCGCGCGCTTCCTTGTCGAACTTGGGGCTGGTCGGGATGTGCTCCAGCACCACGATGAAACCGGTCTGCGGGCCGGACTTGTGGACCAGATCGGTCATGCAGTCGTAGAGCGCGTCGAAGTTCTTGCCGAACGTGGACGGCAGCGTGTACTGCTCGGCGATGAGGTCGAGCACATCCTGCTTGTTCAAGGCCGTGGCCAGGTTGGCATACAGGAAGTGGTGGCCCAGCTGCTCGGCTGCGGCCTCAAGTTCCTTGACCGTGTAGGCGCGGATCGACTGAACGATGTTGGTGCGTACGTTACGAAGTGGCTGGTCCATCTCCGCTATCACTTTCCAAAGACAAATAGGTTGCAAATCCGGCTCTGGCCGCCTCACTGCACTATGCGCTTGAAGCTCGCGTAGTGATCGGCCGTGTAATAACAGGCATCAGGCTGCCGGGGCTGCAGACCACCGCACACGATGCGCCTCGCGCCCCGGTGCGACAGCCCGGGCGTGGGCACGGTGTATTCGCGGTAGTAACCCCGCTTGTGGATGGGCAACAGCCGCTCGCGGTTTCCGAACACCGTGCCGTCCTTCTCGTAACGGAACGGTCCGCCGCGATGGATCTGCTGCCACACGTCCTGGCCCTGAGGCGGCAAGGCACCGAGAGCAATGACCGCCACTGCCTGGCTGGCCGCCTCGTCGCCAACGCCGCGGGCCTGGACACCCGGCCCCGCCAGCAACGCCGCCACGGTCACCAGAACCGCAGCCCACCCTACCGACCAGAGCCGTTTGCGCAACATCCACCCCTGCATCCTGAAAGCCCAGCCTACCCGCGAACTCCTGCGGGTAAACCCTGAAATTCAAGGGCGCAAGTGTGCCCGAAGCGGCCCCAAAAAGCAAGGGGGCAGCCCTTTCAAAGAGCCGCCCCCAAGGTTATTCAGTCACTTCTTTGCATGCCCCGTGAGGCATGGTAAGCAAGCGCCTGCCGTCAAATTTGCTGCACTGCACGCGGCCCGACGTTGGCCTCTGCCACTGTCAGCGCGGTCATGTTGACGATACGGCGCACGGTGGCGCTGGCCGTCAGGATGTGCACCGGCTTGGCCACGCCCAGCAGCATCGGGCCCACGGCGATGCCGCCGCCCGCAGCCGTCTTGAGCAGGTTGTAGGTGATGTTTGCAGCGTCGATGTTGGGCAGCACCAGCAGGTTGGCATCGCCCGTCAGCGTGCTGTTCGGCATCAGGCGGCGGCGCGACTCGGCATCCAGCGCGACGTCGCCATGCATCTCGCCGTCCACCTCCAGCCACGGCGCCTGTTCACGCAGAATAGCCAGTGTTTGGCGCATTTTGACTGCAGATGGCTGATCAGACGAACCGAAATTGGAGTGTGACAACAGCGCGGCCTTCGGCGTGATGCCAAAGCGCATCATCTTGCGCGCGGCCATCTGGGTGATCTCGGCCAGCTGCTCGGCGCTGGGGTCGTAGTTGACGTGCGTGTCCACCAGGAACACCTGGCGGCCAGGCAGCATCAGGGCGTTCATCGCGGCGTAGCAGTGTGCACCGGGGCGCTTGCCGATCACCTGGTCAACGTACTGCAGGTGCATGGGGTTGGTGCCCCAGGTACCGCAGATCAGGCCTTCCACGTCGCCCTTGCGCAGCAACATGGCACCGATGAGCGAGAGGCGGCGGCGCATCTCGATCTTGGCCAGCTGCTCGGTGACGCCACGGCGCTCCATGAGCTGGTGGTAGGTCTGCCAGAAGTCGCGGTAACGCTCGTCGTGCTCGACGTTGACCACGTCGTAGTCCAGGCCTTCCTTCAGACGCAGGCCGAACTTCTCGACGCGCTGGGCGATGATGCCGGGGCGGCCGATCAGTGTGGGGCGGGCCAAGCCTTCGTCCACCACCACCTGGCAGGCACGCAGCACGCGTTCTTCCTCACCCTCGGCGTAGGCCACGCGCTTGTGCTGGGCCTTCTTGGCGATGGCATACACCGGCTTCATGATGGTGCCGGAAGCGAAGACAAAGGACTGCATCTTCTCGCGGTAGGCGTCCAGGTCGGCAATCGGGCGCTGGGCCACGCCGCTGTCGGCCGCCGCCTTGGCCACGGCCGGAGCGATCTTCATCATCAACCGCGGGTCGAAGGGTTTGGGGATGAGGTATTCGGGGCCAAAGGCGAGCTTTTCACCCGCGTACGCCGCCGCCACCACTTCGCTTTGCTCGGCCTGGGCCAGTTCGGCGATGGCGTGCACCGCTGCGATCTCCATCTCATCGGTGATGGTGGAGGCCCCGGCGTCCAGCGCACCACGGAAGATGTAGGGGAAGCACAGGACGTTGTTGACCTGGTTGGGGTAGTCGGTGCGGCCGGTGGCCATGATGGCGTCGTCGCGCACCTCCTTCACCTGCTCGGGCAGGATTTCAGGCGTGGGGTTGGCCAGCGCCAGGATCAGCGGCTTGGCAGCCATCTTGACCACCATGTCCTGCTTGAGCACGCCGCCAGCGGACAGCCCCAGGAAAATGTCGGCGCCCTCGATGACCTCGGACAGGGTGCGCTGTGAGGTTTTCTGCGCAAACTGGGCCTTGTCGGGGTCCATCAGTTCGGTGCGGCCTTCGTACACCACGCCTGCCAGGTCGGTCACCCAGATGTTTTCACGCGGGATGCCGAGCTTGACCAGCAGGCCCAGGCAAGCCAGGGCGGCCGCGCCAGCGCCAGAGGTGACGAGCTTGACGCTCTTGAGGTCCTTGCCCACGACCTTCAGGCCGTTGAGGATGGCGGCGCCCACGCAGATGGCGGTGCCGTGCTGGTCGTCGTGGAAGACCGGGATCTTCATGCGCTCGCGCAGCTTGCGCTCGACGTAGAAGCAGTCCGGCGCCTTGATGTCTTCCAGGTTGATGCCACCGAAGGTGGGCTCCAGAGAGGCGATGATCTCGACCAGCTTGTCCGGATCCTTCTCGTTGATCTCGATGTCGAACACATCGATGCCCGCAAACTTCTTGAAGAGCACGCCCTTGCCCTCCATCACGGGCTTGGAGGCGAGCGGGCCGATGTCGCCCAGGCCCAGCACCGCCGTGCCGTTGGTGATGACGGCCACCAGGTTGCCCCGGCTGGTGTACTTGAAGGCGTTGACCGGGTCGGCCACGATTTCTTCGCAAGGCGCGGCCACGCCGGGCGAGTAGGCCAGGGCCAGGTCGCGCTGGTTGGTGAGCTGCTTGGTGGCAGCAATGGCCACTTTGCCGGGCGTCGGGAACTCGTGGTACTCCAGAGCGGCGCGGCGCAGCTCGGCTCGTTTCTCTTCCTGCTTTTGCGACATGGCGATGTCTCCGTAATGTGAAATCCGTAGCCGGATTGTGAAGTGTCATCAGGGCGGCGACTATTGTAGAACCGCTGCAAAACCCCGACCACCCCGAGGACTCGAAGGGCTTCGGCCCGCCGGCATCAGATGTATCATTAAACCTCTTCTGCCAGAGAGAACCACCGTGTCTTCCCCCACCCCGAGCCAAACTCAGCCGCTTCCGCCTCTGGAAGCCATGTTCGACCACTTGGCAGACGCTGTCTACCTGATTGACCCGGAGTCGTCACGGATCGTCTGGGGTAACCGCATGGCCTGGGCCAGTCTGGGCCTCACCCGCGAGGAAGTGGTCAACCACAGCGTCCTGAGCCTCCAGAAGGACGTGACGGGCCTGCCGCAGTGGTCGGACATTGCACAGGTCATCCGGCAGTCGGAGTGTTTCCGCTTCCTGGGCAGACACCGCCACACCCAAGGTCACGAAGTGGCAGTGGAGGTGAACACCACGCGCTTTCACTGGAACGCGCAGGAGTACTTCCTGTCGGTGGCGCGGGACATCACCACCCGTGTCGCGCAGGAAACGATGCTGCATGAGCGGGAGCAACGCCTGTGGTACGCCCTGAACGAGGCCAGCGACGGCCTGTGGGACTGGGACGTGGCCACGGGCCACCTTTACTTCAGCCCGCAGCTCAAGCGCATGCTGGGGTACGGCCCCGAGGAAATGGCACCGGTCCTGGAGTCGTGGAGCCAGAACGTGCACCCCGAAGACAGCGGCCGCGTGATGGCGGTGCTCAACGAACACCTGCAAGGGCAGCGGGTCCGCTACGAAGCGGAATACCGGCTGCGCAACCGCAATGGCCACTACCTGTGGGTGCATGACCGGGGCAGCATCTGCGAGCGCACGCCCGACGGGCGGCCAGCCCGCGTCGTGGGCATGGTGCAGGACATCACTGACCGCAAACAGCTCCAGTTCCAGCTGGAGCGCCTGGCCTCGCACGACGTGCTCACTGGCCTGCCCAACCGGCGCCAGGGCGAACTGTTCCTCCAGTCGCAGGTGGCCCTGTGCAAGCGGCTCGACATCCCCATCGGGCTGGCGTTCATCGACATCGATCACTTCAAGAGCATCAATGACGTGCATGGCCACCTGTCTGGGGATCAGGTGCTGCAGATGGTCGGGGAGGCGGTGCGCGGCGCCGTGCGCGCCTCGGACATGGTTTGCCGCTGGGGTGGCGAGGAATTCTTGATCATCGCCCCGAACACGCCACTGGAACACATGAAGCTGCTGGCGGAAAAGGCCCGCCAGGCGGTGCAGCAGTGCCCAGCGGTGAAAGGGCTGCCAGAGGTGACCATCAGCCTGGGGGTGGCGACCTGCAACGGCCAGACCGAGGACGCCGACAGCCTGCTGGCCCAGGCCGACGCCGCCCTCTACCGCGCCAAGGCGATGGGCCGAAACCGGGTGGAATACGTGGCGGGCTGAAGGCCCGCGTCAGCGCAACACCACAGCGTCGGGCAGTTCGTTGGGTTTGGGGTTGGCCACGTCTTCCGGGAAATGCGCGGCCAGCACATCGGTGACCTCGTCAATCGCAGCCGCCAGCCCCTGCTCGAAGCGGCCAGCGCGAAAGTCCTCGCGCATGCGTTCCAGCAAGGCATGCCACTGCTGCGGGCCGATGCGCTCGTTGAGGCCGCGGTCGGCCACGATCTCGATTGCCCGCTCCGCCAGTTGCACGTAGATCAGCACGCCGTTGTTGTCGCGCGTGTCCCAGACCAGAAGCTTGCCAAACCACGCCAGCGCGCGGCGCCTCAGTACAGCGGGCAGCACGGCATCGTCCGGGGGCGGCCACAGGTAGCTCAGTGGCAGGGCTGCCTCCACACACACACGCACCTCGCCAGTGTGGCGGCGCTCACCGGCGGCCACGCGCATGGCCAGACGGCTTGCGGCAGCCTCGGGCAGGGCCTTGCGGCTGTCGGCTGGGTCCATCCAGCGATGTTTGAAGAATCGCCACCAGCGGTTCATCTCACCACCCTCCCGAGGCGCCACCGCCACCGAAATTGCCACCACCGCCGGAGCTGAAGCCCCCGCCCCTGCCGGAACCCCCGCCCCACCCACCATGCCCGCCACCCCAGCCGCCATGGCGTGTTCCCCGCCCGGCCGCAGGCACAGCAGGCAGCTGGGCGATGAAAAGGCTGATCAACACGGCGAACAGGCCAGCCACGATGCCGATCCACAACAGGCCCGTGATGTTCCAGGCGATAAAGCCCACCGCGCCGCCTGCCGCCACACTGCCCAGGCGGCTGCCTAGCATGCGGCGCAGCACGGCGCCAATCAACGGCACGGCAATGCCCAGGAAGACCAGCAGGTCCACCCACATGCCTTCTTCGTCGGAAAGGCTCCCCTGAGACTCGGGCAGTGGCAGGTTTTCACCGCGCAGCGCGGCCAAGATCAGGTCGGTGCCCGCGTCCAGGCCCGCCGCGTAGTCACCCTGGCGGAAATGCGGCGCAACGGCCTGATCGATGATGCGCCGTGCCAGCAGGTCGGGCAGCGCGCCTTCCACCGCCTTGGCGGTGGCGATGCGCATGCGGCGGTCGTCTTTCGCCACGACCAGCAACACGCCGTCGCCCACGTCGCGGCGGCCGATCTTCCAGGCGTCGCCCAGACGCTGGGTGAAGTCGGTGATGTCCTCGGGCTGGGTGGTCGGCACCACCAGCACGACGACCTGGCTGCCGCGCTCACGCTCGAACGCGGCGAGCTTGTCGTCCAGGGACTGGCGCTGGGCAGCGCTGAGCGTGCCTGTCTGATCCATGACACGCGCCGTCAGTGGCGGCACCGGCACTTGCGCGAACGCAGGCCAAACCCACCAGAACAGAACAGCACAGATAGCCCAGCCCCACCCGCGCAAGGCCATACCGGCCACTTTGACCGGGACGGCACGTGCTGCAGACAGACCTGCCACGGCTTATTTGCTGTTGAAGTCCACCTTGGGCGGCGCGCTGATCGCCGCCTCATCGGCCACGCTGAAGTTGGGCTTGGGCTGGTAGCCAAACACCATGGCAGTGAGGTTGCTGGGGAAGCTGCGCGCCAGCACGTTGTAGTCCTGCACCGCCTGGATGTAGCGGTTGCGCGCCACCGTGATGCGGTTCTCGGTGCCTTCGAGCTGCACGCGCAGATCGCTGAAGCCCTGGTTGGTCTTGAGGCTGGGGTATTGCTCGGCCACCACCAGCAGGCGGCTCAGTGCGCTGCCCAGCTCACCCTGGGCAGCCTGGAAGCGCTGCATGGCCTGCGGGTCGTTGAGCGTTTCGGGCGTGACCTGCACCGACGTGGCCTTGGCCCGCGCCTCAATGACGCGGGTGAGGGTTTCCTGTTCGAAACTGGCCTCGCCCTTGACAGTGGCCACCAGGTTGGGGACCAGGTCGGCACGGCGCTGGTACTGGTTGAGCACCTCGGACCAGGCCGAGCGCGTCTGCTCGTCGAGCCGCTGGAAGTCGTTGTAGCCGCAACCGCTGAGGGCAACGGTCAGGAACAGGGCCAGTGCCCAGCGTTTCATGCTTGATGCGGTCATCGTGCACCCCTTGGTGATCCGGAATGCGGCCATTCTAGAGCCGCCCGCACAAGGGAGCGCACCGGCTCAGGCCGCCCCGGCCGCCAACCCCGCGGGCACCGGCGCCACGGTTTGCGCATCGCGCCGCGCCCAGGCGCGCTCGTGGAAGAAATAGGCCACCGCCTGCACCGTGGGCTCCAGGAAGCTCAAGGTGATGGCCGCCCAGAGATTGCCCGTGACCGCGTAGGCCACCAAGGCCGCCACCACGATGTGCATGAGGTAGTAGCTGCCCGTCTTCATGAGGGTGCGCCGGTGGGTGCGTGCAATATGCCTGATGCGTGCCATGGTGATGCTCCTGGGTTGCCGATGAGTCAATGATAGGCATTCTCATTCCATAAAACAATCGAGTTTCGTAATTCGATCGATAGCATCTATCAAACACCTTCTCTACAATCCCAAAGGTCTCATTCCTGCCCGCCCAGACCATGAAATTCCTGCGCTTCTCCGACCTCTGCGCCACAGGCCAAGCCGCTGGCAAACGCGTCTTCATCCGAGCCGACCTGAACGTGCCCCAGGACGACGCGGGCAACATCACCGAAGACACGCGCATCCGCGCCTCGCTGCCCGCCATCCGCCTGGCGCTGGACGCCGGTGCTGCCGTCATGGTCACGTCTCACCTGGGCCGCCCCACCGAGGGCGAATTCAAGCCCGAGGATTCCC